>JAJYPL010000034.1 GCA_021795355.1 bacterium | reverse complement strand
AGCACCGTAGAGGAAATTCACGTCGATATATGTTCAAAATGCCATCCGTTTTATACGGGTAAGCAAAAATTTGTCGATAGCGCCGGAAGAATAGATAAATTTAACAAAAAATATGCCGGCGTAAAAAACAACGTCGCTAAAAAATAAACAAATAAATTAATTATTTTTCCTTGCATGAATGGTTAAGCTTATTAATTATACTTCTAAGCCTGAAATTACTATTGCGACCGCAGCGCGTCTATGCTATAGTTCTTACGGCATAGCCAAGATAGAAGCCGATTTTAACGACGGCGGGAAAGGGCTTGAGCAGGCGAGGAAATTAATTAAAAGAATAAGAACGTCGGGGCACGAATCAGTCCTCGAACATTCTAATTTTACTTTCGGCGTTGAAAAATTGTCGAGAAGCGCTTCCCATCAATTAGTAAGGCATAGGATAGCTTCGTATTCTCAAAGAAGCCAGCGGTACGTCAAGGAAGATAAGCCTAAATACCTTATTCCGGATTCGATAGCCTGCAATGCTGAATTTTTGGAAAAATATAAAAAAATAACCGAAGATATTTTTTCGCTTTACGGATATTTTATCGAAAAAGGCGTTCCTGCGGAAGATGCCAGATATCTGCTTCCAAATGCGACGGAAACTCAGATTATTTTTACTATGAATGCAAGGGAACTGCTTCATTTTTTTAAGTTGAGAGGATGCAACAGGGCGCAGTGGGAGATAAGGTCGGTAGCCCGCGAAATGTTTAAATTGGTCTATCCTATAGCTCCGTCTGTTTTTCACGGAGCGGGTCCGTCGTGCGTCCGAGGAAATTGCTCCGAAGGGGAATTTTCGTGCGGCAGTCCTTCCGACGTCAGGAAGTCCTGGTTAAAAGGCGGTCTTGACTTTTAACCTTTATTCTATTATATGTTTCAAAGCGAAATTGGCGAGCTGCGGCGGACTCCGTCCGCGAATGCTTGCGATGACGGCGTATGCGCAGCCTATAAAGGGGCAAGTTAATTTGCGAATTGCTTTGCGAGGCGCATAATTCCGCTGCAGACTTAATTGTACTATTGCTATACGCACTTAATTGCTTTGAAGGATGTGTTTAATGCTTGACGATAACTTAATAAAAAAAGCCTCGGAATTATCCGAAAAAGCCGAGGAATTATATTCTAAAATACAGGAAGAAAGCGCAAAAGGTTTCAGTCCGGAAATAAAAGAATTATCCAAACAATACAACGCTATAAAAAAAACCGCGGAACAATTTTTGGAATACAATAAAACGGAATCCGAAATAAAAGACCTTGAAAAGCTCATAAAAACCGAGTCCGATCCCGCCCTTGTCGATTTAGAAAACGAAGAAATAAATTCCTTGAAAGACAAAGCCGATAAAATAGCCGAAGAAATTAAAGATTTCTTTTATCCCAAAGAAAATTCCCAAGACAGAGACATACTTCTCGAAATAAGAGCCGCTACCGGCGGAGAAGAAGCCGCTCTTTTCGCCCTCGACCTTTTTAAAATGTACAATAAGTATGCCTTAGCAAAAAATTTTCAATTCGAAGCTATTTCTTTAAGCCCTTCCTCTACCGGAGGACTAAAGGAAGCCATAGTTTCGGTGAAAGGAAAAGATGCATTCCGTCTTTTGCGCAATGAAAGCGGAGTACACAGGGTTCAGAGGATTCCGGCGACGGAAACGCAGGGAAGAGTTCATACTTCTGCGGCTACGGTTGCAGTCATGCCGGAAGCCGAAGAAATAGATTTAAAAATAAATCCCGAAGATTTAAGAATAGACGTTTACAGGTCTTCCGGACACGGCGGACAGAGCGTCAACACGACCGATTCGGCAGTGAGGGTTACACATATTCCGTCGGGATTAGTCGTTACCTGCCAGGATGAAAAATCTCAGCACAAAAATAAAGCTAAAGCCCTTAGAATATTAAGGTCGCGCCTCTTAAACAGGATAGAAGCCGATAAAAAAAGCATAGAGGCTCAAAATAGAAAAAGTATGGTAGGAAGCGGCGACAGAAGCGAAAAAATAAGAACTTATAATTTTCCGCAAGGCAGAATAACCGACCACCGCGCCGGTATAACCATACATAAGCTGTCTTCTTTTATGGACGGCGAATTAGACGAACTTTTAATACCTTTGGCGGATTATATCGAATCGCAGAAACAACTGCAATAAGATGACTATTTACGAATTAATTAAACACGGAGAATACAGGCTGAAAGAAGCCGGAATACAAAATCCGTACAATGAATCGCTCGGTTTAATGCAATATGCCCTCGGTTTAAATTTAGAAAAAATTATTGTTTCATATGAAGATAATATTTCGGAGGAAAAAAAACAAACTTTCGAAATATTAATAGAGAGAAGGTTTAAAAAGGAACCTTTCGCTTATATAGTTAAAAATAGAGAATTTTATTCTTTAAATTTTTACGTTGACGAATCGGTTTTGATACCGAGACCCGATACCGAATGTTTAGTCGATGCCGCAATAGAGGAAATACGAAGGCTTTACGGCATATATAAAAAAAAGATTTACGTTATAGATCTCGGTACGGGTTCAGGAGCCGTTGCGATTTCTATTGCAAAGAATTTTGATAATGTTATAATTTATGCTGCGGATAACAACTTAACGAGTTTAGAAACCGCAAAAAAAAATATAATTAATAACGGCGTTCAAGAAAAAGTAGTTCCGGTTTTTTTAGACATACTCAAATTAAACGGCGGCGAAAATTTATCTTTAAATACAAGTGCCGGAGACTTTAATTTTTATAATCTGAATAATTACGATTTAATTATATCGAATCCGCCGTATATAACTACGAAAGATTTAGCGTCTCTGGATGGCGATATTAAATTTTACGAACCCGTAGGAGCTTTAGACGGAGGCAAAGACGGACTTTTATTTTATAGAAAAATATTTGACGCCGCGTCGTTTGCCTGCGAAAAAAATAAAACGCTGATTTTAGAGATTGATTATCGCAAAAAAAAAGAAATTCAGTCTTTATTTGAAGAAAAGTTTAACAATATCAATTTAAAATTTAAGAAAATCGGTTTTATTAACGATTTAAATAATAAAGAGAGGGCGGTAAAAATTACATATGGATAAAATGGTCATAGAAGGAGGATTTTCTTTAGTAGGAGAAGTTTCTATCAGCGGCTCTAAAAATGCTTCTTTGCCGATAATAGTTTCGTCTATAATGTTTGACGAGTTCGACTGCGAAATCGAAAATGTCCCCGATCTCGAAGATATTAAAACGATAAAAAAACTTTTAATCAGCCTTGGCGCCGTAATAAAAAAAAGCGATGCCGCCGATAAGCTGGTTATTAATACTTCCGGTATTAATAACTTCGATGCGCCTTATGATTTGGTAAAAACTATGAGGGCTTCGGTTCTGGTTCTCGGTCCGCTAATCGCCAAATATAAACGCGCGAGAGTATCTCTTCCGGGCGGATGCGCCATAGGCGCAAGACCTATAGATTTTCATCTGAACGCTTTAAAACAGCTTGGAGCTACGGTTAAAGTCGATCATGGATATGTCGAAGTTTTTGCCGATAAGCTCAAAGGCGCGGTTATAAATTTTCCTATTCCTTCGGTTACCGGAACGGAAAACGTCATTATGGCGGCGGTTCTCGCGGAAGGCACTACTATTATAAAAAATGCGGCGAGGGAGCCGGAAATAGACGATATGATTACCGCTCTTAACAACGGCGGAGCCGATATAAAAAGAATAGAGCCGTCCGTTATTTCCGTAAAGGGAGTTAAAAAACTTAACCGCTTATGCCATAGAGTGCTTCCCGACAGAATAGAGGCGGGAACTTTCATGGTGGCTTCCGCCATAACTAAAGGCGATATAGTTCTTAAAAATCTTAATGTTAATCATCTGAAATCGGTTATAGATAAGCTTTCGGAAGCGGGCGTAAAGATTATTATAAACTCGTCGAATTCGATAAGGGTTAAGGGGTCTAAAGTTATTAAAAGCGTAGATATTTCTACTGCTCCTTATCCTGATTTTCCTACGGATATGCAGGCACAGATTATGTCTCTTATGACGCTTTCCGGCGGATTGTGCGTTATTACCGAAAACGTTTTTGAAAACAGGTTTATGCACGTTGCCGAACTTATTCGTCTCGGAGCGAATATTAAAGTGAGAAATAATTTTGCTATAGTAAAAGGGGTTAAAAAACTTTCGGGAGCCGAAGTTATGGCAACCGACTTAAGGGCAAGCGCTTCCCTCGTTCTTGCCGGATTAGCTTCTTCGGACGGTTTAACCACCGTTTCGAGAATATATCATCTTGACCGCGGATACGAAAGAATGGAAAAAAAGCTGACCGCTCTCGGGGCTATAATTTCAAGGGTAAAAGCAAACGATATATCTCCGGTACCCGACGACGAATCGAAATTTAGCGACGCTGTTTGCAGTAAGACTGCTTGAAATAAAAATATTTATTTATATATTAATGAAAATTTCCCAAAATAAAAAATATCGTAAACTCAAGAAGCTTAAAATTGCAGTTCCTAAAGGCAGAGTGCTTAAAGATGCCTTAAGATTCTTAAGAGAATCGGGATATATTAAACATCCGGACGCCGATTACGATTCCAGGAAACTTATTTTCGATTACGAAGACGATGTCGTAAGCCTGCTTATAGTAAAGCCTTTAGACGTACCTACTTTCGTAGAGTACGGAGCGGCCGACGCCGGTATCGCAGGCAAAGACGTTTTGCTGGAAAAACCCAGAAATATATACGAACCTTTAGACCTTGGCATAGGAAAATGCAAAGTAGTCGTTGCGGCGCGCAAAAATTTAATATTCGGAAAAAATAATAATTTAAATGACGATGACCGTTTTCCTGAAATAGACGACGATATAAAAAATAAATTATATTATTCCGGAGTAAATATCGGAGTTGCCACTAAATACGTGCGCATTGCCGGGGATTTTTTTAATAAAAAAGGTGTTTCAAACGTTCAAATCATAAAGTTATACGGAAACGTAGAACTTGCACCGATTTCCGGACTGTGCGATTTTATAGTAGATTTAGTTTCTACCGGAGAAACCTTAAGGCAGAATAATTTAATTCCTATCGAAGATATAGTTCATGTTACTTCAAGATTAATAGTCAACAGGGCAAGCCTTAAAATAAATTCGGCGGATATTGCGGCTTTAATAGAAGATTTAAAAGAACGGGTTAACAAAAATGAGGGTATTTGATTCAAATAAAAACGATTTTAAAAAATTTTTAAAGGAAAGAAGGCTCGGCCAGTTTGAATTTGCCGATAAAATACAGCAGGAACTTAAAGCCATACGCAAAGACGTTATTGCAGACGGAGACGAAGCTTTAACTTTATATACCGATAAATTCGATAAAGTCAGCCTGACGCCGGAAGAATTCTTAATAGGCAAAAAAGAAAAAAACAAGTCCGTAAATTCTTTAACTAAAGATGAACGAAATAGTATCGAAAACACGATAAAAAGAGTTTACGACTATCACTCCAAACAAAAAATCAATACATGGTTTTCAAACGACGCCGAAACGGGTCTTATAACCGGCCAGCTCGTATCGCCTCTTAAAAGAGTCGGCATATACGTTCCCGGCGGCAAAGCGAGCTATCCTTCGTCCGTTATTATGAATGCGATACCCGCGGCTGCGGCAGGAGTTAAAGACGTTATAGCAGTTACTCCTCCGTCAAAACAGTTAAATAATTACGTTATCGCTGCGGCGGTTTTGTGCGGAATAGAAAAAATATTTAGAATAGGCGGTCCGCAGGCTATATTCGCCCTTGCTTACGGCACAGAAACTATTCCCGCCGTAGATAAAATAGCCGGTCCGGGCAATATTTACGTAGCAACGGCAAAAAAAATGGTTTACGGCGACGTCGATATAGATATGATAGCCGGGCCGAGCGAAATTGCGATAGTGTGCGATGAATACGCCGATCCGGAACTTGCGGCAGTCGATATGATGTCCCAGGCGGAGCACGACGAAATGGCGATTTCTACCGTTATCAGCGACAGCGCCGAGATTATAAAAAAAATCAAACAAATGCTTCCTAAATTAATTAAGCGCGAAAAAAGAAAAGAAATAATAGAGAAGTCGATAAATCATAATGCGTCTTTAGTAATAACGGGATCGTTAGACGAGTCTATCGATATTGCCAACGAACTTGCGCCGGAACATTTAGAGCTATATATAAAAGACCCTTTCGATAAACTTTTTGCGATAAAAAATGCAGGCGCCGTATTTATGGGAGCAAATACTCCCGAATCGCTTGGAGATTACGTAGCCGGTCCTAGCCACGTGCTTCCTACCGGCGGTACGGCAAGGTTTTTTTCCCCTTTGGATACGGTCTCGTTTCTTAAAAGAACAAGCGTTATTTATTCGAGTCCGGATTTTTTGATAAAAAGCGCAAAAGACGTCAATTTCTTTTCCGAAATCGAAGGATTGAGCGCGCATAACGAATCGGTAAGTTTTAGAATAAAAAAGATAAAATAATCATGCCTTCGTTTAATATAGAAAATTTTATTAAAGACAGCGTCCGCAAGCTAAAAGCTTATAAGGTCAACGAAGTAGATCAGCATAAAAAAGCGTTAAAACTTGACGCAAACGAATCTAATTATATTCTCGGCAAAAACATTAAAAAGAAATATGCCGATTATATAAAAGACACGCTGATAAATCTTTACCCCGACCCTAATTCTAAAAATCTGCTTGAATCAGTCGAAAAATTTTACGGAATTCCGCCGAAAAATTTTATTTTCGGCAACGGTTCGGATGAACTTATATCCATTATTCTGCTCAGTTTAAAGAAGGACGTTACGGTAAATATACCTTCGCCTTCTTTTTCAATGTACGAAATTATAGCTAAATATAACGATTTAAACGCAAAAATAATAAAATTAAACGATGAAAATTTTGATTTACCCGCTAATATAGCGTTAATCGACGATAAAAACCAGAAAAATTTATATTTTCTCAGCTATCCCAATAATCCTACGGGCAATCATTTTAACCGCAAAATCATATACGGTCTTTTGGAAAACAAAAACAACTTAGTCGTAGCCGATGAAGCATATATATTCTTTTCGGACGAAAAGTCTTTTTTAAATGAACTGCCGAAGTATGAAAATTTAATAGTTTTAAAAACTTTTTCTAAAATAGGGCTTGCAGGATTAAGATTCGGACTCCTTTTTTCAGGCGATAAATTCATAAACGAATTTAAAAAAATAAAATTACCCTATAATATAAATTCCTTAACGTTGAGTTCCATAGAATTTTTTTTAAAAAATTTCGGCGAATTCGAAAAAAATATAAAAAAGACCGTAAAACAGAGAAAAGCTTTATATGAAAAACTAAGCGCATTACCTTTTATTAAAGTTTATCGTTCCGACGCAAATTTTTTACTTATAAAACTTAACGACGAAAAACATAAGGTTAAATTCGATAATTTTTTAAACAATAATAATATAATAATAAGAAATTTTACCGGCGGCATGGAGCTTTATTACAGAATAACCGTCGGCACCGCAAAAGAAAATAAAAAATTAATCGATTATTTTATGGAGTTCGCCGATAATTTGTGACAGGGACAGAATTGAATTCTGTCCCTGTATTTAAAAAAAATATAATTGCGGCCGTTTTTAATGTGCTATAATGAAATAAAAGTATAATAATACATTCTTCGGGAAGGTAAAATCTGCATGCCGGAAAAAAATACGATAAAAAAAAAGGCAAGAAAAGGTAAATTTGTAAGAAAGACTACCGAAACGGATATAAAACTGGAATTAAATATCGACGGAAAAGGAAATTATAAAATAGATACGGGCGTTCCCTTTTTCAATCATATGCTGGAACAGTTTTCAAAACATTCCGGCTGCGATATATCTCTTAAAGCGAAAGGCGATATAGGGGTTGATCTGCATCATCTCATAGAAGATACCGGTATAGTTATAGGACATGCATTTAAAGAATTATCCGGCGATAAGAGGGGCATCAAAAGATACGGTTTCTCATCCGTTCCCATGGATGAATCGCTTGTTCAATCCACGGCAGATTTTTGCGGCAGGTCTTTTTTCGTTTACAGATTTATTGGGGAGGATATATCTCAATCCGGTAAAGAATTTTTAAAATCTTCGTTAAGGATTTCCAAGCAGGAATCGCGAGAAATATTGGTAGATAAATTTTTTTACGTATATTCTAACGTTTTTTTCGATGCGGTTTGTAAAAATGCCCTTATAAGTCTCCATATAAATATTCAATACGGATCGAACATACATCATATGGTCGAGGCAGTCTTCAAATCTGCGGGAAGAGCGGTTTCGGACGCCCTTGAAATCGTCGGCGATTTTGGAATTCCTTCTACTAAAGGAAGCATATAAAAAATGAAAAAGACGTATAAATTATTAATATTCTGCCTTGCGTTATTCGCGGTTTTCGCCGGAGTTATACAGTTTAAAGCGCGGAAAACTTATGCTTTTTCACAAAATATAACTCATATTAAAAGGATTTTTATAAACCGCGCTAACGGAACTATAGATATTTTTACAACCGGCGGCAAACCTTTTTATATAAAATATTTATTTCAA
>JAJYPL010000033.1 GCA_021795355.1 bacterium | reverse complement strand
CAGGTCTTCGGCTTTTCCCAGTTCTTCGTTTAAAGTATCGGCATAGGGAGCATATTCTTTATCGATTAATCTGCTTATTTCAGGGTCGGGCTTAATCCAGTCAGTAACTATAGGAATCAGTTTATGGTCGTAATCGGTTATTTTTTTATCCCTGACGTTTAAATCTATCCTGCCGACGAACTTTCCGTGCGTTCCTGCCTGAACTATTATTGTATTGTTTATAATCTGAGGGTCGGGAAGTATGTCGTGGGTATGTCCGCCGACTATAATGTCTATTCCGTTAATAAGGGATGCGAACTTTCTGTCCACTTCGAGTCCGTTATGCGAAAGAACGACTACCAAATCTACCTTTTCTTTATTTTTTAATTCATTGACCATTTTCTGGGCATGGCTTGTATTAATGCCGAAGTTCCAGCCTTTAGTTAAATTTAAAGGCTGGGCTATCGGAACATACGGAAACGCCTGTCCGATTATCCCTGCCCTTAATCCGTTGACTTCTTTTATTATATACGGTTTAAAAACTCTGTTTCCCCATACATCGAAAACATTCTGAGCGATAAACGGAAATTTTAACGACTTTATGTTTGAAAGCAGCCTTTGTTTGCCGTAAGAAAACTCCCAGTGCCCCGTCATAGCGTCGTATCCCATGGCATTCTGGACGTTTACGACGGCCATTCCTTTCGTAAGCAGTGCAATGCCCGTTCCCTGCCATGAATCGCCGGTATCGAGCATTATGGTTTTGCCGTATCTTTCTTCTTTTATTTTGTTGAATACCGCAGCCATATGGGCGTAACCGCCCATCGGACCGTATTCTTTATTTAATTTTATAAAATCGACGTAAGAGCAGAAGTAGCCCATTGCGGACTTCGGTTTTATATCGTAGTAGAGATTAAAAGAATCTCCTACGAGATGACCCGGTCTTCCGTTCATAAAATGAGGACCTATATTTACGGAAGGCTCCATGTAAAGAGTAGGCTTTAAATGGGCATGGGAGTCCGAATTCCATATAATAGTCAAATTGCCTACCGGTTTGAACTTTAAAAGATTAACGGGATTAACTGCCGCCGCCCCTGCGAGGACGGCGGCAGTTTTTATGAAACTTCTTCTGGAAACGTTTTTTAAATCCATTTAATTATAGCCCCCTTTTTTTGCTGGTAAATTTGAATTATGTAATTTTTATCGATAACTATTAAAACCCCGTCTTTACGGAATTCATTATCCTTATTATCTGCTTGGTAACTTTTATAACCGTTTTTTTCTGCTCCGGCGTGTTTTTATAAAATTTAGAAAAATAAGTCGGCAGAAAAGATATCATAACAGTATATTTTCCGTCTTTGTATATGGCTATTCTGCATGGCATAAATGCCGCATAATTCATGTTGTTTTTTAAAAGGTCGTAGCCGTCTTGAAGGTTGCAAAAATCTATAACCTTCAGATGCGGTATTTTATGTCCTATGCCTTTTATGCCCGTCGATATGGGAGCAACGGCAAGTATGCTGAAATTTGCATCTTCTATTCCTTGTTTAAGGTCGAAAAGCGCATTTTTAAATCTTTTTTTTACTTTCAAAATATAAAACGGTCCTTTTGGAATCTTTACCCCGTAAGAGTTTCCGGCAAAAACGGCTGTCCCGCAAAAAACGGATATTAAAATTATTACAGTTAAAAATACCGCAAATCCAGTAATCTTTTTTTTATTTAACATTAATAATTAAGCCCCCTTCATAATAATTTGTGTTTATTTTTTTATTCATTCGACGTTTATCATAACCTTTTTTTTGTAAATATTATGACGGGTGTCGTACATAACAAATTCTAAAGGCGCTTTTTTATCGGCTTTTAAATAAAATGCCAAAAAAGGGTTTGCCGAAACGGCAATTCCGTAATCGCAGCTCGTTACCAATTTTTTATCGTAATAAATATCGACTTTATTAATAATCCACATAGGTATTATCTTTCCCGTTTTTGGATTTTTAACGAGACCTGTATCCATGGGATGTTTTGTTATGGACATTACTTTAAATATTTCACCTTTCTTAACCTTTCTGGGTACTCTTACCATAATGGATCCTATTTTCATTTTATACGCTCCTCTTATTTATTTAGTTATGATTTATCGTTTAAACGTTTAAATAATTCTAATATCAGCAGCCGCCTACCGTAACTTTTATGTATTTTTTGCCTCCGAACATTTTACCGTCCGAGAACTCGGTAACTACCTGAACGTAAGAATCCTGCTGAATTTTAATTCGGGAAGATATATATGCCTTTCCATTTTCAGGGGTCAAATTAAACGTTGCTACTTTAGACACCGGATTGTTAAAATCATAAACATGAAATGCTTTAATATAATTTCCTTTTTTCATAGGATGTTTAGAGTCGATAGTCAAAGGAACCAGTCCTCCGTTTTGCGCAATAAGAGGCAAATTAATCTTAGGCAGCATCATTTTTTTATACTCCGGAGAGTTTTCGGCGAGCCATATAACCTTTTTGCCTTCTATTTCTTTTACGTCGGACTTAACGATTGGAGCAACGGAAGCTTTCTTTTTAGCCGCCGCAAAAACATTCTGCGCATCTAAAACGCCGGCTGCCGGACCTGCAAGAATCAATGCGGCGGCGGCGGCCGTTTTTTTCATAAAATCCCTTCTTGATACGTTGTTACCCATCTTTAGAACCTCCTTAATAAATAGTTAAAGTTAATAATTATTTAATTATTATAATTCTGCGAAAATTTTCTCAAACTTTCAATTTTATATTTACCCGAAGCGATCCATCTCGACACCAGCATAAAATCGCTTTTTTTCCAGTAACCGGGCAGCAGAAATATTTTTTTATAATCAGGGGTAAAAAAAATCTCCGCCGGAACTCCGGTAATATTAAATTTTGCCGCCAACTGTTTTTCCGTTAAATAAGATCCGTTGAAGTATAAAATCTTTTTATTGCCGTAAATATTTACCAGCACCGGGTGAAAATGTTTATTCACATAATTTATGACGCTTTTGCCGTTAAAAACATGTCTGTTCATTCTAATGCAGTATGCGCAGGTCGGAAAATAGAAATGCATCAAAAAAAATTTTTTATGCAGTTTGTTATTTTTTATCGCAGCGGTAAGACTTTCCCATTTTATTGTTCCCGAATTGCTTTGACCGCCCGCATAAGCATTAACAGGCGATAAAAGAGGCGATGCCGCTGCCGGTAAAAATAATATTGCGGACAATAACAAAAAAACCGAATAGCGCCGCCATAAATATAAATATTCTTTTTTCATTCTTTCCTCTATTGTTAACATTTACATATTCGTATATTCTAATGTTAAAATATAATAATATATTAATTTACAAAATTATAACATAATACAATTTAATTATAATATATATCCTATATTTGTCAATAGTTTAGTTAATTTACGCTTTACCCTGCATTTAAAATTTACCTATAATATATTGCGAAATAGCTTCAAAATTGCCGGTAATCGTTAGTATCCCCATCAGTATCAAAAAAATTCCGGAAATTATGGAAAATAAATTAAGGTGCGACTTTATTTTTTTAAAAAAAGCTATAAAATACGTAATAAATATACCGGTTAAAATAAACGGTATTCCAAGTCCTATGCTGAATACCGACAAAAGTTCGGCTGATTTTCCAAGGGAAGCGCCCATAGACGTATAAAGAAGGATGGAAGCAAGAATAGGCCCTACGCAGGGCGTCCAGCCTACCGCAAATGCAATTCCAAGAAAAATAGAACCGAATATTATTCCTCCTTTTTTCTTCCAAGGAAGAAAGTTTACTTCCCTGTTTAAAAAGCTTATTTTAAAAAGCCCCAGACAGTACAATCCGAAAATAATTATTACTATGCCCCCTATTATTCTGACTAATCCTGTATGCGTTTTTAGAAGGTTCCCGAAAATTGTTTCGGATCCCATTCCTAATGCGACGAATATAATAGAAAAACCTATTACGAAAGAAATAGACGCTATAAAAACTTTTAGAATTACTTTGTAATCCTTTTTTTCGGAAATCAACCCTTCCATGCCGACCCCGCTGATAAACGATATATAACCAGGGATAAGAGGGATAACGCAAGGAGAAAAAAAAGCAAGTATGCCTCCGAAAAAAGCCACGGCTAACGTAATATTTAAATCTAACCCCATTTGATTCACCTCTTATATTTATACTTTTTATTGAATAAGCCTAACCTGACTTAATTATTATGTATGCAAAAATAATGCCATATTTAAATACGCTTTAAAAACCTTTATTTTTTGGACAGCAATTTTATTTTTGTCCATTTTTGGACAAAAATAATAGCATTAACTGTGCCGAACAGGACAAAAAAATAAAATAACGCCGATTTTATTAAATTAAAATTAATTGCAAAAAAATTTCTTTACATTTTATGCATTTATATGATATTTTTTTATAATCGCCGTCTAAAATTTATAAAAAATTGAAAAAATAAATTGTTTAACAATAATGGAGAGTTAAATTATGCTTTCGTCTTTTAAAAACAGGCTGTATTTTGCCGCAATAATATTATTTATAGGTTTTTTGCTCTTAAGTTTTTTTGTTTACGGTTTCGTCAGCGGCTTTAAAAACAGGTCTTATACCCAGCTTGTTCTCGGAAGCACCATGGTTTCTTTAATGCGCGTAAACAGAGACATTACGAATCTAATATATTTAACAAAACTTAGAAAATCGGAGATCGCTTTAAATAAATTAAGAAAACGTAAATTAAATATTTCAAAAATAGATTCCGTTATAAAAACTTTAAAATTTAAAATAAGCAAGGCAAGAAAAAATAATATACTTTCTATAAACGGATTTTATTCCGGTTTTTCTCATGAAAATTTTAAAACACTTTACGGAATTAAAAAAAATTTATTAAAAAGACCTTCGGTATTTAAAACTCCCGCAATGAAACTTAAAGTCGAAAGGCTTAAAAGATTTATGAAATACTATAGGCCGTATGTCGTTAAATTATTAAAAAATCCATATAAAATAGGCCCAAAAAGCAATATTTCTTTTTTCAAAAACGGTTCAAATAAAATTATTTCATACTTAGACTATTTCAGGCATAATATTTCCGATAGTATGGCAAAAAAAATGACTACGTTATTAAACATGTTTCTTTTTACTCCCTTTTTAATATTAATCGTTCTTTTACTTACCGTTCTTTATTTTAAAAAATATTTGATCGACGAAATACAAACGGTGGTAAAGTTTATCAAAAAAGTGTCAGGCGGCGACCTTACTTCTAAAATCAATCTTAAAGCCAATCCTAAAAGCGAGACGGGAATGCTGATCTACAGCATAAATTCACTGATCGATTCCCTGCTTAAAAATGTCGGCTCTATCTCTTCTGCCGCAAAATCAATTTCGACTTCAGGAGTAAAATTTAACGATTTGTCGAAAGAGCTTAAAAAAAACATGGACAATATGAAACAAGACAATACGTCTATAATGGAATCGATAAAACAAATAACGCAGGCTATTCTAGAGGTCGCAAAAAACTCGGCTAACGGCGCACAGGAAGCCGATAAAACCCAAAAGGCTACCCAGGACGGATATTCAGCCGTAAAAGAGGTAATTTCCAATATAAACTCCATAGAGAACGCGGTGGATAAAGTAGGAGAAGTAATGGGGGAACTGGAGCAGTCTTCCCAAAGAATAGGCGAAATTATTTCGGTAATAGACGATATTGCCGACCAGACTAACCTTCTTGCTTTGAACGCCGCAATAGAAGCCGCCCGCGCAGGAGATCAGGGAAGAGGTTTTGCGGTAGTAGCCGACGAAGTAAAAAAATTAGCCGAAAGAACTACAAAAGCGACAAAAGAGATAACGGAAATGATAAAATCAATCCAGGTCGATTCAAAAAAAGCGTCCGATTCTATGGATACCGGCAAAGCCGAAGTTAAAAACGGCGTAAATTCGGCGGAAAAAGCCGGCGAAAAAATAAAAATAATAATGAACCTTGCCGACAAGCTGAAAGATATGATTACGCAAATTGCGGCGGCGGCGGAAGAACAATCGACGGCTACGGAGGAAATATCCGGTTCTACGGATTCGATACTGAAAGCCGGAGAGTTAAATTCTATAAGCGTCGAACAAATTTATTCAAATTCTATAGAACTGTCTAAACTTTCCGAAAAACTTTCTTCCGAAATAAATATGTTTAAAATTTAAAGGTTGTATTTTTTTATTTTTGTGATAAGCCTTTTTCTGGTAATTCCGAGCGATGCAGCTGTTTTAGTCTGATTATGATTGTTTTTTTCGAGAGCATTCTTTATCAGTTCCATTTCAAGCCCGTCAAGATTTATAGCGGAATCGATATGCCGAAATTTTTCGGTTTCGGTTTCTGCTTCGCGGCCCGAATCTGCGGTAAATGTTTTCGGCAGATGGACCGGCATTATAGAATCCGACGTGCAGACTACGACGGCTCTTTCAATTATGTTTTCCAGCTCTCTTATGTTTCCGGGAAACGTATAATTTTTCAAAATATTTATAGCGGAACCGCTTATGCCGCCGATATTTTTTTTATTTATAGCGCAATACTTTTTAACAAAAAAATTTGCAAGCGGAATAATATCCTCTTTTCTTTCCCTTAAAGGCGGAATTTTGAAATGCAGGACATTAATCCTGTAAAAAAGATCCTCCCTGAACTTCTTTTCGATAACGGCATTCTCAAGAGGAATATTCGTAGCGGATATTATTTTTGCGTTAAGTTTTATTCCGTCGTTCGAACCTATTCTCGAAAATTCTTTATCCTGAATTACCCTCAGAAGTTTTACCTGCATCGACAGAGGCATATCGGCAATCTCATCCAAAAACAGGGTTCCTCCGTTAGCCGTTTCAAATTTTCCTTTTTTGCCGGAAACAGCGCCAGTAAATGCTCCCCTTTCAAAGCCGAAAAGCTCGCTTTCCATAAGTCCTTCCGGAATTGCGCTTAAATTTATAGGAACGAATTCTCCGTTTCTGCCCGAAAGCATGTGGATAACCTTTGCCAGCACTTCTTTGCCTGTTCCGGTTTCGCCGGTTATAAGAACGTTAGACTGCGATTTCGACGTAAGTTTGACCTCGTTTAAAATTTTATTCATTGCCGGACTTTTAAAAATAAAATCTTTAAAGATATTCCCGTTTAACCCCGAACCGTTTTGCATTTCGAAATTATCCGTATTATCTACTTTTGCGTGATTCTTTCTCCTTAGGGCTAAATCTATAGTCTCTACCAGACTGTTTATATCGACCGGCTTCGATATAAAATCGTCCGCTCCAAGTTTTATGGCTTCAACCGCCTGTTTAATCGTTCCGAACGCCGTTATAACTATAAATACGGTATTTTTATCTCCTTTCTCGTCGTCTTCTTTAACTTTTGACAATAATTCTATTCCGCTCATGCCGCCTAAGCGGAGGTCGCAGATTATGACGTCGTAGCCGCCGCCGCTTAAAAAGTTTAGCGCCTCTTCGGCGCTTATAGCCGTATCGACCGAAAACCCGCGTTTTGCAAGATTAAGGCTTACGACCCTGAGAAGATTTTTTTCGTCGTCCACTAAAAGCAATTTTCTATTTTTATTAATCGTATCGGACATATATAATTTTCCGTATTTATTTAACCTTTAATACAAATTTAATACAAGTTTCAGGCTTGCGTATCGTCCGGTTGACTATTCAAGGTCTTTCCGCCGCCGGCTGCCGGTATAATAATAATAAAAGCCGTTTTATCCTCTTCGCTAAAAACTTTTATGCTTCCGCCGTGCAGTTTCATTATTCGCAAAGATATCGGAAGTCCGAGTCCGGAACCGGAATTTTTTGTAGTAAAAAACGGATTAAATATTTTCTTTATATTCTCTGCGCTTATAGGCTCTCCGTTATCCGCAATTTCTATATTTACTTGCCCGCCCTTCAAAAACGCGGTTATTTCTATTAACTTATTATCGGTTCCGTATTTTTTATCTATTGCGTTAATAATCAAATTTAAAATGACCTGCTTAAGCATTTCGGCATCGGCTTGAACCGGCGGAAGACTATAATCGATATTTTTTTGAATCAGTTTTATTTTGGAATTTGCCGCTTCGAATTTAAGTATTCTTATAGAATCTTCAAGAAGCTTATTTATATCTACCGCGGCATAAACCGGATTTCTCTGCTTCGCAAAACTTAAAAACTCGACCGACATTTTATTCAGCCGCTTAACCTCTTTGTTTATTATGCCGGTAAACTCCAATACTATTTTATTTTTTGTTTCCTGCGATATATATTCGTTTGCCGAAGAGATGACGTAAATAGCGTTTTTGACTTCATGAGCGATATTCGCCGATAATTCGCCCATTACAGCCATGCAGTGAAGTTCGTTCTTTTCTTTGTTTATAGATTCTATCTCCGAAATATATTTTTTTATAGAAAGAGCCATAGAAGAGAGCGCGTCCATAACGCCGCCTATTTCGTCGTTAAAACGCTTATCGAAATTTATGTCGTAGTCGCCTTCTTTTATTTTTTTTATATTTTCTTTTATATCGATTAGAGGATTGGTGATTATAGACGATATGTAATAAAAAATTATCAATCCGGCGGCCACAAAAAACAAAGCAATCGACATAAATCTTATTCCGACCCAAAAGACGCGGTTATCTGTAGATTTAATCTCTCTTTTTAAATTAAACTCTATGGATACGAACCCTAACTGCCTGCCGCCGTATTCGATTTTTTTAATCAAAACGGGATATTGCATGGAAGACTTCCTGTATCCTTTATATCCGTAAAAGTTCGTTCCCATAAGGGTAAATTGAACTTCCATATCCTTGATAATATTTATTAATCCCGAATTATAGCCGCTATACGTATTATTTTTATTTTTCTTGTCCGGCGTTATCGTTTTGCCGTAATTGCCGTAAAACGTCCCGCATTTTTGGGTTAATTTTCCGTTATCGTTATATAATCCTATTCCTTTTATGATTTTGTAATTTTTTATATCGTATAAAAGATTCTTTTTAATATATTCCGCACCGGAAGATTTATTATAATGCAGCGAATAAGCTATCTCCGGAATTAAACTGTCCGCCAGCCTTTCGTCGTTTACGTAGTTGCGGTAAGACAGCGTTTTGTAAATGGTATAAAGAAATACGCCGTCGCTGATAAAAATCGTAAAGAAAAAAACGGCAAAAGCCCCTATCAATATTTTCCATTTAATGCTTAAATTTTTTAACGCATGAGCAAGAATCTTCATTTAATAAATTTTATCATATCGTTTTTTTTAAATCTATATAATATCGGTACTTTCTAAATGAATGGAAAAGGCGTCAGATTTTATTTTCAGCATACGGAACAGTCAATTAGCATAGAAAGTTGTTTGCGGAAAATTAATCTGACACCTTTTCCATTGTGTGAATGCGGCGCAGAAACCGGATTTAATATTTAAAACTATTTTTGAGATTTTTTTTGCTGTTGTCAACTTTTAATTTGTCTATTGATTTTAACTTTTAATATGTCATAATATTATTTAACTATTATTTACTGCTAAAATATCAACTTTTTATTTTTCTTAAATTTCAACGCCTATTTACTTAATG
>JAJYPL010000012.1 GCA_021795355.1 bacterium | reverse complement strand
AATGTTAAAAACTTTTAAAATGTCTATAGCAAAATAACTTTCAAAATGTCTATTCCTTAACTAAAAATAATAATAAAATAGCGGATAACACCATTAACGCTAATTAAAGGAGGTTATCCGCTTATGAAAATTATATCAGATTATTCTGATAAAGGAGTAGAAAAAGTTATGTTAATAAGAGAGGTCATTTTAAAAGCAGTGGCAAAGATTTACACATGGAGTCAGGCGGCATATATACTTGGTTATACTCCAAGACATATGTCAAGAATTAAAAGAAGATATGAAAAGTACGGCTTTGACGGACTCTACGATAGAAGGACGAAAACGGGACCAAAGCTTATAGATATGGAAGTGCTGGAAAAGATTCTTACGCTTTATAAAGACAAATACAAGGGTTTTAACGTCGCTCATTACAGAGATATTCTAAAGAAAGAAGAAAACATAGAAATAAGTTACACCCATCTTTATAAAACTTTATTAAACGCAGGGCTTATAATGAAAACAAGAAAAAAGGTACATAGAAGAAAAAGGGAAAGAAAACCGGAAACAGGCATGATGCTTTTAATGGATACTTCAGACCATATATGGTTTTCTGATTACGAGTCACATCTTATAGCAATAATGGACGATGCGGCCTCAGAGATATACAAAGCCCGTATCTTTGATTCAGATTCAACGCTAAACAATATGTCCGTAATTAAATCGGTTGTGGAAGAAAAAGGTATATTCGGCTCATTATATGTGGACAGGGCTTCTATGTTCACTACGACAAGACGCGGCGGAGTTCACGTAAATATAAAAGAAGAACAGGAAGATACTCAGATTCAAAGAGCTTTAAAATCTTTAAATATAACTATGATAAATGCAAATTCTCCCCAGGCTAAAGGCAGAGTCGAAAGGCTTTTTAAAACTTTTCAGGACAGGCTCGTTAAAGAATTAAAATTGCACAATATAAACAGTATGGATGAAGCAAATGATTACATTGAAAAAGTCTTTCTGCCGGACTATAACAACAAGTTTAAAAAAGAACCGCTGTCGCCTGATTCTTTTTTCTTAAAAACGACAGTCGATTTAGACAATATATTTTGCGTAAAAGAAGAAAGGATAGTCGATAATGCAAACTGCGTAAAATGGAACGGCAAAGTCTTTCAGATAGAAAGGCAGGACTTCAGATACTCTTTCGCAAAAGCCCGCGTTACGGTAAATAAACATATAAACGGAACTATTTCTATATCCTACGGGCATAAGACTATAGGCATTTACGATGAAAACGCAGTACCGATTAAAAAAATAAAAAGACAAAGGATGTTTAAGGAATCAAAGGAACTCTACGCAACTGCCTAAAACAGATTAATTTTACCCTTATAACCCCCTTGACCAAAGAATAAAACCTTAAATGCATTTGTCAAGGGTAAGGCCGTCAGGCCTTATGCGAAGCACGGGCGTTAGCCCGCCCTTTACAAATGCATAATTTAAGGTTTTAGATTTAATCACAAAAAGGGGGTTATAAGGCGTATAAATTAATCAAAAAGTTTATAAAAGGAGGTGATTAGATTTAAATAAGCATTAAGTAAATAGGCGTTGAAATTTAAGAAAAATAAAAAGTTGATATTTTAGCAGTAAATAATAGTTAAATAATATTATGACATATTAAAAGTTAAAATCAATAGACAAATTAAAAGTTGACAACAATTGAAAACCCGGTAAATTGTAACCCAAATACCGAATTTGAAATAAATTAAGCATAAAACAACATTGTTTTTACGCTGAAAAGGAAAACCGACGGCTGATTTATTTTTATTTTAGGGATTGCTTCACTTAAACTCGCAATAACGATAAAAAACCGCGACATCAAACGCAGAGATATTCCTTAATATCTTTTATGCTACTTCGCCGATTAATTTTTCAGCGAGTATTTCTTTGTTTTCCCTTTTGAAACTTTTTATTTCACCGGATTTATTTATTAAAAAGCCTTCGTTTTCTTCGCCGCCTATAATATCTTTCGATACGTCGTTTATGAAAATGTAGTCTAAGGACTTTTCGGAAAGTTTTTTTCGTCCGTTTTCTATTACGGAATCTGTTTCGGCGGCAAAGCCGAAAACTATCTGTCCGGCTCGTTTTATTCCGGAGACGGTTTTTAATAAATCTTCGTTTTGAACGAGTTCTACGTTAAGGGTTGGAGACGCTGCATTATCATTAGAACTTTTATTTCCTGAAGCTTCGCTAATGCCGCTTTTTTTAATCTTCACGGGGCTTTTTTCTTTAAAACTGTAATCGGAAACCGCCGCCGCCATAAAAAGAATATCCGTTTTTTTAAATTCGGCGAGCAATGCCTCTTTTAGTCCGGCAAAGTCTGCGCGTTTTATAATCTTTATACGCCCGTTTATGTATTTAGCGCTGCCTCCGCTTTCGATATTAAGGGCGATAAGCGTAACTTCGGCTCCGGCTTTAAGCGCAGCATTCGCCAGACTTATACCCATTTTCCCGCTTGAGCCGTTGGACATAAACCTGACGGGATCGAGATATTCTCTCGTAGCTCCGGCGGTAACCAAAACCTTTTTGCCTTTAAGCGTTTTTTCTTTAAAAGCGGATTCTACTTCGAAAATAATGTCGTCTATTTCCGGAAATTTACCCTCTCCGTAATCGCCGCAGGCGGCTGCGCCTGTTGCCGGAGAAACAACAGAAAAATTAAACTCGCAAAGCTTTTTAATATTTTCTTTTAATATTTTATTTGCATACATATTGGGATTCATCGCGGGGACAAGCAATTTCGGTTTATCCGGCGCAGCCGCAACAGTTAAAGTAATAAGCGTATCGGCGATACCGGCGGCAATTTTATTAATCGTGTTATAAGTCGCAGGCGCTATGAGTATAATATCGGCGAATTTCGACAATTCGATATGCGAAAGAGGACTTTTAAAAGCATCGTCTTCAAAAACCTGTTCGCCGAAAGATTCAAAAATATAAGGCGAAATAAATTTTGCGGCGGAGGCGCTTACGATAATGTTTATGTTTGCTCCGGCTTTTTTAAGTCTTCTGTATAAATCGACGCTTTTGTAGCACGATATAGAACCGGTAATGCAGAGCAGTATGTTTTTGTTATTCAGGCTCATTGTTTTAAAAAAGTAAATTTTATCGGAAAATGTGTCAGATTAATTTTCCGAAATAAGCTTTTAAAATTAATTCACTTTTGCATATGCAGAAAATTAATCTGACACATTTTCCCCGCTGTAAATATATAACTATATCAAATACGGGTTAAATTTTCTTTCGTATCCTATAGTCGTCGGTTCGCCGTGACCCGGATAAACTTTTAACGCATCGTCTAAAACCATAAGCTTATTTTTAATAGAACTTATTAACTGCTCCTGCGAGCCGCCGAGTATGTCGGTTCTTCCGACGGTATTCCTAAAAAGCGTATCGCCGCTGAAAAGATGCTCATCGTTTGCTAAAAACGAGACGCCTCCGGGCGAATGTCCCGGCGTAAAAATAGGAAGAATCTTAATGCCTTCGGTTTCGATAATTTCGCCGTCTTTTAAATATCTGTCGATTTTAACTTCGCCGGTATATTCAAAACCGAGATATTCCGCCTGCTCTTCCAGATTTTTAAGTATATATTCTTCTTCTTTAGCAGCTATAATATCGATACCGTATTTTTCTTTAAAATAGTTGTCCATTAAGACATGGTCAATATGACAATGGGTATTCAGTATGAATTTTAAATCGATATTCTCGTCCTTAATTATTTTTTCTATTTTCTTTTCCTGTCCGCCCGGGTCTATTATAAATCCTGCTTTTTTGCCGTTTTTGCTGCTTTCTTCGACTTTATCGTTAAATACTATATAGGTATTAACTTCGAAAGGTCCTGCGGGTATAGTGTAAAATTTCATATTTGATTTTTCTGGATTCCCGCTTTCGCGGGAATGACATATGATATATATTATTGTTTTTGTTTAAATTAAATATTTCTGAAAAGCGCTAATTAGAACGTCGAGGTTTTGTTCGGTGTCCGCTTCTCCGTATATGCGCATTAGGTCTTCCGTACCGGAGAGTCTTGCCAAAAGCCATGAATCGTCGTCGAAAAAGACTTTATATCCGTCGGTAAGGTTTTTTCCGGTAACTTTCCTGCCTTTAAAAACGTCGGGAAATTTTTCCATTTTTTCGTCTATTTCGGCTTTAAACTTTTCTTTATTGACCGGTACGTTTATTCTTTTAGTAAAAATAGGACCGAATTTTTCAAGAATATCTTTTACTAAAACCTTAAGGGGTTTTTTGTAATAAGCGAGCATTTCTAAAACTAAAAGGCATGTATAAATTCCGTCTTTGTCGGGCGTATGTCCGATAACCGTAAGTCCGGAAGACTCTTCGCCGGCTATAACGACTTTTTCTTCCGATATAAGCTTGCCGAGGTATTTAAAGCCGACCGGCGTTTCTAAAACTTTAAATCCGTAATGCCTTGCTATCCTGTCCAATAAAGCCGAAGTAGCGACGCTTCTTGCGGCGTCTCCTTTTATCCCTTTTCCTTCGATATAATAATTGTAAAGAAGCGGAAATATAATATTAGGCTCGACGAATTCGCCGTCTTCGTCCAATATGCCGTATCTGTCGGCGTCTCCGTCGGCCGCAAGGCCTATCGCGGTTTTCTTGCCTTTTTCCGACTTTTCAACCTTTGCTGCATTTATCATTCCCTCTTCTTCACGGCTGCCGGCGCCGTTTTTTCCGTCGTATCCGTTATATTCTTTAATTAATCCGCCCATCTCTTTTAAATTTTTAGCGGACGGGTCCGGCGCAAATCCGGGTTTAAAAAAGGCATCTCTTTCTTCGTATATTTCTTTAAATTGATAACCGGCTTCTCCGAGAATTTTTCCTATTATGCCTTTAGAAGTGCCGTGAAGGGAAGTAATGAACGGATATAAACTGCCTGCATTTTCTTTTATAAGTTTTAAATCAAGTTTTGATTTTACGAGTTCGGCATAATAGCCGATAAAATCTTCTTCTTTTAATAGTCCGGCTTTCTTTGCTTCGTTAAAATCCATGAAATTATATCTTGGATTTTTAAGAAGTTCGTTGGATTTTTTAGTTAAAACTTCGGTATCTTCGGGAAGAGCAGGCCCACCCCACTCCGGCGAAAATTTTATGCCGTTATAATTGTAAGGATTATGGCTTGCCGTAATGTTTATGGCGCCAAGAGCTTTTTCTTTTAAAATTTTAATTGCGATAACCGGCGTAGGCGTGAAAGTATCGGCGAAAAGTACGTTAAAACCGTTCGCGCAGAATACGCAGGCGCTAATTTTTGCGAATTCTTCCGATAAAAAACGGGTATCGTAACCTATTACTATCTGTTTCGAAGGAAAAGTCCCCTTATATTTTTCGTTTAAAAAATCACAGACAGCCTGCGAAACGACTTTTACGGATTCATAGGTAAAATCGTCGGCTATTTTTCCCCTGTAGCCTGAAGTTCCGAATTCTATTTCAAAAGAGCTGCTCATTCGTTCTCCTTTTTTACGCTTTGTATATTTTATTTAAGGATATTTATATATTTTTAAACGGCAGTTTTTTATATATAGATTGCTTTGCATCTTTGACTGCAATGACCGTTCAACCGTTCTGCAGCAATATATAGCGTTTTATTCATTAACACCTACGACAGCGCGCTGATATCCCTTTCCGCTTTCCAAGACTCGATATCCTTGCTGAACTCGTTTATTAAAGCTCCGGCGGCATCCTTATCCTTGCTTTCCGAAAAAATTTCAAAATGAGCGCCTTCGGAAGCCGGATACGCAAGAACCCAGCCTTGCGGCTTCATCAGCTTTATTCCGTCTATCAATAAAACATTTTCGTCAGAATATTTTTCAAAAAACTTCCTCATAATAAAGCCCTTCAGTTCCGTCGGACACGGGACTTTTTTATATTCAAAATACGTAGGTTCTATGAACCTCATCTCATTTTTTATCGAACTGTCAAGTTTTGCAAGCATTTCCAGCAGTTTTATAGACGAATACATTCCGTCGAAAGCCGGCATAAAACCCGGATAAATATAGCCGCCTTCATTGTCGCCCGCAAAATATATGTTTGAATTTCCGGCTTTTTCCATAAGACAGCCTGACGAATTTTTTGCGTAAATTATCTCGTAGTCGTGTTCTTTAGCCATCTTAGATATATTAAAAGAAGAATTAACGGGTACGGAAATAGATTGAAGCTTTTTCTCGGTCTTCATTACCAGCATAGACATTAAAGTTAAAGCGGTGTTGCCGTCTATATTATCGCCGTTTTCGTCGCAAAGATATATCTTTTCCCCGCCGTTATCTATAAAAATTCCAAGGTCGGCGTTAATCGACCTTACTATGCTCGACAGTTCCTTAAGCGATTTTTTGAATTCCCTTTCGGTCTTCGTTATTTTAGTCTGGTCTAAATTAGCGTTTAAATGAACGGAGTCTATTCCAAGTTTTCCTATTACCGCAGGAAAAATTTTACTGGAACTGCCGTAAGAATAATCTATTACTATTTTAAATTTTCTTTTAATAATCCTTTCTGCATCGATAGTTTTAAGAAATCCGTCGGTATAATATTCCGTACCGTGCGTAGGATAAAAAATTTCTCCGGTTTCTTCGGAGCCGACCCTCGCATAATCTTCCCTGAAAAACAACCTTTCTATTTTTTGTTCTCCAAGAGTAGAAAAATCCAAACCGTTAGAATCGAAAAATTTTATATTTAAAAGTTTTTTATCGAAAGGGTGCTTCCTGACGTGTATTCCGCCGGAACTTTTAAACTGTTTCGCCTGATAGCGGACTATGGAAATAGGGGTATCGCTGAAATCGTTGACGTTAACTCCAACCGAAAGAACGCCCGACATCATGGCTCTTGAAAAAAGGCGGGACGTTTTATGGCTGTCCCTTGACACGGATATCGTCCTGTTTTTGCCGACGGTTGCTCCGAACGCCGCTCCGAGTTTAGACGCAAACTCGGGCGTTATTTCTAAATTTGCAAGACCGGTTATTCCGTATTGACCGAATATTTTGGCGCTCCATTTGTCCGACCATATCAGGCTTTCGGATAATATTGCCCCGTCTTCTACGTTTTTAAACGGCCAAATTTTTACGTTAGGATTAATCACTGCGCCGTTTCCTATATGGCATACGTCGGAAACTACCGCACCGGCGCCTATAAATACGTGGTTTCCGGCATAAGTTTTGTATCCGAGTATAGATTCCTGGATGTCGCAGTTTGCGCCTATTTTTGACGCCTTGCCTATGACCGAACCGCTGATAGAGGTGTTTTCCCCAACCGTACAGTTGTCTCCGATAACGCAATTTTTAATTTTGCAGTTTTGTAGAATATGAACGTCTTTGCCGAGAATAGAATTTTCTATATCGCAGGTTATATCCACTATGCTCTTTGCGCCTACGGTTATATTTTTATCGCCTATCTTTTCGCCGTCTATATTAAGATTTATTTTGCCGGCGATAATATCGAGGTGGCTCTGCCTGTATTCCGAAAGCGTCCCTACGTCTTTCCAGTATCCGTTAGATATATGCCCAAAAAGTTTTTTGCCGTCTTTTAATAAGAGCGGGAAAAGGTCTTTGGAAAAATCGAATTCGCTTTTTTCCGGAATCATTTTTAATACGGACCGGTTTAATATGTAAATGCCGGTATTTATAGTATCGCTGAAAACTTCGGACCATGTCGGCTTTTCTAAAAATTTCGTTATTCTGCCTTCGGAATCGGTTATAACTATACCGAAAGACAGCGGGTTTTCGACGTGCGTAAGGACTATGGTAGCGTCGCTTTTTTTGCCTATATGAAAATCTATCGGTTTTGAAAGATTAATATCGGTAATTATATCGGCGCTTATCACCATAAAATCGTCGTCTTTAATTATTTTTTCGACGTTTTTTACCGCCCCCGCCGTTCCGTAATCTTCTTCGGCAAGAACGTATTCAATTTTTACGCCGAAATCGGAACCGTCTTTAAAATAATTTTTAATCAGGTCGGGTTGCACGTAAAGAAGCACTATAAGGTCGTTTATTCCGTGCGATTTAAGAAGGTTGACGACATGCTCCATCATGGGTTTGTTAGCTATGTGTATCATCGGTTTAGGAGCATTGTTAGTTAAAGGTTTAAGCCTTGTTCCAAAACCTCCTGCCATAATAACGGCCTGCATATTTTGTTCTCCGATAGTTTTTAAACTTTTAATACAATTTTAAATTTTAATGAGACAACTTTTAATATTGCAATAAGGCGATTATTCTACTAAAATTATATCTTATTAAATAATAAAATCAAAATAAAAAATTATGCTTTCTTACATTCTGCATTTAGATACTGCGCTTTTTTTACTTATTAATAACAATTTCCACTTTTCTTTTCTTAACGACAATATGAGGGCGGTTACTAATCTCGGCAACGGGTGGGTCGTTTACTGGCTGGCGCTTTTGTACGCTTATTATTATAACCGTAAAAAATTTAAGGAATCGTTTTTTTTGCTTTTTTTAACTCAAATAGTTCCTGGTGTAATAGATATTGCAATAAAAAAAACCGTCCACAGGCCGAGACCAGTCATAGCGCTTCACTCTCTTATAAAATCCGGAAAGGTCCATGTCGATATTTTAGGCAGGCACTTAACCGAAAATTCTTTTCCTTCGGGACATACCGTAACCGTTTTCTCCCTTGCCGTCGCACTGTCTTATATGTTTCCTAAACATAAAAAAATATTTTATATACTAGCTTTCGTAGTCGGGTTTTCAAGGGTTTACGACGGCGAGCATTATCCTTTGGACGTTATCGCCGGCGGCATAATAGGATATTTATTCGCTAAGATAACGCTCTTCTTATACAAAAAAATAAAAAATTATAAAAATTATAATTTTGAACGGTAACCTTTTTCCTGCAATAGAAAATTTTTATACATTTTTTTTGTTCGTATAAATAAAATATCTTAAATCACCGTTAAAAACTATTAAAATTGCTTCAACACATAATAAACACTGGATTCCCGCCTACGCGGGAATGACACCCCTTGGGTTAAAAGTTAAATTTATGTATTGTCATTCCCGCGAAAGCGGGAATCCAGATAGATAAATTTCTAACGGTGATTTAAGGAAATATAAAGAAAAGGTATCACGTATTAGGAGGTTAATTTTTTAGATTCTATATATATAACTATTTTTCTGGCAATTCTTCTGGAAGCTCTTATTATAGCTTCTTTCTCCTGTTTATGGGCTACAAGGGGATTTATATAATTATAATACGTAGCGCTTGAGGAAAAATTTACGTTCCTGAAAATTATCTTTCCGTCGGTATTATACATACTGACGGTTACGTTGACGGTAATATCGTAATCAACCGCCGCCGCCACGCCCGTATACGACATTACGTTATTTTGTAAGGAGGTTATTTTTCCGGACAGATAATAAAAAGCGCCATTTTCGTTTGAAGTAAACATATCCGTCTGCGTATTCAAAAATTTTGCTATATTATTTGAAAAATAAACGCCGACGCCGCTCTTATAGGTAATATTTTTAAACGGTTTTATGTAAATTCCGGATATGCCGTTATATCTTTTTGATTTTTTACCGCCGCTTGCCGGCAAACCCGCCTTAACGGAACTTTCGCTGCCGTTTAATACTCTAAAACCGCACCCAGACGAAAAACCTGCGGCAAGAATAATTATAACCGATAATAATAATGCTTTTTTTTTAAAATTCATATAAATTTTTAATACGGGGACAGAATTCAATTCTGTCCCCGTATTAAATTGAAATAATTAAACGATAATATTTAACAGTTTATTTTTTACGTATATAACTTTTTTAATTGCGTTCTTATTTTCCGCGTATTTTTTGATTTTTGGGCTGTCCATAGCGACATTTAATGCCGTTTGTTCATCCGAATCAATATCCGCGATAACGACGTCTCTCATTTTTCCGTTTACCTGCACCGCTATATTGCAGCTTTCTTTCAAATATCCGGCATCTATCTTTTCAGGCCAGTTTTCGTCTTCTATGAAAGAGCCGTTTAAAATTTCAAATATTTCGGAACATACGTGCGGAATAAAAGGATATAATATCAAAACGACCGAATTTAAAAAATATTTAAGCAGATATTTATCGGATTTATTTAATAATGCAAGTTTTTCCTCGTTTAAAGCGGCCGTAAAATCGTTAAAAGCGTTAATCAATTCCATCGACGAACTGATAACCGTATTAAAATGGTATCGTCCGTTCATTTCGGTTTCGGTTTTTTCTATTACGCCGTTTAATCTGTAAATTAATTCCTTAACAGACGGATTTACGTCGGTTTTTTTTATTTCATAAGGTTTATCTTCGCCGCCGCAGAATTCGTCATCATTTAATCCTTCTATGTAAAATTGACCTTTCGTGTCTTTTAATATTTCGGAAAAATCGACTGCGGTTTTATAAAATTTATTTATAAATCTATATGCCCCTTCAACTCCCGAATCGCTCCATTCAAGATCTTTTTCGGGAGGAGCGGCAAAAAGCACGAACAATCTTACCGTGTCTGCGCCGAATTTTTTAATAAGTCCGTCGGGATCGACGACGTTGCCTTTGGATTTCGACATTTTTGCGCCGTTTTTTATTACCATACCCTGCGTAAGAAGATTTTTAAAAGGTTCGCCTAATGTTATATAATTTAAATCCCTCAAAGCCTTCACGAAAAATCTTGAATACAGAAGATGCATAACTGCATGTTCAACGCCGCCTATATACTGGTCAACAGGCAGCCAGTAACTTACGTCTTCTCTTTTAAAGGGATTTTTTTCTTTTTCTTCGGAAAGGGTATATCTTAAAAAATACCACGACGACTCTACGAACGTATCCATGGTATCGGTTTCCCGCTCGGCTTTTCCTCCGCATTTGGGGCATTTTGTATCTATAAACGATTTATGCTTTTTAAGAGGCGAAGCGCCTTCTCCCGTAAATACGACGTCGTCCGGCAGTATTAAAGGCAGGTCGCTTTCGTTCAGCGGGACTATTCCGCATTTTTCGCAATAAACGACGGGTATAGGACACCCCCAGTATCTCTGTCTCGATATTCCCCAGTCCCTCAGCCTGTAGTTGGTAACCTTTTTTCCTATATTCTTCTTTTCGGCAAAATCGGCTATTTTTTCTTTTGCTTCTTCGGAATCGATGCCGCTAAAATCGCCTGAATTTACTAGTATTCCGCCGCCCGTATAAGGCAGGCCCGCCGGGTTTTCCGCAGTATTTTTTGCGCTTTCTTTTGCCGGCTCTATGACTTGCATTATTTCTATTCCGTATTTTTTTGCAAATTCGTAATCCCTTGCATCGTGCGCCGGAACGGACATAATAGCGCCGGTTCCGTAATCCATTAATACAAAATTTGCTATAAATACGGGTATCGTTTTATTAGTAAACGGATTAACGGCATAAGAACCGGTAAAAAATCCTTCCTTTTCCGCAACGTCTTTAGAAACTAACGAGTTATGCCTCATCGTCTCCAATTTTTCTAAATCTTTTGAATTTTCAATTAAGCTTTTAGCGGCGGGATGAAACGGAGACATAGCAATATAAGTTGCGCCGAATATGGTATCCGGGCGCGTAGTGAATATCTCTATAGAATTATTGCCGTCTTTATTATCGCCTGAACCTGTTATCTTAAACATTACGGTTAAACCGGAACTTTTACCTATCCAGTTTTTCTGCATAGTTCTTACTTTATCCGGCCAGCCTTCTAAAGTATCTATATCTTTAAGCAGTTCTTCCGCATAATCCGTAATTTTCAAAAACCACTGGTCCATATTCTTAACGGTTACGCCGCCGCCGCACCTCCAGCACTTTCCGTCTTCGACCTGTTCGTTGGCAAGGGTAGTATTGCATGATTCGCACCAGTTAACAATGGAGTTCTTCTTGTAAGCTAATCCTTTATTAAACATTCTTATAAAAAACAGCTGTTCCCAACCGTAATATTCCGGTTCGGAAGTAATTGCGAGCCTGCTCCAGTCGTAAGAAAAACCCAGTTCTTTAAGCTGTTTTACCATATATTCGATATTGCTTTTGGTCCATTCGGCAGGATTCGTCTTATGCTTTATCGCCGCATTTTCGGCGGGAAGTCCGAAACTGTCGAAACCTATCGGGTGCAGGACGTTATAGCCTTTTAAGCGTTTAAACCTGGCTATTGCGTCTCCTATAGCATAGTTTCTGACATGCCCCATATGTATTCTTCCTGAAGGATAAGGAAACATTTCTAAACAGTAAAATTTAGGAATGTTTAAAGAGTCTTTTTCATTTTTAACAAAAAAAACTTTATCGTTTTCCCATATATTTTGCCATTTTTTTTCTATTTCTTGAAAATTATACATACTTATCGATATTTTTCCTTTTTTTTGATATTTTAAGATAGAAGTTTAATAATTATTATTTTAGTAAATGCGAGATTGCTTCGTCGCTTCGCTCCTCGCAATGACGTTTGCATATTTTAAAATTAAATATATTTCATTATAGATATAAAAAACAGTATAGTACCGACTACCACGCAGCTGTCGGCTACGTTAAAACTCGGCCAGTGATAGGCATAAAAATGAAAATCCAAAAAATCAACGACATATTTTTGAAATATTCTGCTTAAAAGGTTAGAAAAAGCGCCGGAAATTACTAAAGAAGCCGATATGTCTAATAAAACGGAATCTATTTTTGTTTTGAACAGGAAAATTATTAAAGCTAAAATTATTAAAGAGGTAAGAAGTATGATAAACAGGTTGGAATATTGACTCATAAGTCCGAAAGCGACGCCGGTATTATCGACGTGTACGATATTAAAATAATGCCTGATTATCGTAATTTTACCTATTAAGGATATTTTATTATTAACTATATATTTTAATAACTGGTCTAAAATTAAGACGGGGAAAAAAACCGATATTAAAACTGTTATTTTTTTCTTCATTAAGATTAAATTGGATTTTTAAATTTGCGGTTTTAAATTATTTTTTTTGGAACATTCGATTAATGCTTCGATACCGGGCAGTTTTTTTCCTTCTAAAAGTTCAAGAAAAGCGCCTCCTCCGGTAGAAACGTAAGACATTTTTGCAAATTCTCCTGCTCTGTGAAGCGCAACGTCCGTATCGCCGCCTCCGACTATAGTCATAGCATAAGCGTTTGCTACGCTTGAAACTAAAGCAAACGTACCTCTGCTGAAAGCATCCATTTCAAATACGCCCATAGGACCGTTCCATACTATAGTTTTCGCGTTTTGTATAGCTTCCGTAAAAAGAGTGACCGTAGCAGGCCCTATATCTAAAGCCATCCAGCCTTTAGGAATTTCCTGAATAGTCGTAACCTTAGTTTCGGCATCCGGCGCTAATCTGTCGGCTACGACCACGTCTACCGGAAGATAAAGTTTAATTTTTTTATCGTTTATTTTTTCTAATGTTTTCTTTGCGTATTCCAGCATTTCGTCTTCGACTAAAGAAGCTCCGACGTCATGCCCCAAGGCTTTAAGAAAAGTATTGGACATCGCTCCGCCTATAATAAGTTTATCAACTTTATCGGCTAAATTTGAAAGCACTTCTATCTTTCCGGATACTTTGGCTCCGCCGACTATAGCGACGAACGGTTTCATGGGGTTTTCTATGGCTCTGGTAAAATAGTTAAGTTCTTTTCTTATAAGAAAACCTGCGGCGCATTTACCTACGAATTTAGTAACCGCTACATTTGAAGCATGTGATCTATGCGCGGTCGCAAATGCGTCGTTAACGTATATTTCGCAGAGCGAGGCTAATTTTTTGCCGAATTCTTCGTCGTTTTTCGTTTCTTCGTCGTAAAATCTTAAGTTTTCAAGCAGTATTATATCGCCCAAACCTGCAGATTTAACGGTGCTTTCCGCTAACTCGCCGACGCATTCGCCGACAAATTTTACGTCCTTGTCCAACAGCCTGCTCAACCTCTTAGCAACGACTAAAAGGGACAGTTCGGGAACTTTTTTGCCTTTCGGCCGTCCCATATGGGACATTAAAATAATTTTTGCATTTTCGTCGAGACAATAATTAATAGTCGGCAGGACGGCCCTTATGCGCGTATCGTCGGTAATATTGCCGTTCTGGTCAAGCGGAACGTTAAAATCGACTCTTATAAGAAGCGTTTTGTTTTTTATGTCTATTTCGTCTAAGTAAACGATATTATTCATCATTAAATTCCTTATTGCTTATTATATATAATCATCGCTAAATTATAAATATATTTATTTCGTCATAAAGACAGCCATTTCTGCAAGCCGGGTAGAATAACCCCACTCGTTATCGTACCAGGCAAGAACTTTAACGAGGTCGTCGCCGATAACTTTAGTGCTTAAAGAATCGACTATAGAAGAATGGGAATCGCCCCTGTAGTCTATAGAAACAAGCGGTTCTTTGCTGAATCCTAAAATTCCTTTCAAATATGTATCGGCAGCCTCCTCCAATTTTGAATTAACTTCCAAAACGGTAGTTTTTTTAGAAACTTTACAGACAAGATCGTTAATGGAAACATCAGGCGTAGGCACTCTTAAGGACATTCCGTCAAGCTTGTCTTTAAGCTCGGGCAGAACTTCACACAGAGCTTTCGCTGCGCCCGTAGTGGTCGGAATTATAGAAACTGCCGCCGCCCTTGCCCTTCTCAAATCTTTATGCGGCAAATCCAATATTTTCTGGTCGTTGGTATAAGAATGGGCGGTGGTCATATTGCCTTTTTCTATGGTAAAATTTTCATTAAGCACTTTTGCTACGGGAGCAAGACAGTTTGTGGTGCATGATGCCATAGAAACTATAAAATGTTTACTTTTATCGTAATTTTTATCGTTAACGCCGAGAACGATAGTGGCATCCGGGTCATGGGCGGGGGCTGAAATTAAAACCTTTTTAGCGCCTGCCTTTAAATGTTTTTCGGCATCGTCTCTTTTAGTGAAAAGTCCTGTAGATTCGATTACTAAATCGACGCCGAGATGCTTCCATAAAAGTTCCGACGGGTCTTTTATGGCGGTTATCAATGTTTCTCTGTCGTCCGCAATTATATGGTCCACATCGTAACCTACGTAAAAAGGGGCTTTGCCGTGCACGGAATCGTACTTAAGAAGATGGGCGAGCACCTGCGGATTAGTAATATCGTTAATCGCAACGATTTCAATCTGCTCCCCTTTGGCAATCATTTCCTGAAAAACCCTAAAAACGTTTCTGCCTATTCTTCCGAACCCGTTAATCGCAATTCTTAAATTTGCCATAATTTTCTCCTTGCCTCTATTATTTTATAATTTTAATTATTTAACTTGTTTTTATTTATTTCAATAATGAATATATTTTAATATTAACGTTGATATTTACAATTTCAATTTCCGCATATGTTTAAAAACCTTAAACATAAAATTATTATATATGACAAACGTATATAATTACAATACATATTTTATTTAGCTTTATTTAAATTAAGCAAATTTTTAAAATTTTAACAAATCGTTAAAATATATGATAAAATTAAAAAAGATAATTAATTTTGTTTACTTTAATCGTTTATTTATAATAATATATCATTCATTGGGAGGTTATTATGTTTAAATATAAAGGATTAGAAATTAAAAGATTCTGCCACGACAGCTTTTTAGTCAGCGACGGCAAAAAATACTTATATTTTGACCCTTTCAAATTACATGGAGACGAGCCTAAAGCGGATTACATTTTTGTTTCCCATGAGCACTTCGACCATTTCTCCCCCGACGATATTCATAAAATACTTAAAGATTCCACCGTCCTGTTTATGAACGAGATGACTAACGACGAAATAGACGGATTATACGACAATGAAGTCGTAATTATAAAACCGGGAGATTCTTTAGATTTTAAAGATTTGCATATTAAAGGCGTACCGGCTTATAATATTAACAAATTTAGGGAGCCGGGGAAGGTTTATCATCCTAAAGAAGACAAAAAATTAGGTTTTATAGTTACGTTTAAAGGAGTTAAAATATACCACACCGGCGATACCGATCTCATACCGGAAATGAACGGCCTGTCAAAAGAAAAAATAGACCTTCTGTTTATTCCGGTAAGCGGAACTTACGTTATGACTCCAAGCGAGGCGGTTGAAGCGGCGGCGGTTATAAAAGCCGATACGTCTATACCTATGCACTACGGAACGATAGTCGGCGAAAAAAGACAGGCCGAGGAATTTGCGGAAAACGTCCGTAAGAAGGGACTAAAATCCGAAATTATTTAAATGCAAAGAACATAATAAATGGAAAAAAAGCAATATACGCCTATAGTTATAGAAAGTTTGATATTCGGCAAAAATTCCGATTATCCTTTATACCTAAAATCCGGAGATAATTATATTTTATACAGGTCTAAAGCGCTGATTTTTTCCCAGAGCGACGCATTAAGGCTTAAAAATAACGGCGTCGAACACCTCTATATAGAAACAAAAGATAAAGATAAATATGACACCGATATGCTTGAGCATATCGACTATATTATTAAATCTCCCGATTACAATTTTGAAGAAAAAGCCGTTAAAATTTATATGTATTCAAAAATTTACGCCGAATACGTTATAACGACCGGAAATCTTAAAGACAATAAGGAAAATATTAAAAAATCGATAGAAACGACCATAGAATATTTATTGATGAGCGAATTCGCTTTTATGAATTTGCTTAATCTTTCCAGTTACGACTATAATGAAGTCGGACACGGTATGAACGTAAGCATATACGCCATGGCTTTAGCAAACAGGCTGGGTTTTTCCGGTAAAATATCTTTGTATGAAATAGGTTTTGCAGGATTAACGCACGATATAGGAAAATTAAAAATACATAAAGAAATATTGTCGAAGAACGGCTTATCCGAAAAAGAGGTTGAAGAAATCAAAATGCACCCTATATATTCCAAAGAAATTTTAATCGCCAACGGCATAGACAATAAAAATATAATAAACGGCGTCCTTGAACACCATGAAGCTTCAAACGGAACGGGATATCCTTTCGGCAAAACCGAAGAAGATATTTCGACATACGGAAAAATAATTATTATCGCCAACCGATTCGATTCGCTTACGCGAAACAGGCCGTTCAGAATTAAAATGAGCGTAGCCGACGCTTTAAACTTTATGGAAAAAAACTCTGAACTTTATAACGTCGCTTTTCTAAGAGAATTTATTATTTTGATGTCGAAAAAGAATTTGACCGGTAATACGATAATGCAATAAGTTGCGGTAAATTTGGAAAAAAGGGTAATTAATTAAAATAAAAGGTGGTGCCGAAGGCCGGAATCGAACCGGCACGGATTTTGTCCGCCACCCCCTTAAGATGGTGTGTCTACCAGTTCCACCACTTCGGCATCATGAATATTATTTCGACTTGTTTTTAACCGGCGCTTTTTTGGCTGCCATGGAAGATTTTACAGTTTTTGCCGCAGTATATTTTGAAGAAATATTAATTCCTTTTTCCTTCTGGGCGGAAATATAAGAAATAAAAAAAGCGGAAGCCATAAAAATAATAGCTATTACGGCAGTAGCTTTGGTTAAAAAATTCCCCGCTCCGGACGCCCCGAAAACAGTCTGCGAACTGCCGCCGAAAACCGCTCCCATCTCCTGCCCTTTACCCTGCTGCATAAGAATAACGATAACTAAAAATACGGCGGATACAATCAATAAAATAGTTAAAAACATAATCATAATAGATTATATTAATAAAATATATTAAAATTGTCAACCTATAAAACGCTAACCTTTTAAAAAAAAAATTTTTATTATACAATCATAATATGAATAACGAAGTTTTAATATATTTTTTTTTCGGCGAAGACAATTTCAGAATAACTAAAGAAATAGAGAAAATAAAATCCGGCACGCTTTCGGAAAACGAATACGACTTCAATTTTGACAAGCTTATCGCTCCGTCTCCGAGTGATTTTTTAAATATTGCGGAAAGCTATCCGGCTTTTGCGGAGAAAAGAGTAGTTCAGGCGGAAGATTTCGACGATTCGTTCCTTAACGACGATAGCATACTTGAATACGTAAAATCTCCTTCGCCTTCTACAATAGTCATCTTTTATTTTAACGAACCCAAAATAAACGAAAACTGGAAATTTTTTAAGGAATTAAAAAATAAAGGTTATTTTAAGTTAAATAAGGTCAGGAAGTTATACGACAACGAAATACCGTCTTATATTAAAAATTTGGCAAAGGAAAAAGGGTTCTCTATATCGGAAGAATCTGCCTATTATATAATGCGGTATGCCGGAAATAACCTGCTTAACATAGATTCCGAATTAGACAAAATATCTTCGGGGATTAACGCCGGATCAAAATCGGCCGATTCAAAAGTTAAAACCGAAATACCTATAGAAAAAATAAAATCTCTTATATCTTTTTCAAAAAAATTCAGCGTATTCGATTTAACCGACAAAATATTAGACAGAGATTTCAGGGCGGCCTTTTCTATGTTCGATGTTCTTTATGCGGACGGAGAAGAGCCTATAAAAATTATATCTATATTATACGGAGAGGCAAAAAAACTTCACAGGGCTAAAATGCAGGAGAAATCGGGCATGAATATCGAAACGATATTAAGCATTAATGCCGTCCTGCCGTTCCTTAAAGGCAAATTTGTAAAGCGTCTTTCTTTATTTAACGAGGCAGAATTAAGAAATGCGGTAAAACTTTTGGAAGACGCCGATTTAAAACTTAAAACGACGTCTTATCCGCCGGATCTGATTTTCGAAGAATTTATTTTTAAACTTAACCGTTTATAGAATTCTTAAGTTTAGCAAGAGCCGAGACTTTTCTCGATGCATTGTTTTTGTGTATAATTTTTTTTGCGGTTAACTGCATAATATAAGATACGTTTAAATTAAAAAGAGATAAGGCTTTTTCTTTGTCGCTTTCGGCAACCGCAGCCTGAAATTTCTTTATGCCTGTTTTCATTTTAGAAATACTGTGCCTGTTTCTTTCCGTTCTTTTTTCAGTCTGTCTTGCTCTTTTTTCGGCAGATTTATGATTCGCCATAATAAAATGCTCCTTATTTTATATTAAAAAATTTTCATAACATAAATAAATTATTTATTTTAGTTTAGTTTAGATAGATTTTTAAATTTATCAAATTTTTAAAAATAAATCAATAAAAATTTTTGTATCTCAAAATTAAAAATTTACGTAATTGCAATTTTATCGGTTTTATGGTAAAAATAAAGTTTATGTCAAATTCAATTAAATATAAGACAGGGGTTTATCCGGGCTCGTTCGATCCGGTAACTTACGGTCATTTAGACATTTTAAAAAGAAGCCTTAATATATTCGACAGAGTTATAATCGCGGTAGCTTGCAATAAAAAAAAACCGTATCTTTTTTCTCAGTCTAAACGCATAGAACTGATAAACGGGACTATCAAAGACGATAAGGATATCGATTCAGGAAGAGTCGAAGTGGTAGGCTTAAAAGGTCTTTTAGTAAAATACGTCGAAAGTATTGACGCAAAAGTTATAATAAGGGGACTAAGGGCCGTCTCGGATTTCGAGTACGAGCTTCAGCTTGCGACGACTAACAGAACGTTAAATTCAGATATCGAAACTATATTTATGATGACTGCGGAAAAGTATTCTTTTTTAAGTTCCACGATAGTCAAAGAAATTTCTCGGCTTGGAGGAGACGTATCGAGCATGGTTCCTCCGGCTATAGCGGAAGAGCTTTCAAAAATTTACGCAAAAGGAGAAAATGATGAAACTCTCATGTAGAGCTTCTTTAATAAAGCCGTCGGCCACCCTTGCCATAACGGCTAAAGCCAATAAACTAAAAAGCGAAGGTAAAAACGTCGTAGGTTTCGGCGCCGGAGAACCAGATTTCGACACGCCGGACTATATAAAAAAAGCGGTAAAAGACTCGCTTGACAAAGGTCAGACGAAATATACGCCGGTTTCGGGAATAAACGAACTAAAAACCGCCATAGCCGAAAAGTTTTCGGAAGATTACGGAATACGTTACGAAAATTCGGAAATAATAGTGTCCTGCGGCGGCAAACATTCTTTATATAATATCTTCACGGCTATGCTGAACGAAGGCGACGAAATAATAGTTCCTTCGCCTTACTGGGTTTCATATACGGAAATTATAAAACTTTCAGGCGGGGTTCCCGTAATAGCGGATACCTCAAAAAACGGTTTTAAATTCAACCTTGAAATAATGAAAAACAGCCTGACGGGCAAAACAAGGGGCGTTATAATAAACAGTCCGTCAAATCCCACCGGCGTTATGATGGACGAAAAGGATATAATAGAAGTAGCCGATTTTGCAAAAAAACAAGAATTATATATTATAACCGACGATATATACGAAAAAATTATTTTCGACGGTAAAAAGTTTTTTAACGTTTTAATGGCGGATAAATCGACGAAAGAATGGACTATAGCCGTCAACGCCGTGTCTAAAACTTATTCCATGACGGGCTTCAGGATAGGCTATACAGCAGGCCCTAAAGATTTAATCGCCGCTATGAACAACATCCAGTCGCAGAGCACCTCTAATCCGACTACTTTCGCACAGTACGGCGCGCTTGCGGCATTAAAGGGAGGATACGAATTCACCGATATGATGCGCGGCGAGTTTCAAAAAAGAAGGGATTATATGCTCGATTTTTTTGAAAAAAACATAAAAAGTATGGCTCCGGTAAAACCTGACGGCGCTTTTTATCTTTTCGTCGATATTTCAAAAGTCTTCGGAAAATTAAAAAACTCGAAAGGCGAAACTATAAATTCTTCCTCCGAATATTGCGGTCATCTTTTAGATAAATATCTTGTTGCGGCGGTCCCCGGAGTAGAATTCGGCAACGATAATTACATAAGATTGTCTTTCGCAACAGGGCTCGACGTTATTAAAGAAGGATTAAACAGGATAAAAGAATCGGCGGATTTGGTGTAAATAAAGATGAAACTTTATAAATATATCCTAAATTTTTTAACCAACGAATCAAAAAAACCCGCATTAAAATTTTGCGCTAAACTGCCGCTTATTATATTATCTTTTGCCTTTATAGCATTTTCTAAAATAAAAAGAGCATCCGGAAGCGTTAAAGCCGAAGAACCCGGATTATTCACGGTAAGCTTCGGAAATATAAATATGGGCGGGTCCGGAAAAACTCCTTTTTCTTATAGTTTAGCCGAATATTTATATAAAAAAGAATTAAAACCCTGCATTATAACCCGCGGATATAAAGGACGCTTAAAAAAAAAGTCTATATAGCCGCATGGGAATATGAAATTCCGGAATCAAGAAATAAATTACCAGACGAAGTCCTCCTTTTAATCGAAAAATTTAAATCAAAAAAGATAGATATTCCGGTTATCGTATCGAAAAACAGGCTCGCAGCGGCTCAAACCTGCCTTAACAACAACGAAATATATTACAACCTTGCGGAAATGGAATGGATGGCGGGCAGCGGAAATGCGGATGCGGACGGGATAAACTTAGACTTTTCGGATGCGACTCGTGCAAAAAATAACGAAATTATTCCAGACGAAACGGCAGAATCAGGATTAGGAACAGGGGCAGAAACTAAAACTGAAACAGAAACAATAGATTTAACATATAAATGCGCCTACAAAGACGTTCACGATGAATTCGACGGAAATAAACGAATAGCTATTTTAGACGACGGCTTCACGGCGTTAAACATCAAAAAAAATATCAACGTAATTCTCATCGACGCAAATATCGATATATTCATACAAAACATCATCCCCGCCGGAATTTTAAGAGAACCGTTAAGCGCTTTAAAATATGCAGATATTATAGTTATAAACAAATGCAGACCGGAGCTTTTGGAAAATCAATCGTCTTTTAAAGCCGGCATAGAAAATAAATTAAAAAAATACAATAAAAACTGCCCTATATTTTATTCCTATTACAAGCCTAATAAACTTATATCTCAAAAAAACGTTTTGCCTGTTGAAGATTTAAAAGCATTAAAGGCTAAAGGCGGAAAAATCCTTGCAGTATGCGCAATCGGCAATTCCGATTATTTTTACGAAAATTTGACGGACTGCGGAGCGCCTGCGGATTATAAAATGGAATTTGCCGACCATTACGAATACACGGAAAATGATTTCAAAGATATTGCAAACATTCTTAATTCCGACGATAAATATATAGCCGTTACTACTTTAAAGGACTACGTAAAATTAAAACGGTTTAATTTTCAAAACTTTAATGAATTATACAAAGGAGATGCATCTGTTCCAGATGCATCTCCAACCGATATAATCGACTTGTATAATGGCGCATTCGATAAAATTTATTATTTAGACTTCGATATTATTATAGACGGAAATTTTTTTGAATATATTTACGATACTTACAATCGTCATTGCGCACGCAATGACTGTAAATAGGCATAGCTAAAATAAAATTATGAAAAAAAATAAAGTTCTTGCTTACTCGGAATACGTTTTGGTATATTCTTTTTACACATTTTTGAATATATTGCCTCAGGATTTGTCGTTAAAAATCGGCAGATTTCTCGGACTGTTATTTTATAAAATCGACAAAAAGCACAGAAAACACACCCTAAATAACCTAAAAATAGCTTTTCCCGATAAAACCGAAAAGGAGCTGAGCGATATTGCGATAAAATTTTATAAAAATCTCGGCATGGTGTTCGTCGAAATTTTCAGGCTCAATAAATATAACGAAAACGATATAGACAATTTCGTGGAATCCGATTTTGAAAATATTAAAAATATATACGGCAAACAGGGGGTACTCTTGCTTACCGCTCATTTCGGCAACTGGGAGCTTCTTGCAAAAACCTTCGGACTGAAAGGCTATAAGGGCAACGTACTTGCAAGACCGCTCGATAATCCATATATAGAAAAAATTTTATACAATTTAAGAACCGCTTCGGGAAACAAAGTTATCTATAATAGGGAAAATGCCGTAAAAAATATAATTTCGGCGTTAAACGCAAACGAAATCGTAGGATTTCTGCCCGACGAAAATGCCTCTAAACGCATAGGCGTTTTCGCCGATTTCTTCGGCGTTAAAGCCTGCACTATGCCGGGTATGGCAAACATCGCCGCAAAAACTAAACTTCCCGTCGTCCCCGCTTTTATCGTGAGAATTAACGAAAAGTACGGAAATTACTCGAAACACCGCCTGATAGTCGGACAGCCTATCGATATAAAATATACGGGAGACAGGAAGACCGACACTATGAATATTTTAAAAATGTTTAACGAAAAAATAGAAGACATAATAACACAGTATCCCGAACAATGGTTCTGGATACACAACAGGTGGAAAACAAGGCCGGATGATGAATAAATCAATAAAATTTAATGTTTCGGCAACTCTTATTATGTCCTTTAATTTATTTTTTGCAGATTCGAGCATCCATTTTTCTCCGAAAATACTGAAATCTTCCATTTGAAATATGGCATTACTACCGTCTTTATTATTAATAAGCTTTAGCTAAACCAAAGCTTAAAAGTTATGTATTAATATGGATTAACGGAATATATGATATAATATAAAATTATGGAAAAGATAATAGATAAATAATATGAATAATAACAAATGCGTTTTTTTGGACAGAGACGGCGTATTAATTAAGGATGTAGGATATTTAAAAAATCCGGAAGATATTATTATACTGCAGGGCTCTTTAGAGGCTCTTAAAGACTTAAAAGCTGCGGGGTACCTGCTTGTAATAGTGACTAATCAAGCGGGAGTAGCAAAGGGATTTTTTAGTATGGACGATTTGGCGGCGGTTCACGAAAGACTGCTTAAAATATACGAAAATAACGGAATTAGAATAGACGATTTATATTTCTGCCCTCACCACGATAAGGGAACGGTAGAACCTTATAATATAAAATGCTCTTGCAGGAAGCCGTCGGCGGGAATGGTGCTTAAAGGAGCCGCAAAGTTCGATATAGATACCGGAATGTCCTTCATGGTAGGCGATAAAGACAGCGATATAATGCTTGCAAAAAATTCTGGTTTAAAATCGTTCTATATAAAAAACGATATGTATGAACACGACGAAAGTATTATTCCCGACTTTTACGTTAAAGATTTAAAAGAAGCCGCAAAAATTATTCTGCATAATCAAAATAAATAATTACGGTTTAAACGAAGCAGAGAGTATTGGAATAAATAAGTCCGTCATTTTTTTAGTTTTATAAACTTTATACCTCATTTAGCTAAATCTTAAATATCAATATCAAAGCAATTTTCTTGCCGCTTTGGCAACGCCTTCGCTGCTTGTGGGATGCTGGTTTGCAAGTCCGGCTACGGTATGGATGTCTAAAGAATTTTGTATTGCCGTTACCAATTCGCCTATTAAAAGTTCGGCATCTATTCCAATTACCCATGCGCCGATTATTTTTAATGTTTTAGCATCGAAAAATTCCCTTATTTCTCCGTTTAATTCGTTATAAATCTGGGCTTTAGCATCGACTACGAAGTCGTATGAACATTCAAGGATATCGATGCCCATTTTTTCCGCCTGCGACGGCATAATGCCTGCATATGCGGCTTTAGGAAAAGTAAACACGGTAGTAGGCACGGCGTTAAAATCCATATAATCTATAGGAGTATTACCTGCAAAAATATTATTTCCGCAAACTAAGGACTGTCTTTCCGCCGAATGAAAAAGCATCGAAAGTCCGTTTACGTCGCCGGATGCATAAATATGCGGAATATTAGTCTGAATAGCGCTGTTTATTTTTATAACGCCTTTTTTATTAAATTCTACACCTAACTTATCGGCGCCTTCCGGTACGATGGGTTTTCTTCCATATGCCATAAGCACCATATCTGCGTTTACCGTTTTTAAAGTTCCGTCCTTCGTATATGCAACATTATAGTTATAAGCTCCGCCCGCCTGTATCTTTTCTACTTTTTTAATTTCCGTTCCTAGTTCTAATTTAATTTTCGGGTCGAGCGAATTTTGAAGAAGTAAAGCAAATCTTTCGTCCATAGCTGTAAGTATTCTTTTGCTTCTTTGAATTAAGGTTACGTCCACGCCGAGTTCGTTAAAAAACGTAGCCGTTTCAATGCCTATATAGCCTCCTCCAAGTATCGCGATAGATTTTGGAAGAGACTTAATCTTTGTTCCTAAAATATAAATATCGGTACTAGTAATACAATGTTCTTTACCTTCTATGGGAAGTATATACGGCTCTGCGCCGCTTGCAATTATTATGCTGCCGGCCTTATATGTTTCTTCAAACTTTTCGCCTGTTACATTAACCGTATGTTCATCTATAAATGACGCAGTACCTTTGACGAGTTTTAAATTCGCAGAGGCTTCTTCAAGTTCTTTTGCATGTTGAGCATACCTGAATTTTTGCACGTTGTCTTTAAAATCGATAATTTTAGCATAATCAAATCCTATATTTTCGCCTTTTAAGCCAAAATATTCCCTTTTTTTTGCAAGTCTGTACACTTCAATGGCTTCTCTTATAGTTTTTGAAGGAACACATCCCTGCTCCAAACAGTTGCCGCTCATAACCCCTTTAATGTCGGCCATAACGACTTTTTTTCCTGCTTTAGCAAGCCTGAAAGCGGCGGGATAAGCTCCTCCTCCGGCACCGATAGTAAATAAGTCCACTTGTTCCATAATAACGCCTCCAAAAATTTAATTAAAAAATATAAAAATTAAATATAAATTATTTATTATCAATTATTATCCATAGAATACTAAAATATTATATACCTAAAAATAATAATATCAAAATTTGCCAGACTTTATATATGGGTGTCTTAGGATGTGCCTGATTTAGGAAAAGGTGCCTGATTTATTTTACATAGACGAAATAGTCGATTAACAAGAAAAGAGCTTGCGTAAAATTAATCCGACTTTTTCGACAGTGCTATTTTTATTGTCTATACCCACAAATGCAGGCAGGAGTGAGAGAATAAATAAATCTTGACACCTTTAAAAGTAAAAGCATAATCCGTAATTTCACAACCCGAAAAATATGTGATATTATAAATATATGGAATATGCAAACGCGCCGCGTAAAAACTATAAGTTTAAAATCGGCAAAATGGACTGCGCCGCCTGCGCCGCAACTATTACGGATACGGCAAAAAGAATAGAAGGCGTAACGGACGCAAAACTCAATTTTATTAACGAAACTCTTTATGTCGAGACCGAAAGCGGTAAGCCCTCCCCTGAAGAAATTATTAAAATGATTGAATTTGCCGGTTTCGAAGCCGACTTGACGGATTCAGGCGAAACAACTCCAAACCTTATCGTTAATTCAGATGCCGCATCTACTGCATCATCTGCGGCCGTAAATTCTAAAAACATCAAGTTTAAAATAGAAGGAATGCACTGCACTAACTGTGCAAAAGCAATCGAAAAAGACGTCGGGAAACTAAACGGCGTAAACTCGATAGTCGTAAATTTCGTCGGAGAAAGCGGGTCCGTATTTTACGACCCTGCCATAACTTCTAAGGATGTGATATTTAAAGCAGTAGTGGAGAGCGGATATACACCTATAGACGAAATTGAAGACGAAAACAAAGAGAGCAATATAAAACACGATACAAACGAAATAAACGAAACGCAGAACTCTGTAAAAAAAATTAGAAAACGACGCAAAATACCCGACTGGAAAAAAGATCTTTACTGGCTGATATTTACTTTAATAATCGCAATTCCGACAGTCATACTGACGTATATCGATACATTAGGTATATACAGAATACTTGCTTTGTTTATACTGGCAACTATAGTACAGTTCACCGCCGGACTTACGTTTTATAAGGGCGCATATTATTCTTTAAAAAGTTTTTCGTCCAATATGGATGTTCTGGTTTCACTCGGTATTTCGGCGGCTTACTTTTATTCGGTCGCTTCCGTTTTTTTATTCAAGGGCGAACTTTACTTCGATACTTCCGTTTTGCTTATTCTTTTTATAAGAACCGGAAAACTTTTAGAGAAAATATCGAAACAGAGGGCGGCTTCGTCTCTTAAGGCGCTGTTTAAACTTCAGGCAAATAAAGCAAACTTGGTCGAACCCGACGGGACGGTTAAAGAAATTGATACTTCCGAAGTAAAACCCGGCGATATTCTGCTGGTTAAAAAAGGCGATAAAATTCCGGTCGACGGCGTAATAACTTACGGGCAGACTCAAATAGACGAATCTATGCTTACCGGAGAACCCGTTCCGGTAGAAAAAGGCGAAGGAAGCTCGGTAAGCGGGGCTACCATAAATAAAGGGCAGGCGGTTAAAATTAAAGCGTTAAGGGTCGGAAAAGATACGGTGCTGTCCCAAATTGTCAGATTGGTCGAGGACGCTCAAGCCGATAAAGCCCCTATTCAGCGTATAGCCGACGAAGTAACCAATTATTTCGTTCCTGCTGTAGTTATAATATCGTTGATAACGTTTATTGCTTGGAAATTCGTTTTTCATTACGATTTTTTATTTGCCCTGTCCGCCTCCATTGCGGTTTTAGTCATAGCCTGCCCGTGCGCTATGGGACTTGCAACACCTATGGCTCTTATGGTCGGAAGTTCAATAGGCTTAGAAAAAGGGATACTTATTAAAAAGTCGTCCAGCTTAGAAGAGATTGCAAGAATAAATGCGGTAGTTTTCGATAAAACGGGAACAATTACGTATGGAAAACCGGAGGTCGTCGATATAGTTTCACTTAACGGCATGCCTGAAAACGAAATACTCAAAATTGCCGCATATGCAGAAAGCTTTTCTTCGCATCCTATAGCCGCCGCAATAGTAGATAAATTTAAATCGGAAAATACCCAAGACAAATCCGTGCCGGAAAATTTTGAAGAAATCGGCGGGTTCGGCATAAAATTAAATTACGAAGGCAAAAAGATAATTATAGGCAAAAAAGAGATATTCGACGAATCCGAAACGGTAAATTTCGATACGGCTAAATTTAACGAATTTGAGGAAAAATTCGCAAAAGAAGGAAAAACGGTTATCGGAATATCCGTAGGTTCCGATATCGCAGGCATTATTTCTTTATCCGATAAAGTTAAAGAAACGGCAAAACAAGCCGTATCAAAATTAAAGTCTCTCGGTATTTCCGTTTACCTTTTAACGGGCGACAATATAAACTCTGCGGTAAACGCCGCAGACCAGGCAGGGATAGACGAAAAAAACGTTATCGCTAACGTTTTGCCGCACGAAAAGCTTAATGAAATTAAAAAATTAAAGAACTTAGGTTTAAAAGTCGCAATGGTAGGCGACGGCATCAACGACGCTCCGGCTCTAGCTGCGGCGGACGTAGGAATCGCAATAGGAAGCGGAACGGACGTAGCAAGAGAAACCGGCGACGTTATTTTGGTAAGAAACGATGTTAACGACGTATATAAAAGCGTATCCCTCGGCAGAAAAACTTTATTTAAAGTAAAACAAAATCTTTTCTGGGCTTTTTTCTTTAACGGTCTCGGCATACCATTAGCCGCAGGGGTTTTTTACGGATTAACGGGATTTTTAATACCTCCGGCTTTTGCCGGAGCGGCTATGGCGGTTTCCAGCATAACGGTTTCATTAAATTCGATACTGCTAAGGAGGTATTCAAAAGTAATGGACAGGATGTAATAAGGAAATAATTTTATAATTTAATTTAAAATATAGAGGTAAAAAATGAAAGAAAAACCGTCAAATTCTAATTATCAAAATTATCTTACCGAAGACGAACTTGAAATTTTAAATTTATATTTTGATGCCGCAAACTATCTTTCTATAGGGCAAATATATCTTATGGATAATCCGCTTCTAAAAGAACCTCTAAAACTTGAACATATTAAACCGAGGCTGTTGGGTCACTGGGGAACGTCTCCCGGACTTAATTTCATATATGCACATATAAACAGAATTATTAAAAAATTTGATTTAAACGCTTTATTTATAACGGGACCCGGACACGGCGGCCCCGCTGTTATCGCCAATACTTATATCGAGGGAACTTACAGCGAATATTATCCTAATATTCCTCAAAACTATGACGGCGTCAAGGCTCTTTTCAGGCAATTTTCCGCCCCCGGCGGCGTACCAAGCCATGTTTCGCCTATGACGCCCGGCTCTATACACGAGGGCGGCGAACTTGGTTATGCACTTAGCCATGCTTACGGAGCGGCGCTCGACAATCCGGATTTAACTGTATTCTGCACCGTAGGAGACGGCGAAGCGGAAACCGGACCTATGGCTGCATCCTGGCATATTAATAAATTTTTAAACCCTAAAACCGACGGTATAGTAGTTCCTATTCTTCATTTAAACGGATATAAAATTAATAATCCAACTATTCTCGCAAGAATCAGCGAAGAAGAGCTGACGGCGCTGTTTAAAGGGTACGGTTATAAACCTTACATACTTGAAGACGAGTCGGTAAATTCGGCGCATAATAAAATGGCTGCAATAATGGATAAAATTTCTCGGGAAATAAAAAAAATAAAAAAAGAATATGAAGGAAAAACCGGAACGTCCGCTGAGTCCAGGCCTCTTTATCCTATGCTGATATTAAGAACTCCTAAAGGCTGGACGTGCCCTAAAGAAATAGACGGACTTAAATTAGAAGGTTTCTGGCGCGCCCATCAGGTTCCTATTACCGATTTTGAAGAAAAACCTGAGCATATTAAAATATTGGAAAACTGGATGAAATCGTATAAGCCGGAAATATTATTCGACGAAAACGGTTCGTTAATAGATAAAATTAAAGAATTTCCGCCTAAAAAAGATAAAAGAATGGGTGCAAACCCCCGCGGAAACGGCGGACTTTTGACGAAAGGCCTCATTCTTCCCGATTTTAAAGATTATGCCGAAAAAGTCGAAAAACCGGCAAACGTTAACGGAAAAGCTACTACAACTTTAGGATATTACCTGCGCGATATAGTTAAAAAAAATATGGATAATTTCAGGATATTCAGTCCGGACGAACATAACTCCAACAGGCTTAACGCTGTTTTCGATACGACGGACAGACAATGGTGGGGCGATATTTTTAATTTCGACGACCATCTCGCACACAGCGGAAGGGTAATAGAAATTTTAAGCGAACATACTTGCGAAGGGCTCCTCGAAGGATATCTGCTGACCGGAAGACACGGCTTTTTTTCATGTTATGAGGCCTTTATACACATAATAGATTCCATGTTTAACCAGCATGCAAAATGGCTCAAAGAGGCCGACGAAGTGGAATGGAGAAGACCTATACCTTCCTTAAACTATCTTCTTACGTCGCATGTGTGGAGACAGGATCATAACGGTTTTTCGCACCAGGATCCCGGCTTTATAGACCACGTGATTACAAAAAAACCAAAATATATAAGAATTTATCTGCCGTCCGATACGAATACGCTTCTGGTAACGGCGGACGAGTGTTTCAGGAGCCAAAACAGGGTAAACGTAATCATCGCAGGAAAACAGGAAGAGCTTCAGTGGTACGATATGGATTCGGCAATTAAAATATGCGATAAAGGTTTAGGTATTATGGAATTTGCAAGTAACGACAAAGGCGAAGAGCCGGATATCGTAATGGCTTGCGCAGGCGACGTTCCGACGCTGGAAACGCTTGCCGCCGTTTCTATTTTAAACGAACTCGTTCCGGAGCTTAAAATAAGGGTTATAAACGTCATAGACCTTATGACTTTAACGCCTAAAGAAGAACATCCAGACGGGTTATCCGATAAAGAATTCAATACGTTGTTTACCGAAAACAAGCATATTGTTTTTGCATTTCACGGCTATCCGTGGCTGATACACAGGCTGTGCTACAGGCGCAAAAACCACCCGAATCTCCATGTCAGGGGATACAAAGAAGAAGGAACTACGACTACGCCTTTCGATATGGCGGTCAGAAACGAATTAGACAGGTTCCATCTCGTTATGGACGCTGCCGACAGAGTAGAATCGCTTAAATATAAGGCGGCGTATATTAAAAAAGAGATGGAAAGCAGGCTAATCGAACACAAACAGTATATACTTAAATACGACGACGATATGCCGGAAATTAAAAACTGGAAAGGCAGTTGGAATTCCTAAAATACGGGGACAGAATTTAATTCTGTCCCCGTCACAACTTGATTAATCCGCACGGTAAAACGATAAAAAAGATTTGCCGTGCGCTTTTTTATTTATAAGCTTATAGGGCGGATATTCAGGGGATAATATTTCGCGTTTATCATGCTGGACTATTATGTTCATATTGTTTTCCTCGCAGTATTTTTCGCCGCCGTCAGTCTTTTTATGAGGATAATATCCGGCAATTATTTTATTAATCGCAGTTTCGCAAAAACCTTTATTGTAAGGCGGATCGACGAATATATAATCCGGCTTGTATTCGTCTAATATACCTTTTTCTAAAGCCTTTAACGCGTCCTTTTTTATAATTTTTACTTTTTCCTCTATACCGAACTGCTTTGAAAGCTTGATAATTATCGATATCAATTCAGGCGACGTTTCGACGAAAATGCAGAAAGCGGCGCCTCTCGAAACAGCTTCGAAACCGATGTTGCCCGTTCCGGCGTATAAATCGCAAAAAACGGCCCCCTTTATATCGTCTCCTATTACGTTAAATAATACACCTTTTAAGAAATCGGATGACGGAGAAACGTTTTTGATATCGAATACGTTAGGTATTATTCTTCCTTTTAATGAACCGGCTATAATACGCATATATAGGCAGGCAAACTTTATCTGTATTATTTATATTATTATTTGGTAATTATTCGCTTAAATCTTTTAGCTTTTCCTTGTCTAATATTATGATATCTCTTTTGTCTAATTTTATAATATTTTTTTCCGCAAAGTCCTTAAGAGCGCGCGACACTACCTCTCTTGCCGTTCCGGCGATATCCGCTATTATTTTCTGGCTAAGCTTTTCGCCGTCGAATAAAAGCAGAATTTTAGCGATTCTTTCCTGCGTATGCTTAAGGGAAAGGTCTTCTATCGCATTAGTAAGATGCCTCAATTTCTCCGACATACTTTTTATAATATTGATAGATACTTCAGGGTATTTGTAAATAAGCTCTATCATATTTTCGCGGGACAATAAATATAGTTTTACGTCGGTAACGGCATCAGCTGAAGCGGGATTTACGTCTTTCACGAAAACAGTTATATCGTTGAATGATTCGCCGGGATAAATCAACTTTAAAATCTGCTCTTTGCCGTCTTTAGAAGATTTGTAAACCTTTACGGTTCCTTCGGCTACGAAATATATTCCCTTCGATTTATCTCCTTCCAGAAAAATATTTTCTCCGCCGGTATAATTTTCTGCTTTAAATAAAGCTTTAATATCGTTAAGTATATCGGCGTTTAAAGATTTGAAATATTCCGGAATTTTAAAGTTTTCCATAACCTGAATTTTTTTATAAACTATGAAACGGCGTAAACATTTTATAAATTTAATTGAATATACTGTTAACATTATAGTATAAACTTTGCCGATATGTAAATAATATAAAATTTATGTTATAATTAATATGATTAAATATATATATTTAATAAGGAGGTTAATTAAATGCCTATTAGAGAATACAAATGTAAAGACTGCGGAAATTACGTCGAGGTAATTCAAGGTATTAATGAAAAACCGCTTGAAAAGTGCGAAAAATGCGGCGGAAAATTAGAAAAACTAATTTCCAACTCAAGTTTCGTATTAAAAGGCTCCGGCTGGTACAAGACGGATTATGCAAGTTCAGGAAGTTCGGCAAGCGGAAGCAAATCAAAAAAAACGGCCGATGAAAGCAAAGCCGCATCTCCTGCGCCTGCATGCAGCTGTTCCGGCGGAACTTGCGGACATTAAAATTAAATTAATATATTTTGGATAAAATTAATACTTTATTTTTAGACATAGGTAATATTCTTCTTACAAACGGCTGGGATACCGCTTCGAGGAAACTAGCTTCTAAAACATTCAATCTAGATTACGAAGAGTTTGCCGAAAGACACGGCTATTTATCGTCTTTATACGAAGAAGGAAGGATAACTTTGAACGATTATCTCGATAAAGCAATCTTTTACGACGAGAGGAATTTTTCAAAGGCCGACTTTAAAAATTTTATGTTCAGCCGGTCAAAACCCTTTCCTAAAATGATAGAGTTATTTAAGCATTTAAAATCTAAATATAAATTAAAGGTAGTCGCATTAAACAACGAAGGGCTTGAGCTTTCAAGATATAGAGTGGAAACGTTTAAATTAAACGAATTAATCGATTTTTTCGTAACGTCTTGTTTCGTCAAGATGAAGAAGCCTGACGAAAATATTTATAAGCTTGCAATGGATCTTGCATACGCTGCGTGCGAAGAAAGCCTCTTTTTAGACGACAGGTATGTTAACGTCGAAACCGCCGCCAAATTGGGCATGAACGCATTTCAGCATAAAGATTACGACACGACCAAAGAAAAATTAGCTCAATACGGTTTAAAAAACGATACGATATAATATAAATTAAAAATACAAAATAAAAAATCTTCTAACTCTTATAATAGCATTCTTATAATAGCATTTAGAGGATTTTAAGACTATATGCTTTTCAGCTTCCGTTTTATTGTATTATTTAGAAACGACCGCGAAATGGTCTCTTCTGTTTATAGCATAACATGCTAAAGTATGGGCTGAGCAGATAGGTTTCTCTTTCCCGAAGCTTATTGTTTTAAGCCTGTTGCCGCTTATACCTAATTTTTCTAAATACGATTTTGCTATATTAGCCCTTCTCCAGCCAAGAGCCATATTATAAGCTTCAGAGCCTCTCCTGTCGCAATTACCCTGTATCTGAACGACGACGTTTTTATTGTGCTTTAAGTATTCGGCGTCTCTGTGCAAAATAGCAATATCTTTTGACGTTAGCATAGCAGAATTATACGGAAAATGAATATCGTTATAATTTGCGGAAATATTATAAGTCGAAACTCTTTTTGCAATGATCGGTTTTTCGGCAGCCGCAACTTTTTTAATCTGCTTTTTTACGACGGGTTGAACTTTTTTTACTGCGGGTTTATTAGGAGCTATACAGCAGTTATATGAAGAACTGCACGGGGTAGATAAATATGAAGTGCCGGCAAAACTTCCGGAACCGCATGGCGTATTCCACGTCGAAGAAGAAATAGCGTAAACGCTAGCGGGAAAAATAACCGCAAAAGCAATCATAAAAACTCGAACTATCAAATTAGAAATTATCGTAATTTTCAATTTTTTTAACATCTCTTCCTCCAATAAAAAAAATAAAATTTTAATCGATATATACCTATAAATAATTATTAAAAAACTATACTATTTAATTTTACTATCTATTTTTTTTATGTCAAGTTGTGCCGAATTCCTTGTCCGAATTCCTTAATCCTGCAATAGAAATTTAATTTTCTGGATTTACGTATAGCGGGAACATCTATATATTTTCTATTACAGGATTAAAGGAATTGCGTGTGCCGAATTGCGTGTAAATTTTAAAAATTGTGCCGAATTGTTGCAAAATTAATTGCCGAAAGTATAAACCGCCATGGCATTTACAGTATCCTGAAAACTGTTTCCGTCGCCATAAACAGGATGGTTTGCTATCTGGTTTTCAAATTCGAGCCTAAACTTTACGTCTTTAAGTATTTTGGCAGGCGGCCTGTATCCTAAAGTAAACGTGGAGTCGAAATAACGATACGCTATCCCCGGAACGCTTTCCTCCTCCCACATGCCTTGCGGATCGGAAACGTCCGCTTCCCTGATAGTCTGCGAAAACCTCCCGTAATGCGATACGTAGTAATGGTGCAGATAAAACGCTATTCCTGAAAAGCGGGACTTGTCGAAAGTAGAATCCGAAGTCGAAATAAGAACGGAAGGATAAATATTTTGCGAAGAATTAAATTCGGCTGTATTTATGCCTGAGCTATATATTATAGATTTATTTATGCCTCCGTTTAAACCTACTTCGTAATCTAAAACGGCAGTCCAGTATTTTAAAAATTTATACTTCGCATCAATGAAATTATAAAAAAATTTGTTTAAATTGTCCTGATAAAGATTGTTGTCGTATATAACGAAATTTTCGGCGCCGTAAACAATGCCTTCATGCAGTTTTAAAAAATTAAAGGGCTTGTATGAAGCAATATATTCGAATGTCGGGTATCTGTTTATAGGCGACAAAGCGTTATCCGTCATAGCAATGCCGAAAACCATATTCAGCCTTTTCGTAAAAGGATATTTAAAAAATATTCCCGTAAGTTCCCCCGGTTCTATCGCCGTTATAGGCGAATAGGTATTTTCCTATAATCTTGAAAGATTATAGGATTCAAAACCTATCAAATAATTTTTTTCGCCTAAATAAATTTTTAATCCGTTTCCTACGGGAATTCCGAAAGAAACGTAGAACTGCCTGAACCCGTATAAGGGGCGGTTATAAACGGATTCCGTATAATAATTATAGTTTCCGGTGTAAGGTCCTACTGCCTGAATGTTTTCTCCGGTGTCTAAAGATACCTTAAAACCGATGCCGAAATTATTTCTACCGTTTGAAAAAGCATTTTTTGAAGCCGTTATATCTAATTCGTTGACGGTAAAACCGTTTGCTTTATAATTATCTATGTAGTTTCCGTTATAGTTGCCGTCGGGATATTCCTCATTTGCGACCGGATTCGCAAAATTATAAGTATAAGATGAAGCAAAAGTGCCGAAAAGCTTTATTTGCGACAAAAAAGGGCCGCTCTTTGCATACGAATTAACGGTGGAGGCGCAAAAAAATAAAATGCAGAATAATATTAAGACTATGTTTTTCATATTACTATTACATTTACATTTATAATATCAAAGACTTTTCGTTTTTTATTTTATTTTATATAGTTTTATATATGCATATAATTTAACCAGCTTTGCGGAAACGCTGTGATTATCCCCAGAATTACCATAACTAAGCCTAGTACCCCGACGACGGCAATCGATTTTTTAGAATACGCATATTCTCCGAGTATTCTTTTACTCCCTGCAAGAGCTATTAAAAATCCGAGGACTATCGGAAGAATAAACCCGTTAAATGCTTCTACGTCAACCATAATAGTTACTAATGGTATTCCGGGTATAAGCACTATCATTGCCGATATGAAAATTAACGCTATATATACAAAATAAAAAAGTTTTGCTTCGCTGAAACGGTTATTTAAACTGTGCTTATATCCCCAGGTTTCTCCAGCTGCCCAAGTAAACGCCATAGAAACTACGAAAGCCGCCAAAAGGCTTGAACTGTAAAGACCGACGGCGAACAAAGCTCCCGCGTATTTTCCCGCTAAAGGTATTAAGGACTGTCCGATAGCTTTTGCGGTGGACGGAACTATATGGGCTTTGTATAAAGTCGCCGCCGTCATAACTATAACCGCTATCATAAGAACCTGCGTCGCTATGCTTCCTATTAAAGTATCCGTTTCAGCCAGTTTAACGTCTTTTTTACACAAGTTTTTATCGACGGTAGCGCTTTGCTGGTAATAAATCATCCATGGCATTATAACCGCTCCGGCGTTTGCCGCTATAAGCCATATATAGTCTTTGTTGCCGAGCGGCTGCGAACCGAATAATCCTTTAAAAACAAGCTGATGATAATCCGGATGCGCAAAAATAGCAGCGGGTATGAATACGAACCCTGTAAGAGAAAAAATAAGAGCTATATTTTCCGCCCTGCGGTAACTTCCTGTAAAAACCACGAACAAAAGTATTAAGAAACTTACTCCTACGCTGAAAACTTTCGGTATCCCGAATATCTCCCCGCTTGCCGCTATACCGGAAAATTCCGTAATAAGAGCGGAAAAAACGACTAAAAAAAGCGTAACCGTTGCGAACGCCGCCCATTTATTACCGTAATATTCTTTTATAAGCTCGCCGTGGCCTTTCCTTGTAACACATCCAAGCCTCGACGTCATAGATTGTATCAGATATAAAATCGGTATAAGAAGTATTTGCAAGGGAATGAGCTTATATCCCCACTGTGCGCCGGAAACGCCGGCAGTCGTAACCGAACCTGCATCCATATCGGCTATCATAACTATGAAACCGGGACCTAACACCTTTAAAAAATGAAGTCCTTTATATAACGACCTCTTGTTAAATAAAGGAAATCTGCCTCTTAACCGCCTTCTTTTCCGTCTTTTTCCTTTATGTGTGTTTTCTTTCGTGTAATCCTGACCCTCAATAGCTGAATTGTTCATAAATTATACGTATGTTATTATATTATAATTATGTATGTTTTTTAAAAATTATATCGAATTTATATCGATACTAAATGATAATAAAAATCATTATCATTATAATACGAAAATAATTTTATAATGTCAACCGATTTAATTTATTTGTTGCTTTTATAAATTTTAACGATTATTTCGATTTGCAGCCGGCGCAAATTCCGTATATTTCTAATTTATGTTTTACGGGGGTAAAATTATTTTTTTTTGCAAGTTTTTCTTGCAGTTTTTCTATTTTATCGTCGTTAACTTCGATAAGCCGTCCGCATTGCAAACATATAAGATGGTCGTGATGCGTGTTACCGTATTTTTGCTCGTATCTTGTTTTTTGCTTTCCTATTTTTATTTCTTCAGCTAAACTGCATTTACATAATAAATTTAAATTCCTTTGCACTGTAGCATATCCTATTTCGGGATATTTCTTTTTTACTATATTAAATAGTTCTTCGGAAGTAATATGCCTCCCCGCCGAAAAAAAAGCATCTACGATAACATCTCTCTGCTTGGTATGTCTAAGGCCTTTTTCCTCAATGTATTTAATAAAAGTACTTTTAAATTCTTTTTTATTTATATTGTCCATAAGAATAAATTATAAAATTTTTAACAGACAAAAACAAATTTTTTATTTTTTTTAAATACGGGGACAGAATTCAATTCTGTCCCCGTCGCAAATTGGACATTTTGGGAAGGAAAAGGTGTCAGATTTTATTTTTCGCATTCAAAAAAGCGAATCAATACGTATAATTTGCTTGCGGAAAATTAATCTGACACCTTTTCCTAAAGTCATAATTTTTATTGACTTAATAATTTTATCGGGTATATTATATTATATATAATATTTTTACATTAAATTTTAAACATTAAATTTTAAACTTAAAGGTGTAGGGAAACGGGTTAAAAGCCCGTGCTGTACCCGCAGCCGTAATAACTGGCGGTTATTTTTACTAATTAGTTTCACTATAACCGTTAAGGGTAATTCTATTTGCCACTGGCTATTTTATGCCGGGAAGGCGGATTATCCGCATGTTTAAGCCGGAAGACCTGCCTTTGAGATTAATTTAATTTAATTAATTTTAATTAATTAGCGGGAGGTCTAATTATGTTTTCGCGCATTTCTAATTTTATCGCTTCGATCACTTTTAAACAAAGGGTAATTATTCTTTATTCTTTGTTAATTTCCTATTTATTTATTTCTACGGCTATTTTAATCGGCAGGTCGCAGGTGTTTCCAAAACTTTTAAGCCTCGGCGCGCTTGCTTTTTTCTTCGGCATAAAACATGCGCTCGACGCCGACCACATTGCGGCAATAGACAACACGACGAGAAAATTAATGAACGACGGTAAAAAGCCTGCGGGCGTTGGTTTCTTCTTTTCGGTCGGGCATTCTTTATCTGTTTTCTTTCTTACTTTTATGACGGTTTCGATAGGGGCATACGTAGTAAAATCTTATCCGGCTTTTTCAAGAATCAGCAACGTTATAGGTACCGGTGTTTCCGCTCTTTTTCTGTATTTAATTGCAATTATGAATATAGCTATACTTTTAAGCATAATACGAATCGCAAAAAATTTTAAAAAATATAAGGATAAATCTTTAGAGGAAGAACTTCTAAAACGCGGCTTTATGTACAGATACTTCCACAGAATTATGAAACTGATAACTTCCAGCTGGCAGATGCTGTTCGTCGGCATTCTTTTCGGATTAGGATTCGATACGGGAACCGAGGTCGCCATACTTTCTATGTCGGCAATGTTTGCCCTTTCAGGACACCCTTTAATAGACGTATTTATTTTGCCCCTTATTTTTTCGGCGGGAATGATTTTTTTAGATTCTACGGACGGAGTAATAATGCAGTTTGCATACAGTTGGGCATTCGTTAATCCGGTGCGCAAAATATTCTATAATATTTCTATAACAAGCATATCCGTTTTTTTAGCATTATGCATAGGAACTTTGGAATGGCTTCAAGTCGTCGCAATGGAACTCAACCTTCATTCTCCGGTCTGGAATTTTATACAGAACGTATCGTTTTCCATGCTCGGCGGAATAATAGCGACAACATTAATTATAGCATGGTTCGGGTCGCTTGCCGTTTATAAATTTGCTAAAATAGAAGAAAATTTCAGGTAGCTGCTTGTAAGTAGTCATTGCGAGCGACAGCGGACGGAGTCCGGTGAAGCGAAGCAATCCTTTGATATAGGCAGTCTCGGTATTTTTTTATATTACCTCATCTTATGGTAATATATAAATATGGATCTATTCGGAAATGATGACGGCGATAAAATAAAAGAAAAAACTGCGGGCGGCAAAACTGCGGGCGGTTTTTTGCCGCCGCTTGCGGAAAGGCTAAGACCTAAAAATTTGTCTGAATTTATAGGCCAAACGCATATTCTCGCCAAAGACAAGCCTTTAAAGAATATGCTCGATTCCGGATTTATCCGCTCGATGATATTATGGGGACCGCCGGGAAGCGGAAAAACTACTCTCGCCGGTATCATAGCAAACGCCGCAGGTTACGAGTTTTATAAGATTTCCGCCGTTTCTTCCGGCGTCAAAGAACTGCGGGAAATTATAGATAAGGCAAATATAAGCTTTAAGCACTACAAACAGCCGTTAATTATTTTTATAGACGAAATTCACCGTTTTAATAAGTCCCAGCAGGATCTGCTCCTTCATTCTGTAGAGGAAGGAAGCCTTATATTAATCGGGGCTACCACCGAAAACCCGTCTTTTGAGATAAACTCCCCGATTCTGTCAAGGGTAACCGTATTTACTTTAAACCCTTTATTCGAGGAAGATTTAAACCTTATTATCGACAGGGCGCTTAATACGGACGAAGTTTTAAACAAAAAGAAAATTTTACTTGAAAATGACGGCAGAAACGCGCTTATAAGATATTCCGGAAGCGATGCGAGAATAATGCTGAACGCTCTCGAAATGGCCGTTAATCTTTCAAAGCAGGACGATAAAGGTAATATAGTTCTTACCGCAAAAACCGTTGAGGATGCCTATCTTAGAAAATCCAGATACGATAAGACAGGCGAAGAACATTACAATACTATTTCGGCTTTTATAAAAAGTTTAAGGGGAAGCGACCCCGACGGAGCGGTTTTCTGGCTTGCCAAGATGCTGGACTCGGGAGAGGACGTAAAATTTATAGCGAGAAGAATGATAATTTTAGCTTCGGAAGACATAGGGAACGCCGAACCTGACGCGCTTAATTTAGCGGTAAGCTGTTTTAACGCGGTAAATACCGTCGGGATGCCGGAAGCGCGGATTATTTTGTCGCAGGCGGCAACGTATCTTGCGGCTTGCCCGAAATCAAACGCAAGCTATCTTGCAATCGAAGAAGCTTTAATCGACGTTAAAAAATTTCCCTCCGCCGTAGTTCCGCTTCACCTGAGAAACGCCCCTACAAAGCTTATGAAAGACCTGGATTATCACAAAGGTTATAAGTATTCCCACAATTATAAAGACCATTTTGCCGAACAGACTTATCTTCCGAAAGAACTTTCGTCGCGCATATACTACCGTCCGGAAAACATCGGAAAAGAAAAAGAGATTAAAAACCGGCTTAAAACGTTATGGGAAAAGAGTAAGGATTACGGCGGAGACGATTGACGCGATTGACACACGGCAATGCAAGATAAATTGCGTTGAAGACAAGTTAAATTATATTATTAAAATTAAATGCCGGCTGAAGTCGTCGGAATGACGTGGAAAGAAACGTTCGGCAAACTGTCTATAAGGCGGTTCACTATGCTTTTCTTTGGAAATATGCCGAAAAATTTTCTTTTTTCGTTTGTCGCTCCTATTACAAGATGAGAAATA
>JAJYPL010000032.1 GCA_021795355.1 bacterium | reverse complement strand
TAAATAAGTTTTATGATAATATAATAAAACTTATCATGTTTAATGCCGAGATAGCTCAGTCGGTAGAGCAGAGGACTGAAAATCCTCGTGTCGACGGTTCGATTCCGCCTCTCGGCACCACTTAAAAACACTGAAATAAAGCCTTTCATCGCAATCCACTCCATTTGACAAAAATGTAAAAAATAGGTAAAATTATGCAAAATTATGAAAATTTTACCTACAAAAACCCCTACACTTTTTTATGAGAATTTATAAGCGCGGAAATATCTATTGGACTGAATTTGTAGTAGATAACAAGCGTTATCAGATGTCCACCAAGACTAAAGACAAAAAGCTTGCGGAAGAAATAGCGGCAGCTCTTCAGGCGGACGTCGTCCGGAATAAATTTAATATCCCTTCAAAATACAAAGCCGAAAAAGTTTTTTCGGAAGTCTGGGAACAATATTTTAAAAGCCAATCTACCGAAAAAGAAACGATAAGGCGCGCAGGTATAGCTTCTAAGCATTTCATTCCGGTATTTGAAAGCAAAAATATAACGGATATAACGTTAGGCGATATAAAAGCTTATCAGCTTCAGCGCAAACTCGAAATTATGAATTTGGAAAAAAATATCGGAAAAAAGGATAGTCAAATATCTTACAGGAGCGTTAATTACGAACTTACTATATTGCACCATTTCTTTAATTTCTGCATAGAAAAAGGCTACTTAGGCAATAACCCAGCGGCCGGCATTAAAAAATTAAATGAGCTGTCCAGGTTAAAAACTTTATCCGATTCCGACATCAATGAGCTCATCGACGGCGCCACGAACAAACTTACCCGAGATATAATAACCTTTCTTATTTATACCGGCTGCCGCAAAGGCGAAGCCTTAAATCTTAAATGGGACGATGTGGATTTAAAGAACGGAGTTATTGCAATAAAGGGGACGAAAACTAAATACGACAGGTATATTCCTATTTCAAAGCCCCTAAAAGAGCTTTTGAGCCGAATTGAAAAAGTCCAAGACGTTTTATACGTATTTAATCGAAACGGGGCAAAATTGAGCGATTTTAAGCGTTCCTTTCATACGGCGTGTAAAAATGCGGGATTAAAAGATATGCACATTCACGATTTAAGGCACGTCTTCGCAAGTAAAATGGTTATGAACGGCACGTCGCTATTTATTACGGGGGAGCTGTTAGGCCACAGGACGACCCAGATGACAAAAAGGTATTCTCATTTAGTGCCGGAGACTTTACGGAAAGCGGTTGACGATGTGTGGGGGAAGGACGATAAAAAAGATTAATGGTTTTATACCTAAACTAAAAATCAGAGGCCTTAAAACGCAAATTAGAGCGTTTTTATTTTCGCAAGATTTACGAAAAAGCCAATTCCGCCGCTCTGGGCGAAGCAAGGCGGGCACGATGTAGATTAATCGAATCCGGAAAACAAATCCGAGCCTTTTTCTTTTTTTCTTTGGTCAAGCCTTTCTTTTTTTCTTTTTCTGCGGTGTGAAAAAGATAAAAAGCAAAGGCGCTTTACGAATTATCCGGGCTGTTCGTATATCTCGTTTAAGTCGAGATTTATTTATCCAAAAAATATATCCCTTCGTAAATTCTCCGCTCCGCTTGAGCTCCGCTCCGAATCTTACTGCGGGTTTTTGGATAAATAAATCTCTCCGACGCGAAATTATATTTTCTCTCTTTGTTTTATTGTTTTTTAAAAGAATTTTAAGTGCACCTGTCGGCTATTATCTGATATGGTTCATTTCCCACTTAGATATTTTATTTTAAAATATCTATTTTAAAATCATATGCTCTCTATTTGCGATATGATTAATAGCGTGCTTTGCAAGGACAAGGAAAGATGATGAAAGATACTCAACTTCGTCAATTTGTTTTTCTGTGATTATTTTGTTTTTTTCAATTTCTTTTGCTAATTCAATTAGTGGTTTTAATTCAAATAATTCTATATCGTTAAGTTTATATTCTGTTTTATTCATAATTAACATCTCCTTTTCACTGAATTAAATTAAATTAATATAATTATATACTTGACGTCTTGATATTTTCAATATTTCAGCTATTTTCGTATTGCAGTATCCTGCGTTTTTAAGGTCGATAGCCTGCTGTTTTTTTTCATTAGATATCAATGCCCTTTTTTCTCCGCTCATTATGCCTCGCTTGCTTTGTATACTTGAAAATGCCTCATGCGTAAAATGTTGCCACGTCCATTTGCTTATAGACTTTGCAGTGCTGATGACTTCATTTAGCGGTAGTGGATTAATGAATAAGCTATTTAGGCTTGCAAGGTGCGAATACACTGCCTTTGTAAATTCTTGATAGGTTTTATCATGCCTGTAGTCTCGGACGGTTTCGTATGCCCAAAATCGCCCTGAGTCGAATATATATACGTTCCTGCCGACTCCTATTTCTACTTCTTGTTTGCAAGTTCTTACTTTTTCAAGTTCGACATAATCCGCCAATTCGTCGAGGGTATACAAATTATTATGCACATACCACGTCTGCCAGAATGGATTTATGGGATTTTTTGCGATGAGCCCTGCATAGCCAAAATCTGCGCCTAATTTTAATGTATATGCCGCTTCGACTGCGGCAAGATAACGTAAAGCTTTAAGACTTGAATCCGGAAACTTTGAAACTCCTTTTTCAAGTTTATATATCAAGTGTGCGTGCTGATTTTCTTTATTTATGACGATAAGGTTAGGAGCTGCGACGTTTGCGTCTTCGTGGGCAAGCGCGGCGCCCGGACGGTCTATATCGAAAGTAAGGTAATTTACGACTAAATGGTTAAGCTGGATATAGCGGAATTTTAAAGCTGTTGATAGGGGTCTTATTTTAAGCCCTGTTTTTAGGTCGTCGCAACAATATGGTTTTACCGGAAGTTTATTGAGATACTGACAATTTGTCATATTACTGTAAATCATATTTTCACCTTTTTTTTTAAAAGGCTACTAATTACGATTTACAGTAGGCGGGGCGTTTAACCCCGCCTATTAATTATTTTCCGTTAAATTTCTTGTTTTTTAATGTAGAATCGACAAGCTTTATTATGCTTTGACAGGCTTTTTTTATGTCGTTAAATTCTTTTTTTATCAATTCCCTTTTAATTTCTTTTGGAATTGCAAGGTTATTTATATACCACGATTGCACATATGAGTGGTATATCTCGACGATATCATTTTTATCGATTTCCAAATCATAAAATATTTGTTCACTGCTATCCGTCGCTATTTTTGTTAAAATCTCTTTAATTTCTTCGTTTTTCATAAATACCCCCGTATTTTTAAATTTTATGTTAAAAAATCCTTTCTAATTTGACCGTTAAGGCCTCTGATTTTTAGTTTAGGTATAAAACCATTAACCGAAAACCAAAGACCGTTTAAAACTTATTTAAACCCAAGAACCAGACTTCCAACCCCCATTTTTTTCTTTCCAACCAGACTACCAAAGACCAACTCCCCTTAAAACTTTACACCCGGATATTTACCGAAAGTCTTATTCAAGCTCGCAGGTTTAAAGTTTGTTTTCTGGTTTGCTTTCTGTGTTGGAAAAGAATACGAAAATATGAAATATGCTGCAATTATCGCAATTCCCGCGAATATTAATGTTTTAGTTTTATTGCTCATTTTTTAGCCTCCTTGTTTACAGTATTTACAGTTTTTTGAATGCTTGCGACAGGATTAACCCAGCTTATCCGGAGCGGATACCAGCTATCGACTTTAAAAATATCGCCTGTCAACGTAAAAAAAATCAAAGCAATAATGAAGATGATAACTATTCCCTGTCTCCTTGATATTCCTTTTTTAGTCATAAATTCTTCGATTTTTTCCGGTATCTTTGCAAGTCTTTCGTTCCCTATTTTTTCAAATTCTTCAAGTCTTTTCTCGATTTTATCGCTGTTTTCCTGCAATTTTTTCTTTATGCTCATTCTTTTTTACCTCCTCTGGCGGCGGAACGAATTGCGTCGGCCGTTTTGGTTACCGTTTTTAACGCCCCGCCGCCGCCCATCATTGCGACCGAAGCTATAGTCATCGCCACGCCCACTACGCCGCTAAAGCTTATATTCGGCATACCGGAAACTATTTCGCCGGCAATGCTGGGAACTTTTAAAATTAAATATGCAAAGATAGCAATTAAAAATAAAATAGCCAATACGGAGCCGAACGTCTTAGGACTTGCGTTTAATGCAGAACTACTTGCAACGGCCGACAAAGTGCCCTTCTCTAAAGCCATTACGACGTATAGCAAAAAGTAACTAAAACAAGCTGTAATTAAAAATTTTAACCAGCCGTTCCAAAGAAACTCTAAAGGTTTAAATATCATAAAAGGCACGAGAATATAGCCGCTAATTAAGGCTATAGCGATATAAGCGTGGATTAGAACGATAGTGCCTAAGACAACGAGTCCCAAGATTAACAAAACAAGCGTCACAAAGAAAAAAATCAATGCAGTAATCGCTTCGCCAATTCCTGTTAACGACAATAGAATTCCGCCAACCAGAGAACCGCTATTTGTCGAAGCTTCGATGATATATTTATATACGTCAAGAACCAATAAGCCGTAGTAAGCCATAACCGAACCGTGCGTTCCTGCGGCGATTTGCCCCAAATTCCGAAAGAAGACTGCTACGCCGCCCACGAAGAAGAAATTGTATCCGGCAAGAAGACCCCTTACGACCATAAGAAAAAAGAAATAAAGCATAAACTCTTTAATTCCTTTATCCCCGAACATAAGATTTTGAATAGACCAAAGAATTAAAGAGATAACGGCCAAGTAAAAGAAAAGCTGTCCGCTTGCGTTCGTTAGGTTAGCCGCTATTTTCGGCCCTGCTTGATCTATCGCTCCACCCAGCAAATATACTTTTCTATAAATTCCTGCGAAATTTTGTCCCGCAGGGGTTTTTCTTGCGGTAGCCGGCGGCGGGCTAGTAACCGTAACTTTCCCGGTAGAACTGGTTGAAACCGTTAATGACCCGCCGCCTACCGAATACGTTTTCGTTGTGCTCCCCGCCGCATAGACTTTACAAGCAAAAGAAAATACCGACAATATTAGTAAAAATAAAATTAGTTTTTTCATAAATTATCTCCCGATTAAAAATTAAAAAGATTAAAAATTATTTTTTAAATGGGGCGGCTGCGGCGGTTTGAATATATTTTGTATCCAATACCCCGATTTCGCATTTGCACAGTTTGCAAGTCGCTTTGCAGCGGCTCTATTTTCAGGCTCTTGATTTTGCCAACCCGGATAATTTTTATCGCAGAAATCATAAACTTTTAATGCTTGTTTTTTATGCTTTGAATAATATTTAAAACTATGATAAGACGGCGTATATTTTGCACAGCCGGCAAAATTCAAGGCAATAAATAATAGACTGCTTAAAAGAAATATTTTTTTAGGCATTTTAATTACCTCTCTTAAAATTTATTTAAAATTCGTAACATTTGGATACTGCCCGAATCCGCTCCCAACTTTCGCCGGAGGAGGAGTAACGGTAAATACCTGAGTGTTTTTTTCAGTAGCTGCCGTTGCCGCCTGCTGCGCGTCTTTCGCTCCCGACTGAAGAGCTTCCAATTTAGCTTTTTGCGCTTCAAGCTTATTAAGCTGGTTTACTTCTTCCGTTAAAGCTACTAAAGCCTGACCGTTAGCCTGCTCCGCCGCAACCTGACCGTGGGCGGCCGCAACGTTTGCCCCAAGCTGCGATATTAAATGCTGATTACTCTTTGAATTATTAAGAAGAGATTGACCGTATGCGGCAGTCTGGGCGGCTTGCGTATTTGCTGCGTTATATTGATTATATGCGCCCGTCTCTGCCTGCGCAGGAGTTTCGTTTACAAATCCGTAACTGCCGCTTCCGTATTCGTTATAATAATTCTGAAGGAATTGCGACATCTGCGGATTACCGAGAGCTTTTTCCTGAGCGATTATGTTTTGCATAGAAGATTCTTCGCTCGTCAAAGTATTTTTAAGCCCCTGAAGTTCGGCCGCAGGCATCATAACCGTCCCTTCGATGTTATTTACCGCTCCGATTAAGCTTGAAGATTCCTGCTGGAGTTCCTGAACTTGATCCATTAGTTGCTGTCCCTGCCGGACGTATTTTAAAGCCGAAAGTTCGACTTCTATTTTAGACTCCGCCGCCTGTATAACGGTATTAGCCGCCGTTAGCGTTTTTATAATCGCCTGTATCCCTGCCGTAACGGGATCGAAAGTAATAATTCCTTGCGCCGAAGCCGTTACGGGAGTAAAAGCAAAAAACAAAAATACGGCTAAAAAAATAAACTCGTAACGGCTACGAGGTCTCAAAGCCTTGCTATTACTCGATTTCTTTAAAAAAAACATAAAAAATCACCTTCCTAATTTGTTTTCGTTATTATTTTTTTTAATAAATTCTTGAGATACTTGGTGCTGCTGCATTTTTTGTAATTCATCGCTGTATTTTTTGTTTTCGTCTGGCTTTTGGATTTCCGGTTTTGGTTCCGGTTTCGGTTTTGACGGCTTATCTATTGAGCGAAGTTCTTCTTCTAACCCCATTTTAAGCATATTGTTATGTTCCCTGTCGCTGATTAATTGATTTTTCTCTTTAACCGAGAACCAGCGTGAATTAATTTTTTTATTCAATTTTTCATTGATTTTATCTATTTTTTTAATTTCTGATTCAATTTCTTTTTTCCTTTTGGTTTTGTATTGTGGTTTTTGGCTTTCCGGTTTCGGTTCTTCTTTAGTAGCAGTAGGTTCTTGGTTTTTCGGTTTTTTTTCCCAGCACATTTTATCCTCCTGAATTTCTTTAACTTTATTTTTTATTTCCGCTTCTTCGCTGCCCGTTATTTTATCGAAGACTTTCTTTGTCTTTTCAGCGAAGTTTTTGAATTTCAGCTTAAATTTCTTTTCCTCGCTTTTTAATTCATTAAATTCTTTAAGTTCCTTTTTTCTCTCTTTTTCTTTCAAAAATTCACAGAAAATCGGATATCTCTGCATATATTCTCTTTTAAGAGCTCCGCCGTCACCGTTTAGTTCCGCTTTTTCTGCCCTTTTCGCTGCTTCTGCGACCCAACGAGGATACCTTTTTCGTGCCTGTTTTTTATCGATAGTTCTTATTTCCACGCCAAGTTCATTATGTAAAAACTGTCCGACGTCTTTCTTAAATGCGTCAAGAAACATATAATTAGATTTCGATAAGTCTCTAATATTTTTCCCGTTTATGTCGATAGGTGAAAATATAATGTGGATATGGGGGTTCTTCATGTCTTTTCCGCCTGCGTGGAGTGCGAAGTTGTATGTCGAACACGGTTCAAAATATTTCTTTCCGAACTGCTCAGCAAATTTTTGCATAAGTTTGTCAGGATTATTTAAAAATTCGGTAGGAACGGGAACGATTAAACGTCTTTGCAGGACTCGTTTCGGGTTTTCTGACAAAAGTTTTTTTTCAAGTTCGTTAAATTTCTGTTTTGCCTCTTTGTCTCCAACAGCGCAAATACATTCTTCTTTTCTCTCTATGTAAGATGCGAATGCCGCCGCTCTGCCCCTATCTTTTATGCCGCTCACCACGCTTGCCATTACGCTTACGCTCCACGTCTTATTCCCCGAAAAACCGCCTTTATGCGCCGAAAAATTACCTCTCGCCTGTCCGCTTGAAATTCTCGGTTCGTTTTTTTGACTTGGCCGTCTCGTATATTTTTCTTGCCAATCACTTCTTGAAAAATCGTGCCTCGGTTCTATCTTCATTTTTAATCTCGATATTTTTTTATCTGGTTGGAAAAAAGAATTTAATTTTTTCTTTCCAACACGAATAAAGATTTTTTATTTTTTAAGCACCGCAGGTTTTAATTTCGTAAGAAATTCCCTCGCAAGAGGGCTATTTGGGCAAAGACTTAATTTTGCTTTTTAATTCTATAAAATTCTTCGCCGTCTCTTGTGATTATTTCGAATTTGTCTGCGTTAAGTTCAAAATAATCTTGATTTTTATTTTCAATTTTTAAAATTTTTTCAATTGCGTTTTCGATTTCTTTATCCGTCTTTAATTCTATGATTTCAGGATAGTGTTTTGCGATAATTCCACCTACGAAAAATTTAACGTGTTCACGTCTGCTACGTTCCTTTCTATTTTTTTGTATTTCAATTAATTTGATTTTTTTATCCGTTAATTTTTTTTCTAATTCTGCTTTTTTTCGCATTAATGCTAAATACTCGTCTATTGCTACTTTCTTATCTATTGATTTTAGCTTCAGCGATATTTCCTTAATATTTTTTTTAAGTTCTTCAAACATTTTTAATCACCTTGTTTTTATTGTTTTCAATGAATTTAGTAATGTCAGAAACAGAGAACCTATAGGTTTGACCAACTTTATAAAAGTTAATTTCGCCGGTTCGCATTAATTTGCGTAAAGTCATTTTCGATATTCCAAGCCTATTAAGCACTTCGCCAACCTGCAACATTTGTTTTTCTTTAGTTTTAGTCATAATGTTTTACTCCTTTTTTATGTATTTTAGTTTAACTTTATTTTAATTATATCACTTATAACATAATTGTCAATATATTATTTTTAATAATACATTTATATTACTATCAGTAATATAAAGCTATGATAATCATAATTTTTATTTGATATAGTGTTATAAATATTATAATATTATATATATAAACGGTATATTTGAATTGCAGATTTTGGAAAATTTATGCAAAATTATGCAAAATTTACCCGACGTTGCCATTTATGGTATAATCGAAAAAAAGGGGATTTATGAAAAAGAAAGTAGAGAAAATTGATAACGAAATTTATGTTGAAATTGGAAAACGGCTAAAAGAAACAAGGGAACGGCTCGGATTTTCGCAACTGCATATTGCGAACACATTTAACATAGGCTATCAGTCGCTTCGTCGCTATGAAACCGGCAAAACCCCTATTCCGATTCATTTTCTCGCTCAATTTGCAGAGTATTGCGATATTCAATTATCTGAATTAATTCCTACCACTGAAAAAAATAAAGAATTTAATAAAGACGTCCTGTTGGAAAAAAATATATTCCAGCTTCGTAAAATTTACGAAAGCGAAAACGAAAAGACGATTACAATAACAAACGCCGCTGTTGATTTTCTATTAAAAATTAAAGATATAATTTAGTCTTTGCCAAATAGCCCCGCAAGCGTGGAAATTATTGAGGGATTATAATGAATTCAGAAAATTTAGACATAGAATTAAATGCCTCTTTGAAAGAAATAGACGCCGTTAATTCGTCTTACCATATAGCCGTAAAACCGGATAGAGAACTTGCGCTTTTTCTTTTTAAAAAGGATAAAATCGATTATATTTACAATGTATGCTCGCTGGAAGGCAATCCGATGACTTTTCCAAAGACTTGCAGAACAGACTCGGTAACGGCAGGGGAGGCTGGGAGAGGTAATAATGCAAGGGCTGGAAGAAGGAAGCAACCCCGGAAGAACTTGAAAAGGTCAAAGAACTTAAGGTAGGGTATGATATAATATAATATTATGGAAACTTTAAAAAGCACGTCTATTTGTATTAAAAAAACGCTTGAAATTTCTACTGAAGAATTTTATAAAAAAAATGGGCTTGATTTAAATGCCTCCAGGTACTATGACCAGGAATATAACGCATTTGTCTGTATAAGAAACTTTCTCGAGGATTTTTATCACTATAAAGATTACAGGCAGTTTATGCTTGAAGAAGAACCTGCTTTAACGGGGGATAAACATTTTGACTCATTTTTAGCCGCTCTTTGCGAATATTTAGCTTATCACTATAATCTTAAACTTCCTGGCTGGACTTTAACGCAAAATAGATTTTTAAGAAAATGGTGGTTTCCTAATAATTATAAATTTATGATTCCTACATGCTTAATGCAGTCTCCTGCCTCTTTTAAACGCAGAGGAATATTTATAGACGATTCTTTTTTTGAGAGGATATAATGACTAAAGAAACAATAATTAAAGCATTTAAAAGATTATCGGATTTATTAGGCGAACAAGAGAAGCAGGCTGAAGTATATGTAGTCGGCGGCGGAGCGATGATATTAGCGTATAATGCAAGAACTACCACAAAAGACATCGACGCTATTTTTACAAACAAAGAAATTATTTATAAAATTTCTAAGCAGGTTGCGGCTGAAATGGAACTTGACGATTACTGGATTAACGATGCGGCTAAAAGTTTTATTCCTGCCAAAAAAGATGAAAATCCTATTCCGATCATCGATGAAAAAAATTTAAAAGTCATGGCTGCGTCGGAAGAATATATGCTCGGAATGAAACTACTTGCGTCAAGAATGGAGGACAAGCCCGATATTGAATTTTTAATTGATAGGCTCAATATTAAATCTGCCGAAGAAGCTCTTTATATTATAAGGGATTTATATCCTGATAAATTAATACAACCCAAAACGAAATATGTATTAGAAGAAATATTTTCGCAAAAAATAGAAAAAGAAACCCCCGAACCAGACGCCTTTACCAAAGACTTGCAGAACAGGCTCGGTAACGGCAGAGGCGGCTGGGGCAGGTAAACTACAAAAACCCCTACATAAAAAATATACCGCACTATATTATTAATTATTTCAACATCTTACAAGCTATATCGCAGGACTGAAAATCCTCGTGTCGACGGTTCGATTCCGCCTCTCGGCACCACCTTTAAATAAAAGCGCAATTAACCTTCCTAATAAATCAATCCTCTTTAAAGGTTTATAAAATATTAAATAGATAAA
>JAJYPL010000011.1 GCA_021795355.1 bacterium | reverse complement strand
TTCTAAGTTTTCCCCTACGCATAATATAGGCGACAGTCTTCCGTCTTTATAAACCGCTTCTACTTTTTTTCCTATTAATTCATCGCTTTCATTAAATATGTTTCTTCTTTCGCTATGTCCTATAATAGTATATCCGCATCCGCAGGATGTCAGCATATCTATGGAAATTTCTCCGGTATATGCTCCGCTTTTTTCGTAATAAACGTTTTGCGAGGACAGTTTTATAAAATCACGGCAAGGCTTAATAATTTTATAAGTTTCGGCAAGTGAAGTAAAAGGAGGAGCAAATATAAGGTCGGAATCCAAACCGCTTAAATTAGAATTATTTTTCAATCCGTTAATGAGGTCGAGAAAAACGGCAAAATACTTCTTAATATCTTCGTCCGTTTTGTTCATTTTAAAATTTGCGGCAATTATCTGCTTTCTCATAATTTCCCCTAAATAATATTATTCGATAGTTGAAATTGTAAATTAATCGAAACTGCGACTTATAAAATAATAAATCTTAGTTTATTTATTAATCGGGATTAATTAGAAAAGACTGCACCCCTCTAACGTTCCAACGACTTTAAATATAAATCGAGAATGATTTTGCTTAACGCATAATTTCGGAAACTACGCTATGGCATCTTCCGCAAATATCAGGATAATCGTCGTAAGTTCCGACCGTAGCATCGTACTTCCAGCACCTTGCGCATTTTGCGCCGTCCGCTTTTTCGACTTCGGCTTCCGTTATATCGGCTTCGGTAGATTCCTTTTTTTGCAGGACTATTCCCGATACTATAAACAGGTCTTTCAATTCTTCTGCACCGATTTTACTAAGCATATCATAGTCTTCACTGCTTGTCTTCAAAACAATCTTCGCCTCTAAAGAACTTCCGATAACTTTTTTATCCCTTGCCTTTTCTAAAGCGGATAAAACTATATTTCTGATTTCTATTAATTTATCGAACTTTTCTTCGATATCGAAATTTTGTAAATTTTCGTCGGGTTCGTCAAAATTTTCAAAAAATAAACTTTCCGGTTTTAAAGGTTTTTTAAAATATCCCCACGTTTCCGAAGCGGTAAACGGTATGATAGGCGCAAGAAATTTAATAAATACGTTTAAAGCATAATTTAATACGGTTTGAACCGAACGCCTCTTTAATGAGTTTTTTCCTTCGACATACATCATATCTTTTACTATATCTAAATAAAAAGAGGAAAACTCTATAAGAAATTTATAAATACCCTGATAAACGAGATGAAAATCGTAATTTTCGTAATACCTGAAAATATCCTGCGAAATAAGGGTAATCCTGTGCAAAGCGTATTTATCCAATTCCGATAAATTTTCGTATTTTACGGAATTCTCGGTTTCTTGAAAATCGTATAAATTACCGAGCATAAAACGCATGGTATTCCTTATCTTCCTGTATCCTTCGGAAAGCCTGAGTATTATTTCCTGCGATATTCTCATATCGTTTTTATAATCCTCGGACGCCGCCCATAATCTTAAAATATCGGCGCCGTATTTATTGATTATTTCATCGGGGCTCATTACGTTTCCAAGGGATTTAGACATTTTTTTTCCTGAACTGTCAACGACGAAACCGTGTGTCAAAACCGTTTTATAGGGAGCTCCGTCGCCGGTTCCCACCCCTATTAAAAGGCTTGAATGGAACCATCCCCTGTGCTGGTCAGACCCTTCAAGATATAAATCTGCCGGAAATCCGACGTTTTTAATCTCTTCGTCGTTTTTAAGAACGCAGTAATAGCTGACGCCGCTGTCAAACCATACGTCCAATATATCTTCTTCTTTTTCAAAATCTTTTGAACCGCATTTTTCGCATTTAACTTCTTTTTCGCTTAAATTTATAAAATATTCGGCGGGCTTGTCAAACCATACGTCGGCGCCGTATTTATCGAATTCTTCGGCTATTTTAAGCGTAAGGTTGTAATCTATATATGCTTCTCCGCAATTTTTGCAATAAAATGCCGTTATAGGAACCCCCCACGACCTCTGCCTCGAAACGCACCAGTCGGGTCTTGTTTCAAGCATGCCCGAAATTCTGTCTATACCCCACTTTGGTATCCACTTTACTTTTTCTATCTCCTCCAGCGACTTGTTTCTTAAATCATTTATTTCCATAGAAACAAACCACTGTTTTGTCGATCTTAAAATTACCGGTTTTTTGCATCTCCAGCAGTGAGGATAGGAATGTTCTATTTTTTCTTCCAGAACTAACGCTCCGACTTCTTTGAGTTTTTCTATGACGTGCGGGTTGGACTCAAATACGTGCATTCCCGCAAACGTTTCAATTTCGCTTAAAAACCTGCCTTCGTTGTTTATAGGGGCATAAGCCGGAAGGTTATACTTAAGCCCTACGGCATAGTCGTCGTCTCCGTGACCCGGCGCGGTATGTACTAAACCTGTTCCGGCATCTTTCTTAACGTGCGTACCGAGTATCAGCAGCGAATCCCTGTCTATAAAAGGATGTCTGGCTTTTTTATTTTCTAAATTTTTACCGTTGGTTTTGGCTATAGTTTTAAAATCGCCGCAGCCGAATTTTTTCATTAATTCTTCGGCAAGGCTTTCTTCAAGAATAAAAATTTCATCGCCTTTATCGACGAAAACATATTCAAAATCGGGATGCAAAGATATCGCAAGATTAGAAGGCAGCGTCCAAGGAGTGGTAGTCCATATTACCGCAAAAACGTCTTTGCCGCCCGTTTTAGAATCGTCGAGTATTTCGGAAATATCGGAATTAATCCTGAACTTTACGAAAATAGACGGCGAAGATTTTTCGGCATATTCGACTTCGGCTTCCGCAAGAGCGGTTTTGCAGGACGAACACCAGTATATAGGCTTGTTTGCCCTGTAAAGCCCGCCGTTTTTTATAAAATCGGCAAGTTTTCTAACCGTATTCGCTTCATAGGCATAATTCATAGTCAGGTAAGGGTCGTCGTACCTTCCTATGCTTCCGAGCCTTTTGAATTCCTGCTTCTGAATATCGACAAACTTTGCCGCATACTCTCTGCAAAGTTTCCTCTTTTCGCTTTTCGAGATCGAGTCTTTTGATTTTAAAGTTTTATCTACGTTGTGCTCTATAGGCAGTCCGTGACAGTCCCAGCCGGGAATAAAAGGGGTATGGTAACCTGACATCTGTTTAAACCTGACTATAATATCCTTTAATATTTTATTTAAAGCCGTTCCAAGATGAATGTGCCCGTTTGCGTAAGGAGGTCCGTCATGAAGGATAAAAGTTTTATGCCTGCTTTTGGTTTTCTCCGTTATGTTCTTATAAAGCCCGCTTTCCTCCCATTCTTTAAGAAATTTTTCTTCCGCGGCTTTTAAATTAGCCTTCATCGGAAAATCGGTTTTCGGAAGATTCAGCGTGTCTTTATATTCCATAATAATCCTCTTTATTGCCTTGTTATTGCCGGCAGTAATAACGTCATTGCGGGCATATCTTTAATTGTATAAAAAAAGCCGAAGGATTTTATGCAATTAAAGATGCGAAGCAATCTCATTCTTTTAAAATTAATTTATAATAAATCTTTATTTACGCAGTTGGTTAAGTCTCCGTTATCTATCCACCTGTTTATATTTTGGGCGCATATGCGCGAAATATCCTCAATAGATTCAAAAGTCGCTCCGCCTATATGGGGAGTGGCGATAACGTTAAAATGAAAAATTTCGTCGCTTATATGAACGGGTTCTTCCCAAAATACGTCAAGACCCGCCCCTTTAATCTTTCCGCTTTTTAACCCTTTTATTAAAGAGTCTTTGTTTATTAATCCTGCTCTTCCTACGTTAATGATGCATGCGCCTTTTTTCATCAAATCTACGGTTTCGCCGTTAATTAAATTTTCCGTATTTTTTTCAAGCGGAACGGCAAGTATAACGTAATCCGCCGACGGTAAAATTTTTTTGAAATCTTCGTTGACCGTACCGGCAAACTTAATGCCGAGTTTTTCCGCATAACCGGCATCCGGCTTACTGTGCTTCAAACCGTAAATTTCAGGATTAAACGGTTTTAAAATCTTTATTAATTCCTGCCCTATACCGCCCAATCCGACGATTGCAAACTTCTTATTAGCAATACTGCTGCCTATAGGACGATTTGCAATAGCGTGATTTATCGAATCGACGCATCCGTTGTAATCCCTTGCCAAGGCTAAAATAAAAAACAGCGATAATTCTGCAACCGAAACGGCGTTAAAAGTACCGGCAGTAGGCACGTTAAACACTGAAACGCCTTTCTTGGACGCATAATTTATATCGACGTTTTCGTATCCTATGCCGAACTGTTGGATAACTTTTATGTTTGGAAAAGACAAAACATCTTCTCCTATAGGAATTCCCGCATTAACTATTAATGCTAAATTTTCTGCGTCTTTAGCGCCGTCCGATTCCTTAATCCAGCTTAAAAAATCTTCTTTATTTGAATGATGCCGCACATTATGGCCGGCAAGGAAAGGCTTTAAAATATCGTACATTTCCCTTGACCTTAATATTACGGCAATATTCATAATAATTTATTATTTGTGAGTTTTTATTTTGTTTTTTTTGTTACTTTTTGCTACTGTTTGCTACTGTTTAGCAGATTTAGCTTTTTTATTTAATTTTTCCGAAACTTTTACGGCGGCTCTCAAAGTTTTAACCGTCGGTTGAGCGGTGCTTCCTTTTAAAGAACCTTCTCCTTTACATAATTGTAATTTTTTATCGTAAGTATATTTATCCGGACAAATATATATATGGTGTTTACCTTCAAATTTATTAATTTTAGTTGCAGGCAAAGCATCATATCCTTTTAAATTGCCTTTACCCACGCAAAGCTGAAGTTTTGGATTAAACGAATACCCGAGCGGACAGTAATAATGCCTTGCATATGATATTCCCGAAAAAAAAGATATTGCAAAAATAGAAAGCAATGCCGAAATAGCTAATAACTTAATACTTTTCATAAATTTACCCCCGTTTAAATTTAATTTTAATTATTATAGCACTTAAGGTTTTATTTGTGAAGATTTTTATAAAGGCTGCAAAAAATGCCGTATTGCAAGAAATTGCATTGAAAATAAAAAGTATATAAATTATAATAGGAATATGAAATTAATACATTCCGCGATAAGAACTCGCGATCTTAATAAATCGCTGGATTTTTACGTTAAAGTTTTCGGATTTGCCGTTAGGGAAAAAAGATACATTGAGGCGCATAAAACGACTTTAGTTTTTCTCAAAAGCCCGAACACGGACTTTGAAATCGAACTCATAGCGGATGACAACCCGAAACCTCTTAACGACTGCGAAAACTCTTTTGCGCATATTGCATTTCAATCGGAAAACATAGACGAAGACGCCAAAAAAATAAAAGAAGCAGGCATAATCTTTTCGAGAGAACCGTTCTATTCTATGGATAAAAGCATGAAAATCGCCTTTCTTAACGACCCCGACGGCATTATGATAGAAATAATCGAATATCTGAAGAAATAGCGGCTTATTATAAGGCATTTTTATTTATTAATTTTTTATTTAAGTTAAAATAGTTGAAAATCCTAAACTCTTAGGTTTTTGAATGGCTGGGGGAGAAGGATTCGAACCTCCGTAATGGGAGTCAGAGTCCCAGGTCCTGCCGCTAGACGATCCCCCAATTTAAATTTATCGGAATGAATAGCTTAATAATACTTGCAAAATAGATTATATAATATTGCGGCACTTGAATTCAAGAAAATTTTATATTAATGCTAATTTTATATTAAAACATTCCGTAAATTTTATATCCGCAGAATTTGCATTTTCCTTCGCTTTCCGCGCCCGATGCCTTAATCACGTTATTTTCCAGAATATTGTAACCGCGCCTCTTTATTAAAAGTTTCCCGCAAGACGGACAGTGCGTATCTTCATAACCGTCCAAACGTATATTTCCGGCATAAATATAGTTAAGTCCGGCAGCCTTGCCGATATTATAAGCATTTATTATCGTTTTTTCCTCTGTTACGCGTCCGTCCTGCATCTTATATAACGGAAAAAATCTTGAAATATGCCAAGGCAGGTTTTTATCTACCGAAACTATAAAATCGGCTATTTTTTTTATTTCTTCGTCGTTGTTATTGTATTCGTCTATTAAAAGAGTGGTCAGTTCCAAATGCACGCCGTTTTTATGAAACAGTTCGACGGATTCGAGCACCGGCTCAAGCCTTCCGCCGCATATTCTCCTGTAGCTCGTATCGTTAAAAAATTTAATATCGACGTTTGCGGCATCTAAAAGCCCTTTTGCAGCGTTTATCGATTCTTCCGTATAATATCCGTTGGTAACGAAAATATTTTTTAATCCTTTTTTATGCGCAATTTCCATAACGTCTAAACTGTAATCGAAGAAAACTGCGGGGTCCGTATAAGTGTACGAAATCGATTTGCAGTTAGCTTTTAATGCGTTTTCTACGACGTCTTCCGGCGGCGTTTTTTGCATGCCGTTAAAATATTCGAGATAAGACCCAAGATTTTCATCCCTGTATGTTTGGGATATATCCGCGTTCTGACAGCCCAAGCACCTGAAATTGCATCCGGGGGAAGCGATAGAATACGAACCAGTACCCGGAAGAAAATGAAAAAGCGGCTTTTTTTCTACCGGATCGACGCTCTTTGCTACTATGATGCCGTAATTTATGCTGTATAGAATGCCGTCCACATTTGCGATGGTCTTGCAAACGCCCGTCATGCCTTTTTTAATTTTGCATTTATGGGCGCATATAAGGCACTGCACAAAATCGTCGGATTCTAATTTGCGATAAAGCCTGATAGCATTCATTTTTAATTAATTATCATTTAATTTTTAATTCAATTCCAGCCGGTTATTTTACTTTATATCGGCCTGAACTAATTACCCTATATTAATTATACATTAAATTTTTAAATTATTTCTTCGATATATATTTTAAAATTGCATTTTATTTTTTATTTATGTAAAATTAATTTCAAGTTTAATTTAATAAAATTTATTAAAAAGATTAAAGGTGCAAAATGCTTAATAAAAATAAAAAGGATACTGAAAAAACAAGTAAAAAAAAGGATAAAACAAATTATCTCATTAAAACGGTTTTAAACTCTTTAGATTTGCTGGAAGCATTTAAAGGAGATAAGTCCGAACTCGGGGTAAGCGAACTTAGTAAAATCCTAAAACTTCACAAAAATAAAATTTTCAGGCTCCTTGCTACTTTAGAATATATGGGCTATATAGAACAGGACCCGTTCACGGAAAATTACCGTTTAGGTCTTAAGAGTTTAGAGTTAGGACAGTCGTTCATTAATCACCTAAGGCTTTTGAGTATCGCAAAACCTGTACTGAAAGAATTAGTCGACAAAATAAAAGAATCTGCTTACGTAGGGGTAATCAGGGAAAAAAATCTTATTTATCTCGATATAGTAGAAGCAGACCAGGTTTTAAGGGTCGCATCGAGGGTGGGCAATATGCTTCCGGTTTACGCTTCGGCCATAGGCAAATGTCAAATAGCTTTTGAATCGAGAGAAAATATTGAAAAAATTTTACCCGAAAAACTTAAAGCTTTTACTAAAAATACTTTTACCGATAAAGAAAAACTGTTCAAAGAATTAGATAAAGTAAAAGCTCAGGGTTACGCCATAGATAACGAAGAGCTTGACGAAGGCATTATCTGCATCGGCGCTCCGTTGAGAGATTATACCACGCATATAATAGGCGGAATATCTATTTCCGCTCCGGTAATAAGAACTACGCCGGAAAAACTCAAAAATCTGTTTATTCCGCTAACCGTCGAAGCAAGCAATAAAATTTCCGAAAAATTAGGCTACGAAATAGGCAAAAAATACGTTTAATTTGAATTTTAATCCGATTAGGTTTATAATATTTATATAAGGATAATTAAACGTATCGAAATAAGGAGGTTAAAATGCTTTCAAAAGACGAAAAATCTTTTTGGGAAAAAAGATCCGAATTCAGGCATAAAATAGTCGATGGAATTTACGACAGAATTCCGGTCGATGTCGTAGAGCATCTCGGCAATGCCAATAAAGAATTTATATTTGCTATCGAAGGAGTTTTTAACGGTTTCGTAAAAAGAATAGACGACAGAATCGCAAAAACAAAAGAGCGCAGAGAAAACAGCAAAGCCGAAGATAAGGGAGAAGACCGCGATTAATAATAAAAACGGCAATACGTTTTAATTTATTTTATATAATTAAAAACGTATTGCCGGTATCCGCCGTACGGCTTAAAAGCAAAAACCGCAAAAGTTAGCTTATTTGCTTTTTGATTTTGCAGGTTTGCTTTTAGAAGTAGAAGCGGTTTTTTTGGATGCGCATGCCATTTTTTATCACCTCCGTAAGTTGTCTATTTATTAAACGGAATATTTAATAATTATCTTTAATAATTATTAACTTTTAAATAGATTATACCATATTAAAACGGAAATATTTATTTGAAATATTTATTCCAATATAAATTGAATCTCAAATTAAATCTCGGTGATCATCGGGAAGATAAACGGATGCCTGTCGATATTTTTATTTAAATATTTTTTTAACGCCCTTCTAATATCGTCTTTAACCTTTACCCAGTCTATATTTTCTTTTTCTTTTTTTTGATTTTCTTCGATAACGTTCATTACTAATTTATGAAGAATTTCGTTTAATTCCTTAAAGTAGTCTTCAAAAACAAACCCTTTTGAAACTATATCGGGTCCGGAAATTATATTCGACGTTTTGGAATCTACCACAAGCTGGACTATAATCATCCCGTTTTCTGAAAGATGCGCCCGCTCTTTAAGAGTATGCGCGCCGACGTCGCCTATTCCTTTGCCGTCCACGAAAATTCTGCCGGCGTAAACGTCTGCGCTCCTGACGCATTCGGATTCTCCGTTAAATTTAAGACTGTTCCCGTTTTCGAGGACAAAAACGTTTGCCGCAGGAATTCCCGAATTTACTGCAAGTTTTTTATGCTGATACAGGTGTTTCAATTCTCCGTGAACGGGAATGAAATATTTCGGCTTAACTATATTTATCATAAATTTAAGTTCTTCTTTGCTGGCATGTCCTGATACATGAATTTCTGATATATTTTCGTAATAGACTTCCGCCCCTCTTTTATAAAGATTGTTTATTATTTTGGATATAGCTTTTTCGTTTCCGGGAATAAACTTGGAAGACATTAAAACAAGGTCGTTAGGTTTAATTTTTACGTATTTATGATCGTCGACGGAAATCCTCGACAGCGCAGACATCGCTTCGCCCTGAGTACCGGTAGTAAGTATTAAAAGTTCTTCCGGTTTATAATAGCTTATAGTTTCTTCGTCTATTAAAATTTCTTCCGGAATGCTTAAATAACCCAATTTTCTGGCTACCTTCGTGTACGTCATTAGGCTTCTTCCGCTGAATATTACCTTTTTATTAAATTCGACGGCAAGCGAAAGAAGTTCCGAAATCCTATGAATATTAGAAGCAAAAAGAGCGATTATTATTCTCGTTTCGTTATCCCTGAAAATATTTCTGAAAGTCTTTTTAATATCGTTTTCGGATATGGTAAACCCCTCTTTCTCTATATTGGTAGAATCCGAAAATAATGCTAAAACGCCCTTGTCTCCATAATATGCAAGCCTGTTAATATCGGTTGCGGCATCTTTTTCGAGCGTCTGGTCGAGTTTAAAATCTCCGGTATGTATTATAGTTCCGACCGGCGTTTTAATAGCAAGGCTTGCGCCGTCTATTATGGAATGGGCAGCCCTTATAAATTCGATTTCAAAATCGCCGAGTAAAATGCTGTTTCCCGTTTTAACTGTAAAGAGAGATACTTTAAAAGGCAGGTCGTGCTCTTTAAGCTTTTCTTCAAGTATTCCAAGGGTAAAAGGAGTGCCGAATATCGGAATGTTGAACTCTCTCAGCACATAAGGTATAGCGCCTATGTGGTCTTCGTGTCCGTGGGTAAGAACGATTCCCCTAATTTTTTTCTTTTTTTCCGGGTCGTATAAGTATCTTATGTCGGGAATAACCATGTCTATTCCCAGCATATAATCTTCAGGAAACATAATGCCGGAATCTACTATAATAATATCTTTTTCGGTCTCGTAAACCATCATATTAAGACCGATTTCGCCGAGCCCGCCGAGAGGTATCGCTTTTAACGTAGGCATTTATTTTTATCTTTTTATTTTATTTTGTTCATTAATTTATAATGTCGTTAATTTTATCATCTGATGCTTTTTTATTCAAGACCTCTCGTATTTCGTCTTCTATCGTTTTGATTATGCCGTCTTCTTTGCCGGACGTTAAACCTTTATTCTTTTCGGCTGCTTCAACAGGCTTTAAAATATGAAGTTCGACTTTTTGTCCGGGATGGACTGCAAGGCTGTTTTTTCTTAAAATATTTACGGTCCCTTTAATTGCAACCGGCAGGACCGTTATGCCGCCCTGTTTTAAAAACATATTAAGCCCGCCTTTTTTAAAGCTTAAAAGTTTTCCGTCCAAAGACCTTGTGCCTTCCGGAAAAATCAGTATCGATGTTTTGTTTTTAATCAGTTCGGTCGATTTTTTAACGCTTTTTAGCGCGCTTCTTAAATTTTCCCTGTCTATGGGAATATATCCGAGCCTTTTCATAGCCCTGCCGAGGAAAGGTATTTTAAAAAGCGAAGCCTTTGCTATAAATTTAAAGTTTAAATCAAGCGACGCGAGCAGAACAAATATGTCGAAATAGCTCTGGTGATTAGGCGTAATAATATAAGACTTTTGCGGCGATATGTTTTCCGCTCCGGTTATGTTTACTTTTATAAAACATGCTCTTAATATTGTTTTTGCCCATAATTTTGCAATACTCTGGGAGGTATCTTCGCTAAAAAATGAGATTATAACGGCTAATATCCCTAAAATTATCGTGAGTGCGGCTATAACTGCCCAAGAATATATACTTAAAAGAAAATCCGTTATCATGCTCTTTCGTATAAAAACTAAATCATTCTCCGTTTGTCATAAAAATAAGCTTATTATTTAGAAAAAGGCTTCCTGAATTTCGGTTGCGGCAAACTCCCCGCTTGAATTCTTGACGGCGGAAATCTGAACCGTTTCGCCCTTGGTAAAGGATGAACAGGAAACGGTTTGCATATTCATCATGCTTCCGCCTGACATTGGTGCTTTGCATACGGTTGAACCCGTAATAATGCAGGTTGCCCCATTATACAGGGTTACGGACGAACTGCTTATATTTTTAATCGTGCCGACGAAAGAATATGTTCCATAAGCCGGTTTAACTATGACGGAACCGGATGCTAAAATCAATACCGGTTTTGACTTTATTGACAACCGGTTAGCGCCTAAAACGGTTGCGGGAATACTTAATGTTATAAATGCAATAACAAATAGTCTTATTAAAAATCTTTTTTTTGCAAATATCATCATCTTGCTCCTTCATTATTAATTAAAATTATAAACATTATAAACCGCCGTTCCCGCAAAAGCAGGAACACGTTCTAATATTCCGCTCTTCTAAACAAATATTTACGGTAACCCAAACCATGATGTCGGCGTAATGTTGGCTACAGGACCCGGAACCTGCTTCGTAATAACTTTGCCTTCGGAAGTTGTCACGATAAGAGTATTGCCTGATAGAACCGGAGCCGACGGCACACCTCCTCCAAGGTTGATAGATTGTTCCGTAGATGAAGTAGGAGTTGAACCGGAACCGGTTATGGGTTCCGAAATAGTTCCGTTGCTTTCGATTGCGCTTCCCCCGTTAGTATAATAAACGGCGTAAAGACGACCAGTGCCCTGTCCGCAAGACGTAGAGGACGGAGTATATGTCGTAAAATATACTATATTATCATAGACTACGGGAGAAGATACGGCTCTTTCATTTGTATGAGGCAAATCTATTACCCATCCGAAATCTACGCTGGGAATTTGCGATAAATTTGTTGTTGTAGTAGTGGTTCCGCTTGAATTCGTGGTTGTTACGGTCACGGTTTCGCTTGTATTAGTTGCATTATAAAGATTAGTTTCCGAATAAGGAGCGCCCGACGGACATGTGCCGACCGGGGTTACAGTGGTTTGGCCGGTATCTATGCCTATAAATTCATTCGTATTTGCACTTGTAGTGTTATTTAGATCTGCCCTATTACCTGTTCCGAAAAAAAGCCAAAAATTATTAGAAACATCATTTGTGGTTGCCGGCGGATAAAAAATATTAAGGGGTGAATTGGAAGCAAAAATTCTGCATCCTTTCCAGTTTGATTTCCCGCTGGAAGCATACGGCATAGTATAGTCCGGAATATCGAAAGCCCACATCTGTCCGCCTAAATCCCCTACATAAAAGGCTTCAATCCTGCCGTTAGGACTAAAAATAGGCGAAACTGCGGAAGGTATAGAATATTTCATATTGGCGTCATCTGTACTGTCGAATTTCCATAACTCCTGCTCATAGGTATAATTCGATGTCGTAGTAGTAGAAGTATTCACCGGATTTGGCGAAGCATAAAGAGCATAAAGAGCATTACCCGTCGAAGTCGAAGTAGAAGTAGAAGTATAATAGCCGCCGCCCGCAAACCCCGAATATATTTTAGCATATTCTGGGTCATTCAAAGGATTATTTGCACAAATCCCGTTCGTTGAAGTAGAATAAGGCAGACACACATAAGATATTACAGGCTTTGACCACGTATATCCCATATTGCCGCTAGTATTACTGGAAGAGTAAGCGTCGGAAAAATCCCATAGCGGATCGGGATAATTACCGCCGGAAGGGTTTGTAAGACCTAAGGCATAATAACTCGTTCCCCCGTTTCTTTCTCCGCCTATTAAGATTGTATGCCAGCTGTCATTAATAAACTTGCTGTTAGAACTGTTTGCACTATTAGTGCTGAGAGCTCCGTTAACGACAAAAAGATTATTGAAATATACGTCGGAAACGGAAGGCGTCGAATCTACAAAAAAAGGCGTAGAGGAAGGTAAAGAATTTGCATACCACTGAGGAAGTTCCGTCAATAAATCTGGAGGAATGTAACCGAAAATTTCCTGTCCGTTATTTGCATTAAATCCATGCAGCATTCCGTCGTTTGCCCCGACCACAAGAACAGGAGTGCGTCCGCTGTTACTATTTGCAAAAGCCTGATACGACGGAACAGAAAAATAAGGAAAGACCGAAGGCAATCCTATAAAAACAGGGTCGGAATGATAAATAGCTCCTAATTCCCAGTCGGTATACGGACTTCCAAGATTTGCGCCCGGATTTAAAACAAACGGTATCACATTATTATCTGCATTTGCGGTAGTCGTTCCCATTAATGTTGCAAGCTCAGAAGCGTTTGACGTATTAAAAGCCAGAGGGGAAGTCTGTCCGTCGCTCGAATCTAATTCCGAAGTTAAAATATTTCTATTTGAATTACCCGTTAATTGCTCTCCCGCCGACCATATTGAATCTCCGGTATTTACTTCTATATCCCCTGTAGGACAAGTTGCAATGGTATCATTTGGATTAGAGCATGTTTCGGCGACAACGCCGTTTGGACCGACAAGTTCGCCTGTTGAATTAATCTCAAATTCGAATAAATTGCCTTCGCCCCATAAGCGGTGAGGCATAGACGGCGTAAAATTAGCGTAATACACATCGTTATTTGAACCGTAAACCTGATGTATTACCGGAGATGTAAAAGATTCGGTTTGAGACTGGATTTGTTTTAATATATTAGTGAGATACTGCACTAAAACCGAATAATTGTTAGCAAGATAAACCGTGCCGGAAACGGTTATACCGTTAGATAACGTATTTAAAGAGTTAGAAAGAGTTATGGTGGTAGAAGTTCCTGAATTATCGTAAACGCCTGTTACTGTAGCGCAGTCGTTTGGGCTGTTATACGTCATGCTATAGTTATTACCGGCTTCGCAGGTTACGCTGGTTTCGCCGTTGTCAGAAACGGTATCTCCTACAATAATGCCGTTCGTGGTAGGATTCGAACCTATATCGAGCGTGTCAGGCGTTGCCCCCTGCGTTGCCGGAAAATTTAACGCCGGCGTCGTTCCGCCGACAGATGTATAATAGGTATTCGGGTCTATGCCTGCACCCGCGTTTGCCATTTCTTGAAGATAACTTGTAGGATTGGTCGGACTGTAGCCAAAACCGACCATATAGGTTACAATCGGTTTTTCATTGTTTGTGTTATTTAAACCGAGTTTGTAAATATCATAAACTTCCAAAGGGGTTTGATCACTAGGAATACCGTTACTATTAGTAGAGCATGATGTGATTTTCGGAGGAATACCGTCCGCATTCCAGTCGCATCCCATATTTGCCTCTCCGTCCGTCACTATTATCGAAAAATACCTTAAACACTCGTTTGACGAACTGCTTGAACTGCTGTTTGTTATCGAATTGTCAAAAAACTCATACATGTCCGCAACAGAATCTGCCATGGGCGTGCCTCCGCCTGCTTTAAGCCCGGAAATAGGTGCGCCTGCCGGATTTAAGCTATTGCTTCCGTATATCTCGCTTGTCCATAAAAGGTTCTGAATATCGTTATTTACTATCGTCCCGCTTTGAAAAGGCTGTGCAACGTCAACGCTGGCAGTTCCAGTCCCCAGCGTCCCTCCGCTTTGCACCGGAAAGTATAAATACCATGGACTTAGGCTTGAAATTCCTGAAGAAGAAGGCAAATAGTTCGTTATATATGGATATTGGCTATAATCATATGACACAAAATAGTAAGTTACGCCTCCGCTTTGGAACTTGCCTGTTGGAACGCCGCAATACTGACCAGTTCCACGAACTTCCACAAAAGGATAATTATTATTGTTACCACTATCATAAGCGCCGGATTCATCGGGGGTTCCCGTCCCTCCTAAGCTTAAAGGATAATACTGTAAATTAGATGGATTGGTAAATGTTGCATCGTCTGAATATACACAGTAATCTGTCTGTCCGAAGTTGCTATTTTGTTGAAATGACGCAAAGGCAAAATTCATATCGGAAAAATTGCTTACGACTCCTCCTATCGCAAGTTTTGCATTATAAATCTTTGAAAAATAGGAGTTGGAGCCTGGGGCCCATACAGGGCTTTGGCCGCTTCCCGCCCAACTCTCCGGAATATCGTATTTACCGTTAGTTCCGTAATTTACCTGCTGATTCCACATCATGGAGCCTGATGTATCCAAAAAAATTAAAATATTCGCGTTATTTGTAATAAGGGTGCCTTGTGCGAAAGCCGAATTTGATATCGCAGCTGTCATATATACCGATGCTAAAATTGCAAGTATGAAAAATCTGCAAATAAATCCTTTTAAAAATAACGCTACATTATTTTTAAATATCTTTAACATAGTTTTCTCCTTCTTTTAATATAATGTGATACATACGCCCTTATTATTTATACCCGCAATTTGTTTTAATCATAAATAAATTCTACCCGCCTTCGTTTAAAGGTCCATATTTAAATGTCATGCCCGTATGGGCAGTTACGGGCGGCTTATTTATGTTTATAATATCTTGGCTTATTACGTCTATTTGACCTTTATAAAAATAAAAATTATTTCCGTATCCTTTAGCATTACCGTAACTGCCAAAATAACTAAAACCGATTTGCGCGTTGTTTTGAGGAAGATTATCCGGGTTTACAATATTGTTATTTGTAACCGGAATTATATTACTCGATGATAAAGGCGGACAGGTTATCCCATTCGATGCTGAAGGAACGGGAGCCATATAAATATTATATGTGTTATTTATTTCTACATTCGTCTGGTTGCCGTTTGCTAATTTAGACGGACTGCACAGAGCAGCCTGATTCTCTACCGTATAATAATAATATCCCGGCAAAGGCATACCTGCTGCGCCTACTCCCGCATCTACGCCTTGATTAGTTCCTATTTGAGACAATATTATATCCGCAGCGGAATTAGATACATTAACCGTGTATTGATTAACAATATTGTTTCCGGCATTAATAATATCCGTGCCGGTAGTTTCGATAGCTACCGCCGCCAATATGCCCAGAATTGCGATAACCAATATTACCGTAACAAGAGCAATACCGTTATTGTTGCTTATTATATTACTATTTACTTTGTTTTTTGCGATTTTATTTTTCATAACTTCCGCCTAATAATCAAAAAATTAACTGCCGTAATAAACATTCCTTAAAAAAACATTAGAACTAAGCGTTTTTGAAACGTTTGTCCCTGTGCCTGCATTTGGCGCCGTATGCACGCTGTAAGCGGGGGAATCGGATATTGCGACGTCGGATTCCCCCGTAATAGATAAAAGATAAAGATAGCTTTGCTGCGTCGTCGAATTTAACTGATTTAACGACGCAACGCTAAATCCGGTTATATAATTGTCGAGTTTAATAATAGTATTAGGAGCGCAAACAAGGGGAAGGGGGGGGGTATTATTCGTTGGATTATACGGCGGTTGTATATCGCATTCATATAATGCGCCAGGCTCGCTATAAGGAGGGTAAGGAGCATTGAATACGTAAGGCGGCTTCGGTTGTATCCAGTAAAACAAAACCTGAACTATTGTCTGCTGAGTAGAAGAATTCATTAAAACTGTTCCGCCGGATATATTATTTGGGGGAATAGGGTTTGGATTACCGGAACACACTCCGCCTCCGTTTCCGGGGTTGGTCTGGATCTTACCGGCCGCCGGCTGTACATTTGTTATACACACCCCGTCTATAGCACCCGCAGGCGTTGAAACAAGTATATTTTCTCCTATAAAAAAGTTATTAATATTGCATTGCGGCGGCACATTAAATTCTGCAGCGCCCCCCGGTGCATTGCCTCCGGCATTAACAGCCGTTAAGGTACACGCATTTGGATTATTAGGAGATAACGGCGAGTAAGGAGGCGAATAATAAGTTGTCATGACTTCAAAAGTCGGGGTGGGGCTAACCGAAAGTATATTCCCGTTAGATTCTTGTATTTCTACCTTGTAAGGACCGGCAGGAACAGATGTAGACGAAGGAATTTGTACGGGCGGAATTGACGTAGATTGATTAAAAAGATTCTGTCCGTAGTCAAATCCTGACATTCGAAGCGAATATCTGACGGTATTAAACGCCGTATTTAATCTTTGCTGCTCGGCCGAAACCGACCTGTTCAGCCTTATAACGCCGGATTGCGTTAGCAAAATAAATCCTGCCGCCGCAACAACAATAAGAGAAATAGCAAGAGCAATTATGAGCTCGACTACGGTCAGCCCTTTACTGTTTAACTTAATGCTATGTCTTAATTTTTTTAAACCGTTTAATATTTTCATAATAACTTATCAGATTGTATCATATAATGTAATCATATGTTCGCCTATATTATTCCCGGCATTCCCAACATTGTAAGCATTATACCAAGTTACCTGAACTTTTGCATTTATTAATGAAGGCGAAATTGAATTGTATGCTAAATTGATTGTAACGGTATAAGGAAGAGTAACGCCAAGTCCTGTAGGCGCAGGAGAATACGGCGCAGGACCTCCTGACGCCAGAGCTGGATTTATACAGGATGTAACCGAATTTCTGGAATCCGGATTCAATACCACTGGAGAAACAGTGTAAGTATAAGTCCCGGGTAAAGAAGCAATACCCCAATTTGCCAGATTATTATTAATTCCGCTAACCCCGAGGCAGTTTAACTGGCTGACCTCCGCCTGCGCTATAGTAGTAGCGGTATTTATCTTGCCTGCGGTAGCATTGTTGTTGGTAAGCGCAATAGAAAGAGCCATTACTCCCAAAAACCCTACTGTAAGTATAACCATTGCTATCATAACCTCAAGAAGCGAAGCTCCGCTGCTGTTTTTTATCGATACGAAAGTTTTCATAGCTATAAAATTTTATTTTAAAAATCCTATTTTTATTTTATATAAATAATTATATCATCGTTCAAAAAAAAGTCAAAATTTATTAATTTATTATATAACTTAATGTAAAATTGTAACCAAAACGTAACATAAATTTAACATAAACGAAACAAAAATGTAACATAAATTTAACTTGCCAAATTGTTTTACTTAATTTATCATAAATTTATTGCTTAAAAATTTTATCGGTATTATTGTATTTAAATTTATTAACTTTATTAAATTATTTTATTTTGGAGGTTTTATGGCGAGTTTAAACAAAGTAATGCTTATAGGCAATCTTGGAAAAGACCCTGAATTAAGGTACACGCCCGACGGTTTGGCTATTTTAAAGTTTTCCATTGCGACGTCGGAGTATTTTAACGATAAATCCGGCAATAAAACGGAAAAAACGACATGGCACAATATAGTAGTATTCGGAAAGATAGCTCAAACTCTTGCAAACTATCTTAGCAAGGGAAAACAGGTTTTCGTAGAAGGAAGAATTAATAACCGTTCTTACGATAAACAGGACGGAACGAAAGGATATATAAGCGAGGTAATCGCTAACAATATCGTTATGCTCGGTACGAAAGGCGGCGGAGGCGGCGCCGAATCAGCCGATGTCGATTACGGTCAGGCGGCAAACGATTACGGCTATGCGGGACAAAACAGCGGCAATTCATACGGCGGCGGTTCCGCAAATACCGGCGGGGCGCCTTCAAACCAGCCTAACGAAGACGACGATATTCCTTTTTAAAAAATACCTTCTGGCAATATGTAAATATTTAACCGATAAGCCCTTGAATTTTAAGGGCTTATTATTTATAACCATTAATAAAAAGAGCGGCGGACGTAAAATTAGTTTATGTCCGCCGCTCTTAATTAATATAAATATAATTAGCTGTTAAACATCGTAATACAGCGCAAATTCGTAAGGAACCGGCCTCATACGGACGGGATTTACGTCGTTTTCCATCTTGCGTTCAATCCATGCCTTAATTAAATCTTCGGTAAATACTCCGCCTTCAAGTAAAAATTTATGGTCTTTATCGAGTTCTTTAAGCGCATCTTCAAGCGAACCCGGAGCGACGGGAATATTTTTAAGCTCTTTTTTGGAAAGAGTGAACAGATCTTTATCTACGGGATTGCCCGGTTTTATTTTATTTTTAATGCCGTCTAATCCTGCCATAAGAAGCGCAGAAAAAGCAATATATCCGTTTGCGGTCGGATCCGGAGTCCTGTATTCTATTCTTTTTGCTTTAGGCGAGTTGGAATACATCGGAATTCTTATAGAGGCGCTTCTGTTTCTTGAAGAGTAAACGAAATTAACAGGCGCTTCAAAACCGGGTACTAGTCTTTTATAAGAATTTGTCGTTGGATTTGTAAATGCGCATAACGCCTTTGCGTGCTTTAATATTCCGCCGATATAATAAAGAGCCGTTTCGGAAAGTCCGGCATATCCTTTTCCGGGGAAGAGGGGCTGTCCGTTTTTCCATAACGACTGGTGGACGTGCATACCCGATCCGTTGTCGCCGAAAAGAGGTTTAGGCATAAAAGTAGCCGTCTTGTCGTATCTTTTTGCGACGTTTTTAATTATATATTTAAACCACATGAAATTATCGCCCATAGCGGTTAAAGAATTAAATCTCATATCTATTTCAGCCTGTCCGCCCGTTGCAACCTCATGATGCGCCGCTTCGACCCTGATTCCTACGTTTTGAAGTTCAAGAGCCATTTCGTTTCTTATATCGGTTTGGCTGTCTATAGGAGAGGCAGGGAAATAACCTTCTTTATGTCTAGGTTTATGGCCTAGATTCGGCATTTCGTCTCTGCCGGTATTCCATGTTCCTTCTTCTGAGTCAATGTAGTAATATCCGCTATTAGAAGTCTGATCGTATCTTATGTCGTCGAAAATAAAAAATTCCGCTTCAGGTCCGAAATAAGCCGTATCCGCAATACCGGTAGATTTTAAGTATTCTTCGGCTTTTTGGGCTATATTACGCGGATCTCTTTCGTAAAATTTTCCGGTAACCGGATCTTTTATGTTGCATATCAAAGACAGCGTTTTTGCCTCTATAAAGTTGTCTATAACGGCAGTGGAAGGGTCGGGTATCATAAGCATATCGGATGCGTCTATCGCCTGCCATCCTCTGATACTTGAACCGTCAAAACCCAAACCTTCTTTAAAAGTATCTTTTGAGACTTCGCTTACCGGCACCGTAAAATGCTGCCATGTTCCCAGAAGGTCGCAAAACTTAACGTCTATGAACTGCACCTCCTGCTCTTTAATTAACTGCAAAACTTCGTTTTCGGTCATTTCTCCTCCAAAAAAATTAAAATTAATTGTTATATTTATTTATTATATATTATGGTGCCGGAATTCAACCGGCACCAACACAACTTATAGATACGGGGACAGGATTAAATTCTGTCCCCGTCACAAATTTGAATACACGACTATAGGGCTTCGTCGCCTCTTTCGCCCGTTCTTATTCTTATGGCGTCTTCGACGGAAGACACGAATATCTTTCCGTCTCCTATTCTGCCTGTTTTTGCGCTTGTCGTAATCGCTTCTATCACGACTGCAAGCCTGTCGTCCGGAACTACGACTTCTATTTTGACTTTAGGTATAAAATCTACGACATATTCGGCTCCCCTGTAAAGTTCGGTATGCCCTTTCTGCCTGCCGTATCCTTTAACCTCGGTCACGGTCAATCCCTGTATTCCTATTTTACTTAGAGACTCTTTAACGTCGTCGAGTTTAAAGGGTTTAAATACAGCCTCGATTTTTTTCATTATTCCTCCCTTTCAAATTTAAAGCAAAAAATATGCCGTGAATAAACTTATAAGCAAATCAAAATATATTAACGCTTAAATCATAAATTTATTTATATATTTTGTATAAAAAATATGCAATAAAAAAAATACTGCTTAAAAAATAAGCATTGAATTTAATCCCTGAAATTAATGTACAGCAATTCTATATCTAACGGAAAAGCTTTTAACCGGGCGATAATATTTTGAAGTTCGTCCTTAGATTTTGAATTAACGCGCAGATGGTCTTTAAGGTTTTCCACACCCGCCTTGGGAGCAATTTTTTTTATTTCCTGTATAATTTTCTTTGAAGATTCTTTATCGATTCCTTCTTTAATTTCTACTTCCTGCCGCATCATTCCTTTCGACGCTTCCTCTTTTTTCTTAAAATCCAAAAATTTAACCGAAACTCCGCGTTTTATAAGTTTGCCTTTTAATATATCTATAACGGCGGTCAGCTTGTAGTCGTCGTCGCCCAAAAGCGTAATAATATTATCCTGGCGTTTAATTTCGCTTTTGGTTCCTTTAAAATCGTATCTGCCGATTATTTCTTTTATAGCCTGATTAATTGCATTATCGACTTCCTGCATATCGGCTTTTGAAACTATATCAAAAGAAGGCACGGCATTCTCCTTTATTATTAAATGATATTAATTTACGCTAATTCGCTTTTATTATTTTATAATACGAGGGAAAATTAACGCTGAAAATTTTATCTTTTATAGGACCGTTAAATTTAACGTTTTTATATTTAAAAATAATCGTCTGCCCCTGATAAGTAATAATTTTTAAAGATTTTATCTTTAAATTTCCGGAATCGAAGCCGACGTATATTTTTTTAGCCCTCTGCATTTTTATAGGCTTTAAAATAAGTATTGTTTCGTTTGAAGCCGTCTTTTTAAATACGTTTAATACTTTAAAATAATGCGTAAGATTTCCGATTACTTCGACTACGTTGGGGGGAAATCCTCCTCTATCGCCGCTTACGTTTATTTCCGTTACTTTTCTCATATTTTTATTGACGATATAAAGCCTGCCGTTTTTCAAAACCTGCCTTTTATGAAAAGGATATTCATAAATCCAGGCCATTCCTTTATATCTTTTATAATAAAAATATCCCTTAAACGCCATATTTTGGGAATAACCCGGTATTTCTTCCTTTTGATAAAAATATGCCGCTATGGAATAAACGTTTTTATATTTTGCCTCTATTTTATTGACGGTATTATTAGATTCGGCATAAGATTTACCTGTAAAATATACCGTAACAAAAGACTCTAAAACTAAAAAAAATATAAATAATTTTAAAAATTTGGCTTTCATTTTCCCTGTCTCCTTTTTTTAGTCAAAATTCCTTCATTCTGCATTTTTTCTATTATTCTGGCCGCTCTGTTAAAGCCTATCCTGAATCTTCTCTGAACGTAAGAAATCGAAATATTTTCTCTTTCTTCTTCGGATTGGACGAGACTAAGCACCTCGTTATATATTTCGTCGTCGGGGTCGTCCGTAATTATTCTATCAAAATTACCGGCATTGTCAAACTCATTTATTAGCAGTTCGTTTTTCTGCGAGGGAAAGTTTTTTTCTTCTATAAATTTTATCGCTTTTTTAATTTCGTCTTCCGATATATACGAGCCGTGAATTCTCATAAGTTTAGCTTGCCCGGGAGGCATAAACAGCATATCTCCGTTTCCCAGCAGTTCCTCGGCGCCGTTTGAATCCAATATAGTCCTTGAATCTACTTTCGACGATACTAAGAAAGATACGCGGGAAGGCATATTTGCTTTAATAACGCCCGTCACTACGTTTACGGAAGGTCTTTGCGTAGCTATCACCAAATGTATCCCGCATGCCCTTGCCATTTGAGAAAGCCTTATTATAGAGGTTTCGACGTCTTTTGGACTGGTAAGCATTAAATCGCTTAACTCGTCTATTATCACGACTAAATAAGGCAGAGGCTTTAAACCCTGCTTCCTGTATTTTTCGTTGAACTGTTCTATATTTTTAACCTTTTCCGACTGCATTCTTTTGTATCTGGATTCCATTTCCGAAACAGCCCACTTTAATGCTACGCCTGCTTTTTTAGGGTCATAGACTACGTCGCTTATTAAATGCGGCAGATTTTCAAAAGGCGCCAGTTCTAATCTTTTAGGGTCTATCATTAAAAAATTAAGCTCTTCGTGTGTTGCTTTAAAAATAAGGCTCATAACGAGCGTATTGATAAAAACGCTTTTTCCGGCGCCGGTCGCTCCGGCTATAAGCAAATGCGGCGCTTTTGCAATGTCGAATAAAACGTCGTTTCCCCTTGTGTCCTTGCCGAGTACTATAGTGAGCATAGATTTTGAATCGGCAAATTCTTTGGAATTAATAATTTCGGAAAATAATACCGTTTCCCTTTTATTATTTGGAACTTCAATTCCTACTGCGGATTTCCCTTCTATTACTCCGGTTATCCTCACAGGTTTAGATTTCAGCGCCATAGTCAAATCTTCCGAAAGAGTCAAAATTCTGCCCACCTTAATGCCGCTTGCGGGTTCGAATTCATACATAGTTATAATCGGACCGGGGTTAATGCCGGTAACTTTTCCTTTAACCCCGAAATCCATAAGCTTCTTTTCGATAAGGGTTGCGTTTACAAGCAAAGACTGCTTGTCTGTCCTCTGCAGATCTTTTGCCGTCCCGTCCGCCTGCATTAAAGATATAGGCGGTATTTTTGAATCCCTGTCGCCTATAAAGTCAAAGGTTGCAGGTTTTTCTTCTATGCGTTCGGGCTGAACCGTTTCCGCCTTTTCTTCTTTTTTCTCTAAATCGCTTATAAGTTCTTCCCTTGTGCCTCCAAATAATTCTTTATTCATTACGAAGCTTTTTTGTCTTTTTTTAAGCCCCTTTCTTTTTTCAAACCTTAATTTTATGGAATTAAAAAAAGCGGCTGTTTTTAACCGGAAGGATTTAAAATCGGAAAATTTGATTTTCTTAGAATTTATTTTATTATAATATTCTGCGATATGTTTGAAGTCTATTTTCTTAAAAAAAATATAGAATGCAGCAAGAAAAAGCAGCAATATAATTATTACGGCGCCGGCAAAGCCGAAAAATTTAAAAATAAAGCCGTAAATTCCCCTGCCTATAAGCCCTCCTCCGGACATCATAAAGCCGTGATACGATACTTTTGGAAGTAAGCGGTACAACAGAATGGATAAGGCTAAGACGAAAAGCAAAATTCCTGCGTAAAATCTTTTTGCAAGAGGTTTATTCAACAGCAAAATAAATCCTACGAATAGAATAAAAAGGATTATTACGAAAGTGTTAAGTCCGAATAATTGAAGCAAAAAATTAGAAAGAACTCCGCCGAAATAACCGCCCCAATTTGCTCTGTGAACCGTAGAAATTGAATAGGAATTAAATGTCTGCTCGATTATATCGTACGAATAAAGAGACAGCAGGGAATAAACGGAAAAAAAAATAATAAAAATTCCCCATATTGTCTTTTTACGGCTCGGCATATTAAATAAATTCTTCCATTCCAAAATAAGGCTTCAAAGCGCCGGGAACCTTTATAAAACCGTCTTTAGTCTGGTAATTTTCTATTACGGCTATCATTACCCTTGGAAGCGCAAGTCCGGATCCGTTTAAAGTTGAAACGAATTCCGCTTTGGAGTTATTGTCTCTTTTAAATTTTATATTTGCGCGTCTTGCCTGAAAAGTGCCGAAATTAGAACATGAACTGACTTCGAGCCACTCGTTTATTCCAGGCGCGTAAACTTCTATATCGAATTTTTCGCTTGCGGTAAAACTTAAATCTCCGGTACATATCCTGATTAATCTGTGCGGCAGATCCAATCTGTTTAATATGTCCTGCGCATCGGCTATCAGACTTGATAATTCTTCTTTTGCGGTTTCCGGCGCAACAATCTTTACAAGTTCGACCTTGTCGAACTGATGGCCGCGCTTTATGCCTTTCGTGTCCTTGCCTGCGGAAAGCTGTTCTTTTCTAAAACAAGCCGTATAAGCAGCATGTTTTATAGGAAGCTTATTCATCGGCAGTATTTCGTTTCTGTACATATTGGTAACGGGAACCTCTGCCGTCGGAACGAACCACATTCCCGAATCGTCGTCTTTGTAAAGATTTTCGGAAAATTTAGGAAGCTGTCCTGTTCCGGTAAGACATTCTTCGTTCACCATAAACGGCGGGTAAACTTCTTCGTATTCGTGATAATTTACGTGAGTGTCGAGCATAAAACCTATCAGCGCTCTTTGAAGTTTTGCAAAGCCCTTTTTTAATACGTAAAAACGGGTGCCGGAAATTTTGACTCCCCTTTCAAAGTCTATTAAATCTCTTTTTTCGCCGATATCGTAATGAGTTTTAGGCTCAAATTCAAATTTTTTCTTTTCGTTGAAATATGCGATAGGAATATTTTCGGAATCGTCTTTTCCGACGGGAACTTCGGGATCGGGAATATTAGGCACGTTAAGCATAAGCGAATTGAGCCTTTCTTCTAATTCGCCCAGTTCGTCTTCCTGAACTTTAATAAGTTCGTTTATCCTTTTTACCTCTTCTTTTTTCGCCGAAACAGTTTCGGCGTTTTTTTCCGATGCAATCTCCTTGGAAAGAGTTTTTCTTATGTTCCTTAAATTTTCCGAATCGAATAAAAGTTTCCTTTTAGCTTCGTCCAATTCAAAAATTTCGTCTATAGGAACGGAAACGAAAAGTTTTTCCATCTCCTTTTTGACGTATTCTTTCTGTTCCCTAATAAGCTTGATATCTATCATATTTTATTTTTCGGATTAACTATTTTTTAATTTTAATTAATATATTAATATTTTTAAAGCAAAATATCAATTAAGAATCTAATAAAATATTTACGTTATCATTGCTTACTTCCGCCAATCCGCTGCTTAAAACTTCTATTTCTTTAATAGTTCCGCCGATTTTATATTTTATAGAGCCGGCGGCCAAATAAGATATAAAATTAACGTGCTTAGGCATAATTCCCTCTATACCGGACATTGCAGGAAGTTCGCAAAAATCCGTTTCGCCTTCAAAAATCAGCTTTTTTTTATCCGCTATTTTTAATTTCAGCAAGGTTTATTTACCTAATTCTTTAGCTTTTTCAATTACTTCGTCTATAGTGCCGGCCATATAAAAAGCCTGCTCAGGCAATTCGTCGTGTTTGCCGTCTAAAATTTCCTTAAAACCGCGTATCGTTTCTTTTAAAGGCACGTATCTTCCGGGAAAACCGGTAAAAACTTCCGCTACGAAAAACGGCTGGGAAAGAAATCTCTGTATTCTTCTTGCTCTGTTGACTATCAGCTTATCTTCTTCCGAAAGCTCGTCCATGCCGAGAATCGCTATTATGTCCTGTAATTCTTTATATTTCTGAAGAACGGCCTGAACTCTTCTTGCAACTGTATAATGCTCTTCGCCTATAATATTTGCGTCCAGCGCCCTCGACGTAGAATCGAGCGGATCGACTGCCGGATAAATACCGAGATCGACTATCTGTCTTGAAAGAACCGTCGTTGCGTCTAAATGCGCAAATGTGGTAGCGGGAGCCGGATCGGTCAAATCGTCCGCCGGAACGTAAACCGCCTGAACGGAAGTAATAGAACCTTTCTTTGTGCTTGTTATTCTTTCCTGAAGTTCGCCCATATCGGTCGCAAGAGTAGGCTGGTAGCCGACGGCTGAAGGTATTCTTCCGAGAAGCGCGCTTATTTCCGAATTTGCCTGCGCAAACCTGAATATATTATCTATAAAAACTAATACGTCCTGTCTTTCTTCGTCCCTGAAATATTCCGCCATGGTAAGAGCCGACAGCGCAACTCTGGCTCTTGCCCCCGGCGGTTCGTTCATCTGTCCGTAAACTAATACCGCTTTATCCAAAACTTTCGATTCTTTCATCTCCGTCCACAGGTCGGTTCCCTCCCTCGTTCTTTCTCCGACGCCGGCAAATACCGAAAAACCGCCGTGTTCTATCGCGATATTATGAATAAGCTCCATAACCAAAACCGTTTTGCCGACTCCGGCGCCTCCGAACAACCCTGCTTTTCCGCCCTTTAAGTACGGTTCCAGCAGGTCTATAACTTTAATGCCGGTTTCTAATATTTCCATGTTGGTGGACTGTTCTTCAAAAGTCGGGGCAGGCCTGTGAATAGGAAGCCGAGATTTAAAATGAACTTCCGGCAGTTCGTCGACCGTTTCTCCCACTACGTTAAATATTCTGCCAAGCACTTCTCTTCCTACCGGAACGGTTATCTTGTTCCCGGTATCCGTTACTTTTATTCCGCGCGACAAACCGTCCGTAGAGTCTAAAGCTATGCACCTTACGGTATCTTCCCCTAGATGCTGGGTTACTTCCAAAACTAAATTGTTTTCCTTGCCGTTTATAGCCGGATTAGTCAAATACAGCGCATTGAAAATAGGCGGCAGTTTTTTATTTTCAAATTTAACGTCTATAACCGGACCGACTACCTGGGCAATATAACCTTCGTTCATGTATAAATTCTCCCGATACTTTAAAAATTAAAAATTTATTTTACCGCGTTAACCCCGTTTATAATATCTAAAATTTCTAGCGTAACCGCCGTCTGTCTGGCTTTGTTATAGGCTGCCGTCAGTTTATTTATTAATTTTCCGGCATTTCTGGTAGCATTATCCATTGCGTTCATTCTCGAAGCCTGCTCGCCGGCAAAAGATTCCAAAATTTTATAATAAATTTTAGTCCGAAAATAATTATTAAAAATCGTATCCATTATTTCGTTTTCGTAGCCGGCCGTTTCTTCTATTAAGTAGCCTCCGCTTTTGCCGGATACGTTATCGCCGGAGGCTTCGAACGGCAGAATTTTTTCCGAATATGCCCTCTGCTGAAGGGTGGAAATATAGCGGTTAGATATTATATAAACTTCTTCTATCTTTTTATTTTTAAAATCTTGTATAAAGGTATCGCATAAAAGCTCTGCAATATTTAATATTGAATCGCCGTCCGAATAAAGCATGCCGAAAGATATACCGTAATTATTTTTTTTAAAAAAATCGTAGGCCTTTTTACCGAGAACGTATATTTTTATTTTGCTTTCATCTAATCCTTTGCTTTTAATTTCTTCGTTAAAAAGTTTAAACAGATTTATATTGAAAGAACCGCAAAGGCCTCTGTCTGTTGAAATTATTATTATTCCGGTATTTACGCCGGTTTTTTTGTCTTTTTCGCCGATTTTTCCGTAAAAAGGATGCAGATGCAGCACGCTGTTATTCTTAATATTATCCATAATGCCGTCGTAAATCGCGGCATAAGCTTTATATTCGTTCATAGCCGCCTGATTTTTTTTAAACTTCGAACCGGCAACCATTTTCATAGCTTTCGTAATCTGCCTTGTATTTTTAATACTGGAGATTTTTCTTTTTATGGATTTTAAATTAGGCATAAATTATCAGTCTTCTACGAATATTTTTTTAAAATTGTCCAACGCCGTTATAATCTTTGCTTTAAGCGCATCGTCTATAGATTTTTTTTCTCTTATATCCGAATAGATTTCCGGATAATTATTTTCTATATAGTAAAGCAGTTCTTCTTCATATTTTTTTATAGACGTAAGTTTATACTCCTGAAGATAGCCGCTATTTGCCGCAAAAAGTATAATCACTTCTTTTTCAACCGGCATAGGGCTGTATTGCGGCTGTTTAAGAAGCTCGGACATCATTCTGCCGCGCGCAAGCATTTCCTGGGTGGTTTTATCCAGATCCGCTCCGAACTGCGAAAACGCCGCAAGTTCCCTGTATTGGGCCAGCGAAAGCCTTAAGCCTCCGGAAACCTGCTTCATAGCTTTAATTTGAGCGTCTCCGCCGACTCTGGAAACTGAAAGTCCGGCATTGACGGCGGGTCTGGTTCCCGCGTAAAACAGGTCTGTTTCTAAAAAAATCTGCCCGTCCGTTATAGATATAACGTTGGTCGGAATATACGCCGACACGTCTCCTGCCTGCGTTTCTATTATAGGCAAAGCGGTAAGAGATCCTCCGCCGTGAGCTTGATTCATTTTTGCCGCCCTTTCGAGAAGCCTTGAATGCAGATAAAAAACATCTCCCGGATACGCCTCCCTTCCCGGCGGCCTTCTTAATAGCAGGGAAAGTTCCCTGTATGCTACCGCGTGCTTGGATAAATCGTCGTAAATTATCAGGCAGTGCATACCGTTGTCCCTGAAATATTCGCCCATAGTGGCTCCCGTATAAGGGGCAAAATATTGCATTGCCGCAGGGTCGCTTGCGTTAGCGGCAATTATAGCGGTATATTCCATTGCGCCGGAACTCATAAGGCGGTCGTAAATAAACGAAATACTGGACTGTTTCTGCCCTATGCCGATGTATATACAGTAAACTCCGGAATCTTTCTGATTTAATATAGTATCTATAGCGATAGCGGTCTTGCCGGTCTGCCGGTCTCCTATGATAAGCTCCCTCTGTCCCTTGCCGATAGGTATTAACGAATCGATAACTTTTATGCCCGTATATAAAGGTTCGTTAACTTTATGCCTTTGAACTATTCCAGGGGCTTTTCTTTCTATGTTGTAATATTTTTCCGCTTCAACAGGACTCTTTCCGTCTATAGGCCTTCCGAGCCCGTCTAAAACTCTGCCTATAACACCCTTGCCTACCGGGACTTCTGCAATTTTTCCGGTTCTTTTTACGGTATCTCCTTCTTTTACCAAAAATTCTTCGCCGAGAACTATAACTCCGGCGTTATCTTCTTCCAAATTTAAAACATATCCGTAAACGTCGGGAGTAAATTCGAGCATTTCTCCTATAACCGCATTTTTAATGCCGTAAATTCTTGCAACGCCGTCTCCGACGGATAAAACCACGCCTACTTCGCTGATATCGACGCTTTTAGTATAAGACTCTATCTTGCTTTTTATAATATCGGTAATTTCCGAAGGCTTAATTGCCATTAATAAATGCTCCCTGCTTTAAGTATTTATGAAAATTATCTAAACGGGTTTTTATGCTTGAATCGTATAAAACGTTATCTATATTTATAATATAACCGCCTAAGATATTTTCGTCTATTTCGGACTCAATAGATACGGTTTTTTTCAGGGCTTTTTCCGTCATCTCGATTAGTTTGACTTTTTCTTCGGGTTTTAATTCTTTTGCGGAAATAATTTTTACTTTCAATAAATTATTGAGGTTATCGCGAAGATTTGAATATTCCGTGAAAATTTTAGGAAGATACCCTATTCTTTCTTGTTCTATTAACAAATGAAGAAAATTTATAAAATGCTCGTTAAAAGAAAGCTCTTTGCCCAGCAATTTTATAACTTCAAACCTTTCCTGCTTATCTATATATGTTTGCGAAATAAATTCTTTAAGGCATAGCTTTTCGTAACAGAAATTAATAAACTTATTGAAGTCGTTAAAAATTTCATCGACTATCCGAAAATTTGCGGCGGCTCCGAACAACGCCGAACCATAGCGCTTACTTATTTGACTGTCTTGCAAATCCTTCCTCTTGTGCTTTAAGAAAATTTTCGTTTAATTTATTATCTCTGTCTGATTCTATCTCTTTTTTTATCTTTTCGTTTGCGGCTTGAAACGACTTACCAATCATTTCTTCCAAAAGCTTTTTCCTGTGATTGTCTATTTCGGCTTTTGCATGTTCCAAATAAGCATTGACGATTTTATCGGCGGTCATTTGGGCGTTTTTAATAATCAAATTTTTTTCCGCCGCCGCTTCTTTTATTGCATCTTCCCTAATTTCCCGCATCTCTTTTCTTGCTTTCTCAAGTTCGATTTTAGCCTCTTGGTATATCTCTTTTGCCTTGTTTTCATATTCCTTTGCTTTTTCAAGATTGGATTCTATGTCATGCCGCCTGCCGCCTAAGAAAGTTATGCCGTATTTAATATAAATATAAGCGACACCTATTGCAAGTATAATAGTATCGAATAGTCGCCAAAAGATTTCCATATTCATAAATTCATAATTTTTTTAAATATTAAATCCGCGATTTCTTCCGATTTTAACATATAATCTTTTGTTAAATCGTTTTTTTCTTTATCGAAGTTTTTAAGCGCTACTGCTAAATTTTCCGACGCTTTTTTTCCGGCTTCCGCAATTATTCTGCGCGCTTCGGCTAAACCTTCTTTTTTGTAAGATTCGCGAATACCGTTTACTTCTATTTTTAATTTATTTTTTTCCTGCTCGGCAGATTCGTATAATTTCTTCGTTAAATCTTCAAAATTTTCTTTATTGCCTTTATGCGAAGATAAAATGCTTTCGCGTTCTTTAAGAATTTTTCTTATAGGTTTAAACAAAAAAAGGTTTAAAAGATAAGTAAAAATTAAAAACAAGACGGCTTCGAATAAAAGCCCCTGCCAGGTAATGACTAATTCGGGCATAAGATATTTGTATTTTTTATTTTTTTTATTATATCAATTTTTATTTATAAATTCTATAATTCTTTCAAGCTCTTCGCCCGAATAAAATTCTATTTCTATTCTGCCTTTAAGTTCGCTTCCTTTGGTTTTATAATTAATTTTAACTTCGGTCTGAAGTTTTTCAAGCAGTTCTTCTTCATAACCTTTAATCTGATAAGATACCGACAGATCCTTTTTCGGCTTCTTTTCTTTAATCTTAGATTTAAGTTCTCTGACCTTGCGCTCGGTTTCCCTAACGTTTAATTTTTCGCCGGAAATCGTATTTAGCAGCATGCCGGCTTCATCGTCGGACAACCCTATAAGATTTCTTGCATGCGAAGGAGTTATTTTCCCGTAAATAAGCTCTTTTTTGACTTCGTCGGGCAGGGAAAGAAGCCTCAGCATATTGGTAATAGTTGCCCTGTCCTTTCCTACTTTTGCCGCAAGCTCTTCATGCGTAAGTTTGTATTCTTCTATAAGCCGCATATAACAGTTTGCTTCTTCAATAACGTTTAAATCCTGTCTTTGTATATTTTCTATTAATGCAATTTCAAGAGCCGCCGCACCTGAAATGTCTTTAATGATCGCGGGAACTTTTTTAAACTTAAGCTCGATAGCGGCTCTGTATCTTCTTTCCCCTGCTATTAAATCGTATTCCCCTTCTTTTTTAGATTTAGCTACTATTAAAGGCTGGATTATGCCGTTTTCTTTAATAGAGTTTTTCAACTCGGCAAGTTTATCTTTATCGAAATACTGCCTCGGCTGATATATGCCGGTATTAATTTTTTCTATTTCTATTTCAAAAACGGAAAACTTATCGTCTATACCCGGCATATTTTCTTTTGGATTGAAATCTGTAAGCAGCGCTCCAAGCCCCCTGCCCAGCACATTTTTTTTAATATGTTTTGCTTTTTCTTCCATATTAGTCCTTTTTTTAAGTTTATGCCGCTTTAGATAAAAACTCTTTGGTAAGTTCGAGATAATAAACCGCGCCTTTTGAGTTTATGTCGTATAGAATTATGGGCTTTCCGAAACTGGAGCTTTCCGGAAGCTTTACGTTTCTCGGTATAACGTTTTCGTAAATTTTTTGTCCGAAATATTTTTTAACTTCGCTTACTATTTGATTCGTAAGGTTGGCTCTTCCGTCGAACATGGTGAACAAAACACCTTCTACATATAAAGTTTTATTTAATCTTTGATTGACTAATTTTATAGTCTGCATAAGCCGAGATATCCCTTCTAAAGAATAATACTCGCACTGCATAGGAATTAAAACGCTGTCCGAAGCGGTCAGGGCATTAATAGTCAAAAGCCCTAAAGAAGGCGGGGTATCGATAAAAATATAATCGTAATCGCCTTTTATTTTATCTATAATATTTTTTTTAAAAAAATACTCTCTTTCCTGAACGTTTACGAGTTCTACTTCTATGCCGGCAAGGTCGGAATTTGCAGGCATTAAATAAAGATTTTTCATCTGAGTCCTATAAATTACATCGCCGACTTCGGCCGTGCCTGCAAGGCATTCATAAACGGTGGGTTTTCCGTTATCGACGGAAATATTTAATCCGCTTGTTGCATTTGCCTGAGGGTCAGCATCTATCAGCAGCACCTTTTTCTCGTATGCCGACAGACATGCGGCAATATTAATAGCCGTAGTAGTTTTGCCCACCCCGCCTTTCTGATTTGAAATACAGACTACTTTTGACATACAATCAACCAGTAAACAGTAATTATATAAATTATATATGTGTAATCATAAAAAATTACGAAATAATTATATCATTAATTAAATTTAATTCCAATTTATTCCCGTTTCATATTTTGTTTCACGTGAAACAAAATATTTTCACATTAATGCTATCAGCCTTCCGCAAATAAACCCTGCGGCGGCGGCGGCTCCGCCTATTAAAACCATTTCGGCGGCGCTTTTTAATCTGCCGGTCTTGGTTACTTTTGCTTTGGCAAGTCCGGTAACGGCAAGAATAATAACGGTAAAAAGAACCGAAACCGAAACTGCCGTTAAAGAATGTTTTATAAAGAAAAAAGGCAGCAGCGGCGGAATACCGCCCGCTAAAAAAGATAATCCTGTATAAGATGCTATTTTTATCGGGTTTTCATAGTAATCTTTGCTTATTCCAAGTTCGTCCTGAATCATAAAATCAAGGAGTATTTTTTTATCCGACATAAGTTTTTGAACTATAGGCTCTATTTCTTCCGTCGTGAACCCTTTATCCTGATATATTTCATATATTTCTTCAATTTCATGCTCAGGATTCTCTTTAATTTCCCTGATTTCTCTGTTAATTTCTTTTTGATAAAATTCGTTCTGCGATTTTGTTGCAAGGTAAGCGCCAAAAAACATCGATACCGTACCTGCAACAATTTCCGCGGCGCCGGACATTAAAACAATTTTTAAGTTTATCAATGCTCCAGTAACACCCGCTATAAATCCGACAGTAGTAACTAGCCCGTCGTTAATTCCGAATACGAACTCCCTTATCAATCTGCCTTCCGGCGTATGCCAGCCTTCATTGTGAAATCTTTTTAACGGATCCAATTACCGCCTCCTATTCGCAAAAGCAATATGAAAGTAATTAATATAGCAAATTTTAAAGAAAAATCAACACGAAAGCCTTTTAAGCGTTCTTTCCCTGCCCATTAATTTTATAATTTTAAGAATAGACGGTCCGTCATACCTTCCGGTTATGCAAAGCCTTAACATTTCATAGCAGTCTTTTGAAGTTTTGCCGCTTTCGGAAGCAGATTCTTTAACGGCATTTTTTATTGCATTTTCGTCGAATTTATCGGATTCTATTTTTTGAAGATTATTTAAAAGCGTTTCCTTTAATTTAATATCATATTTAATTTCCGCCTTTTCGGTTTTAAAATCTTCAAAAAATATTTTAATTTCCGCTAAAATTTCTTTGACGGTCTTAAACTCATTTTTTAAAAAATCTATTATTTCAACATATTTTTCGCCATAAGCATCTCTAAGTTTTTCAAGAACTTCTTCAGACTGAAATTTTTCCGTTAAAATTTTTATTAATTTTTCCGCATCCATTTCCTGCAGCAATTTTTCGTTTATATGCCTTAATTTTTCTTCGCTGAAAATTGCACTGGAACCCCTTGCTTTTTTTATTTCAAAAAGCTCCGCCATTTCTAAAATATCGGAAAATATTTCTTTTTCCGATATTTTTTCTTTGCCGTTTTCAAATTCATGGACGGTAAACGTATTCCCCGTTATTGCAAGATAATTTAATATGGCATTCGGAAGATAACCTTCTTTCTTATAATATTCGATGTTGGCGGCGTCATCCCTTTTTGACATTATTTTTCCGTCTTTTCCGTACAAAAGGGAAATATGCGCAAAAACCGGAGGGGTTTTATCTAAGGCATTAAGAATTAAAATCTGCTTAGGTGTATTGCTTATATGGTCTTCGCCCCTTATTACGTGGGTTATTCCGATATCATGGTCGTCTATTATCGATGCAAAGTTATACGTAAACCTGTTATGCTCGGTTTTTAAAATAAAATCTCCTATAAGTTTCGGATTAAACGAAAGCAGTCCGTGAACGGCGTCTTCAAATTCTACGGCTTTAAAATTTCCCATAGCTTTTAAAACTTTTGCTATATTTAAGCGGATTGACGGATACATGCCGCGTTCTTTAAATTGACTGCTTAATTTTTCTTTTTCGGAGCTTGTAAGATTGGCGCATCTGCCGTTATAAATATACGGCTTTTTAGACTTAACGGCAATTTCTTTGGATATTAAAATTTCTTCTTCGGTGCAAAAACATTCATATATAAGGTCTTTTTCTTTAAGAACGCCAAGATATTTTTCGTAAACCGCCGTTCTTTCGGACTGCCTGTAAAACCCGCCGTATTTTATTCCAAACCAATTCAAATCTTTAATAATTTCTGCTTCATACTCTTTTTTGCTTCTTGCTCTGTCCGTGTCGTCTATTCTTAAGATAAATTCGCCGCCGTATTTTAGGGCAAAAATATAATTAAAAAAGGCGGTCCTCACCCCTCCTATATGCAAATTTCCCGTAGGACTCGGCGCAAAACGAACCTTTACTCCGTCTGCTTTTAAATTTTCTTTCATTTTTATTGACTTTATTGATTTATAGTTATTTAATCGTTTAATTTCATTGCGTATAGAATAACATATATGAAAGAAGATATTCAATCAGGAAAAGGCGTCAGATTAATTTTCCGCAATAAACTTTATGTGTTAATTGACCTTACAGTATGCGGAAAATAAAATCTGACGCCTTTTCCTTTTTAACGTTTCAGCAAAATTTAGACATTCTATCGCAATTTTTGGTTTAGGGGGGATGATGGCAGCATAAATATTATCATATGCCTAAGTAACTATATAGAACTCCCCTCCTTTAAAAAGGAGGGGTGGCAGGCAAAGCCTGCCGGGGTGGTTTTTATTAGTTTCTAATTACTAATTACAGTTTAACTCTTTTATCTCCTTCGTAAACATAAACTCCGTTATCGGATTCGTCCTTCGTATGGTCGTGCGAACCGTCGCAAAACGGAAAATTCTTCGATAAACCGCATGCGCATACATAAATAGGAAATTTTGCGTCCTTTTCTTCGATTGGAGCAGGCAGTTTCTTTTCGTGTTTGACTAATCTGGGCATAATAAATACCTCCTTAATTAAGTTAATTTTTATAAATATTTTAGCATTAGTAATAATATAATGTTTTTACGTATATATTGTCAATCAGGGATTTTAAAAATACTTGGTTCTTTTTATATACTTAAGCGCGGACTAATTTTTCGATGTGTTTTATATTTTTTTTATTTTTAATCGTCCAGTCGTGCAGTATTTCAATAGCATCGGTAAGTTCTTTGCCTGCTTCGGTAAGGCTGTATTCCACCATTATAGGTTTAATAGAAATGATTTTTCTGTTTATGGCGCCTATTTGCTCTAAAACTTCGAGTCTTTTTGAAAGTTCGCGCGAGGAAATTCCATCTATCTTTTTTTTAATTGCGTTAAATCTCATTTTTTCGCTTGAAAGTTCTTTGATTATCATCAAAGACCACTTGTTTGCAAGCACTTTAAAAGCTTCGTGCGCGGGACAATAATTCTTATTAGATTCGTTTTCCATAATAATAAAATAATATCATTTTCTAATATAAAATGTCAATTAAGTATCTTTTTTTATACTTAATAATAAAAAAATCCCTGATTGACGATTTACATTTAATAGAATATCATTATTTCATAACATATTTACATTAAATAACTAAACTAACTTTTAAATTTTTAAACGGAGGGAATTGATTATGAAAAAAGAATCTGTTACATTATTCTTTTTAAGATTTGTGTTATTCCTTAGCTTTTTCTATCATGGAACGGGAATACTTTTCGACTGGTTTGACGGACCCGGAGTTCAAGGATTTGCCGGATACATGCATTTTCCGATAATAATTGCTATTCTGGTAGGAATTGCAGAAACCACCGGCAGTCTTGCAATGATTAGCGGAGTTTTAACAAGAATCGGCGCGATAAATATTATGCTTGTAATGTTGGGTGCTATATTTTTACTGCACCTGCCTCACGGATTCAATATTTTGAATGGCGGCTACGAATATGCATTAACTGAATTCGCAATAGCTTTAAGTATATTTATTATGGGCCCCGGCGATTTTTCGCTTACTAAATTAGTTACGAAGGAAGCTCCTTTTATTTTGCAGTAAATTAATATATAGGTCTGCGTGCAAACCGCCCCGCAGCCTTTGGCCGCATCCCATATTTTTCTGCAGGAAAAGGCATGCCATATTCTTCTGCTGAAAAAACATGTTTTTTCAGAACACGCAGAAAAATATATTTTAAAAAGGAGGGGGGCTAACCGCAAGAAAAAGGTGTCTGATTTTATTTTACGCATACGTAGAGGTCGATTAACAAGAAAAGACATTGCGTAAAATTAATCTGGCACCTTTTTCCCTTATTTTAATTCCTCCGGATTTAACGATTTTCTGTTATTCTGCCATTCGACCATCCATTGAGGATATAATTTTTTCGGCATAGTAACGTTCGACAGTTTGGAAATTTCATCTTCGGTTAAGTTAATATTTACGGAACCTAAGTTGTCTTCGAGCTGAGAAATCTTGTTTGCGCCTACAATAACCGAAGTAACGCCTTTTTGAGCCAAAAGCCAGGCAAGGGATAATTGAGCAATCGTAACGTTTTTACTTTTTGATAAATCCGTCAATACGTCTATTGCATCGTATCCCCTTTCATCTACCGGCGGAAAATTAAATTCACTTCTTCTTGCGCCTGACGGCTTTTGGTTTTGCCTTGTGTATTTTCCGGTCAAAAATCCGCCGGATAACGGCGACCATGGAAGGACGCCGAGGCCTTCTTCGCTGCACAAAGGTAGAAGCTCATGTTCTAAATCGCGTCCGACGAGCGAATAATAAGCCTGAAGTGAAACAAATCTGCTGTAATTTTTAGCTTTAGCCAAGTATAGCGCTTTCATTATATGCCGCGCCGTCCAGTTTGAAACGCCCAGATATAAAACTTTGCCCTGTCTTACCAAGTCGTTCAGCGCTTCAAGAGTTTCTTCCAATCCGCAGGACAAATCCAAGCCGTGAACCTGATAAAGGTCTATATAATCCATTTTCAATCTTTTTAAGCTGTTATTGCAAGCCTCTATAATGTGCTTTCTGGAAAGCCCGACGTTATTGACGTCTCCCGTCCCGTTCATCGCGGCTTCGCTAAGGGGCGAGCGGACTTTCGTCGCTATGACGAATTTTTCCCTTGGAACGTTTAAGGTTTTTAATGCATTGCCGAGTATCTCTTCAGACTCTCCAAACGAATACATATCAGCGGTATCGAAAAAATTTATTCCCGATTCATAGGCTTTTTTAACCATTGCATTAGCGTCTTCCTGTCCTACCGCGCCTATATTCCTGAACTTAAACCCGAAAGTCATCGCGCCCAAACAAAGCCTCGATACTTTCAGTCCTGTATTTCCTAAATTAACATACTGCATACAAAAACCCCCATTCTTTAAAATATTTCTTATTTTCTATATGTAGAAAGATAAACTGCAAGCCCCATCTGCTCTATCTGGTCAAGGTACTCCTCAAGCCTGTCTATATGTTTTTCTTCGTCGTCTAAAATGGATTGCAATAAATCTTTTGTGCCGTTGTCTTTTATTTCCGCAGCAAATTTTATATCTTCGTTATACGCTTTTATCGCATCCTCTTCGGCTTCCCTATCGTTTTTATGCATTAATTCGACGTTAGATCCTATACGCAGTTTATTATAATTCGAAACTATCGGTATTCCTTCGAGGAATAGTATCCTGCCTATTAATTTTTCGGCATGTTTCATTTCGTCTATAGCCCTTTTTTCGACTTCCTTATGCAGTTCTTCATAGCCCCAGTTGTCCAGCATTTCTGCATGAACCATATACTGGTTTATTGCGGTTAATTCCTCGGACAGCCTTAAATTAAGCCTTTTGATGATTTCTTCGTTTCCTTTCATAAACTTTGCCTCCTGAGTTTTTAAATATTTTATTTATTTGCCGGTGTGTATATTAATTATATCATACAAAAATAATCCGTCCCGCGATATAATATAATAGATAATTAAGTTTCAATTTAATTGCAAAAAGGATTATATATATTTATGCATATGGTTTTAGGCGCTCACGTTTCCGTTGCCGGAGGACTTAAAAATGCCTGTAATTCCGCAGAAAATACAGGTTCAACCGCTATACAGATATTTACTAAAAGCCAGTTAAGGTGGCAGGCTAAAGAATTGGATTTAAATGAAATAAACGCTTTTAAAAAATGTACCGCCGCTCAAAAATTAATAGTTTTGTCGCACCTTTCATATCTTGTAAATCTTGGAAGTTCGGACGAAGATATAAAGGAAAAGTCGTTGAACGCTTTTATAAACGAAATTAAGAGATGCGGCATACTCGGCATTAAATATTTAATATTCCATCCGGGCTCTAATAAAAATTTAACCGAAGCAGAAACTATTAATAAAATTGCAAAAAATTTGAATATAATTCTTCGGAAAACTAAAGATTTTAAAAACGTAATTTTAGTTATAGAAACTACAGCCGGACAGGGAAACCAGATAGGTTATAAACTGGAACACATCGCCGAAATTATTAATCTTTTGGATAATCCCGAAAGATTCGGCGTGTGCATTGATACATGCCACATTTTTGCCGCCGGATACGACATAAGAACTCAGGTTTTTTATAATAATTTCATGGAAAACTTCGATAAAATTATAGGTTTTAATAAATTATGCGCCTTTCACCTTAACGATTCTTTGAAACCTTTCGGATCAAAAATCGACCGCCATGCGCCTATTGGAAAAGGATATATAGGGTTAGATGCTTTCAAACTTATTTTAAAGGATAAAAGGCTCGATAATATTCCGCTTATAATAGAAACGCCGGGCGGCGACAAAGAGCATAAGGCGGATTTAGATATTTTAAAAAGCCTTTCCTAGCACGGGGACAGAATTAAATTCTGTCCCCGCAACAAATTAATTATCTGCTATCTGTTAAGCCAATCCAAATATTTTTTCACGCCTTCTTCTACCGACGTGAAGTTTTCTTTGTATCCGATGTTTCTTAATGCCGCTATATCCGCTTCGGTAAAGCTTTGGTAAGCGCCTTTAAGATGCTCCGGAAAATTAACATACTCAACTGTACCTTTTTCGTGATATTTTATTACGGCGTTTGCTACGTCGTTAAAAGACCTCGCCTTACCCGTACCAATGTTAAATATTCCGGATTTTGACGGATTATCCATAAACCACAAGTTAATCTTTGCGCAGTCTTCCACGTAAACAAAATCGCGCCTCTGCTCTCCGTTGCCGTAACCGTCTGTCCCTTCAAAAAGCTTTGCTTTTCCGGTTGAAATTATCTGGTTGTTAAAGTGATAAGCAACGCTCGACATGGTGCCTTTATGAGATTCACGCGGACCGTAAACGTTAAAATATCTAAACCCCGCTATCTGATACTTTGCATTTTTAATTACGCTCGTTACGTACCGGTCGAACTGAAACTTTGAATAAGCGTACATATTTATCGGAAGTTCGCATTCTCTTTTTTCGGTAAACCCTTTTTTGCCGAGTCCGTAAACCGAAGCCGAAGAGGCATAAATATATTGGGCTCCGTTTTCCTGACACCATTTTAAGAGCTCTTTTGAATACTCGAAATTATTTCTCATTATAAATTTACCGTCCCATTCGGTAGTCGAAGAGCAAGCACCTTCGTGAAAAACGGCGGATATTTTTCCGAAATCGTAATTTGATTTAATTCGTTCTATAAAATCTTCCCTGTCCATATAGTCTAAAATATCAAGATCGTGAAGATTATACATTTTTCTTCCGTTAGTTAAATTATCTACGACCAATATATTAGACTCGCCTCTTTTATTGAGTCCTTCTATAATGTTTGACCCTATAAATCCCGCACCGCCGGTAACTACTATCATTGCACTCGCTCCTAAATATATATATTATAATTAATGGATTAATTTAAAAAATATTAAATTTTATTTTTAATTTATGTCGATATTCGACTTTCTATTCCACATACGATAAAAATTATGCAAAGCAGTTCTTATTTCGTTTTTATTCGTAATATATGTAGCATTGTTGTCTTGATTTTCAGCCGGCCCGCAATTTCCGCCATAGCAGGATGCGCCCTCGGCGGAAGGCGACCAATTAGCCGAACCTTCCCTAAATACGGCGCCGGGTATGATAAAGATTTTTTCATGCATAATATTCCAAAATCCTCTGTCTCTTTTTGCTTTTATAAAAATATTTTTTACGTTTTTAAACATATACGTCCTGTCGGTTTTGTCTTTCATCTGCAAGTCGTCTCTGTAAATATAAATCTTGACTCCTCTGTGAGCAAGATATATTAAATCTTTTGCAATTTTATAATCGGTAAAAGAAAACATCGCGATATATAATCTTTTGGCAATCAAAGATTTATTTAACCAATGTATATCGATGTTTTGAAGATTATATCGCGGCGAAAAAAAGGTTGCCGTTTCGGCGTTAGCAGATAAAGGCGCCGCAATACAACCCAAAAAAATAAAAATTAATGCTGCCGATGCAAGCGATTTCATAAAAGGCCTCAATTTAATTAATACGGCTATTATAAATTTGTTAAAATTTATTATATTATAGACAAAATTCGTATGCAACAGATATATATAAAAAATCTATAGACATTTTAAAAGTTATTGACATATATAAAAAATATATTGACATTCATATATATTTATTTTAATATATAGTTATTAGCATATGCTAATAATAAAACCAAAAATTGCATAAATATGAGACCTTATAAGTGCAGAAAAGTTGAAAAAGAGCCGGAAATAAAATTTTTCAAACCGAACGGAATTCCGGCAAAATTATTAGAAAAAGTCATTTTGACGGTCGATGAATTCGAAGCCGTAAGGCTTGCCGATTTAAACGGGCTGTATCATGAAGAAGCGGCGGAAAAGATGAATATATCCCGACAGACGTTCGGCAATATCATAGCTTCCGCCAGACGCAAAATCGCGGATTGTTTGGTTAATGCTAAAGCTCTTA
>JAJYPL010000031.1 GCA_021795355.1 bacterium | reverse complement strand
TATTATTATGGATATAAAAGGAAATATAACAAATCTTGAGCTTTTCGACGTTTTGAAATTTCTCGAAATTTCAAAAAAAACGGGAGTATTAAATTTAAGATTTGAAAATTTTGCCGCTAAACTTTTTATTAAAGAAGGCAAGCTTTATTTTCTATCGATTTCGGATAACAATATTCTGGAAAAATTAGCGGTAAAGCTGTTGGATATGGGCAAAAAAGACTATCTTCAAATATTGGAGAAATACCGTACGTATTATAAAACCACTGCAGGTTTCGACATATATTTTTTTAAATCGGAGTCTATTCCAAAAGCTAAAGAAAACGAATTTACGTCAAGCTATATATCCGAGACTTTAAATTATATACTATTCTTAACCAACGGAGAATTTGCGTTCGATGAAAAACCTTTGCCGGATATAATAAATTTTGCCAATCCTATGGATCTGTCTCCTATTTTAACCGAATGCAAAAAAAGGCGCGACGAATTATCGGTAATTTCTAAAGTCATACCTTCAAAAAATTATATTCCTTCCGTAGTTACGAACAGAAGCGGAAATATAAGGCCGCTGTCTCTTACTCCCGCAGTATGGAACGTTCTTTCTTTGGTGGACGGAAAAAAAAGTATAAATCAGGTCCTTTCTTTGACCGTAGAAAACGATTTTTTCGTTCTTAAAACCCTCTATAATTTACTGCAGAGCGGATATATAAAAGTCGATCCCCCGCATAACGAACATTTAAACAGGCAGGAATTAATAAATTCCGTTAAAAAGGTGCTGAAGGAGCAGTTGGGAAATAAAGCCGAAAAAGTGCCGGTCGATTATAACGTTTTAAATAGCGGAGATAAACAGGCGCTGACTAAAACTATTCAGGATATAGAAAGATACGTCTATATGTTTATCGACGATAAGAAAGCGGCGAAAATAGACTATCTTTTAAAACAGATGCTTATGAACTCCATATGAAAATAAGCAGCGGTTTCAATTTGAGTCTATGCGGTATTTTTGGACATAAAATAGATTATACGCTTTCCCCTTTAATTCACAATTCAATAGCTAAACTCCTCGATATAAATTTATGTTACGGTAAATTCGATGTTTCTCCGGAACTGTTTCCTGCCGCGGTTAAAGGTTTCAAGGCCATGGGGATGAAAGGAGCAAACGTAACCCAGCCTTATAAAACTGAAGTGCTGAAGTATTTAGACTGTTTAGACGGCGAGGCCGAAACGGTCGGAGCAGTCAATACGATAAATCGTGAATCTGACGGTTTTTATCGCGGTTATAACACCGATATAACGGGTTTTATTAATGCCGTAAATTATGAATTTAACGAAGCGATAAGCGGTAAAACCGTTATTCTGCTGGGAGCAGGAGGCGCGGCAAGAGCGGTATTGTATGCTTTAATAAAATCCAACGCAAAATATGTTCTGATAATAAACCGCAGTTTTTCCAATGCGGAAAAACTAAAAAAAGAAGCTGATTTATGGAAAAAGTCTTTAAATTCTTTTACCGAAATTATTTATACGGATTTTAAATTGACCCGCGTTTCCGAAAAAACCGATATTGCCTTTATTGAAGATTGCGGCATATTAATAAATACGGTAACTCCTTCGGACGGAAACAAAAATTTTGCCGGCGGACTTTTTAACCGCTTAAATTTTATTAAAAATAATTTTTTTTTCATGGATATATCTTATTCGGAAAAATCTTCTTTTCTTTCAAACGGATTAGAAGAGAAATGCTTGAAATTTGCAAACGGATTGTCCATGCTTTTATTTCAAGCTATAGAAAGTTTTTATATATGGACCGGCAGGAGGATCGAGTTTAATTACATTAAAGATTTTTTAAGCGGCATATTTTAAAAAATAAGCTTATGTGGTAAAATTTAATATACGAACTTATCTTTTAAAAAATTAAATTCTTATTATTGCAAATTGCAATGGTATCGATATGAATAACGATTTTATGACGCCTTCTAATTTTACTACCGATAAATTAGGCGATATATTAGTAAAGCACGGCGTCGCAAAGAAAGACGATATATCTAACGCCCTTCTGATGCAGGAGAGGATCCGCAGCGGAATTTCAAAAGGGGAAAAGTTAAAGGATTTAAAACTCGGCGAAATTTTAGTTAAAAACGGCATAATAACCCCTGCGGAATTAAATTCCGCGTTAGAAGAACAAAAACGTTACGGCGGCAGTATAGGCAGACAGCTAACCAAATTAGGCTTTATTAAAGATGCCGACCTTGTTTCTTTTCTTTCAAAAGAATTCGGCGCCGCTACGGTAAATCTCCTCGATAACGAAATTCCAGAAAGCGTAATAAAACTTATTCCTCCGGATTTAGCGGTTAAACTTCAGGTGATTCCTTTTAAAAGGCAGGGTAACACCCTGTATCTTGCCGTAGCCGATCCTACAAGGGTGGAGGCTTTAGACGATATAAAATTTTTAACCGGTTTAAATATAGAAGTAGTAGTCGCTTCCGAAAACGAGATAGCCTCCGCTTTATCTAAATATTATAACGCCTCAAGTATTCTTACGGAAAATAAAGATTATCTTAATTCCATCGCCATAGAAGAAACCAATGAAGAATTGGATATATCCGAACTTCAAAGGTCGTCTTCGGAACAGCCTATTATAAGGTTCGTGAATAAGGTTCTTTTGGATGCCGTAAAACTTAGTGCAAGCGATATACATGTAGAACCCTATGAAACGATAGTAAGAATAAGATATCGTGTTGACGGCAAACTGATAGAGCAGATGAAAATACCGGGACAGTTAAAAAATCCGATAACATCAAGGCTTAAAATAATGGCGCAATTAGACATAGCGGAAAGAAGGCTCCCGCAGGACGGAAGAATTAAGGCAAGGATGGATAACAAAGAAGTCGATATGAGAGTTTCATGCCTTCCGACGCTTTTCGGAGAAAAAATAGTCATCAGAGTACTAGACAAAGCCAATTTACAGCTTGATATGCGAAAACTCGGATTTTCCGAGCAGCAGTTAAAAGACTTTAAGAATGCTATACATAAACCTTACGGCATGATTTTAGTTACCGGGCCTACGGGCTCGGGTAAAACTACCACTTTATACAGCGCTCTTTCCGACGTAAACAGGCCGGACGTAAATATTTCTACGGCGGAAGATCCGGTCGAATATAATATTCAGGGTATTAATCAGGTTTTGGTCAACGAAGAAATAGGATTGACTTTTGCTTCTGCATTAAGGTCGTTTTTGAGGCAGGACCCGGATATAATAATGGTCGGTGAAATCAGGGATCTTGAAACTGCCGAAATTGCCATAAAAGCGGCGCTTACTGGACATTTAGTGCTTTCGACCATTCATACGAACAGTGCCGCTTCTACAATTTCAAGGCTTATCAACATGAAAGTAGAGCCTTTTTTGGTGGCGTCAAGTTTGAACCTTATTATTGCTCAGAGGCTTATAAGAAAATTATGTACGGAGTGCAAAGAGCCGTATTATCCTGATGTAAATGCGATATTAAAACTCGGATTCAATATGCAGGAACTTTCCGGCAAACGTTTTTATAAGGCAAAAGGATGCAACGCTTGCAACAAAACAGGATATAAAGGAAGGATAGCAATATACGAGGTTTTAGACGTAAACGAAGATATTAAAAATAAAATTTACGAAAACGCCAATGAATTCGAAATACATAAAACTGCGGTAGATAAGGGAATGAAATCGCTGAGAGAATCGGCAAAAGAAAAATTTTTAGAAGGGACTACTTCGCTGGAAGAGATTATTCAATATTTGGATTCAAATAATATAGATATATAATCTGAAATGCTTGACATTAATATTGTTATGCTATATATTATTGATAAAAATATTAAATATAATTAAAATTATCGACGTTTATAAAAGGAGCCGCATATGCCTTCCATAGCAGATTTATTAAAAACCACGGTGGATCAAGGCGCTTCAGACCTTCATATAGCCGCCGGGACTCCTCCTCAGATAAGATTAAGGGGCTCATTGGTTCCGTTAAATTTTCCGGTTCTCAGTCCGGCAGACACGCAGGGACTTTGTTACAGCATTATTACCGATCTCCAGAAGAAGAAGTTCGAAGAAACTCATGAGTTAGATTTTTCTTTCAGCCAGAAAGGCGTTTCGAGATTCAGGGGTAATTTATATTACGACAGGGGCTCGATTGCCGGCGCGTTCAGAGTTATACCTCATGAAATTCCCTCTATCGACAATCTCGGTCTTCCTCCTATGGTTAAAGAAATTATTAAGGCGCCGAGAGGTCTCGTTCTGGTTACTGGTCCTACCGGTTCGGGTAAAACTACTACTCTTGCGGGAATGATAGACGCTATTAATCAGACGAGGCACGAACATATTATTACTATAGAGGATCCTATCGAGTATGTTTTTCCCCATAAAGGATGTTTAGTCAATCAGAGAGAGATAGGCCAGGATTCAAGCAGTTTTTCGGAAGCTTTAAGGCATATTTTAAGAGAAGACCCCGATGTCGTTCTAGTCGGCGAAATTAGAGATATGGAGACTATGGAGGCCGCCCTTACAATAGCGGAAACAGGGCATCTTACGTTCGGAACGCTTCATACAAACTCTGCCGTTCAAACTATAAGCAGGATTATAGACATATTTCCCCCGAATCAGCAGCCCGAAGTAAGATCGTCGCTTTCTCTTTCGCTCGTCGCCGTTCTTTCCCAAACCCTTATTCCAAGAATTGACACTCCGGGCAGGATTCTGGCTGCAGAGTTAATGATTCCCAATGCAGCTATTAGAAATTTAATAAGAGAAAATAAAATACATCAAATATATTCCCAGCTTCAATTAGGACAGGAAAAATACGGCATGCAGACTCTAAACCAGGCTCTTGCTTCATTAGTTAATAAAAAAATAATAAGCGAAGAAGATGCATATAACAGGTCGTCCGATGCGGAGGAGCTGAAACAGGCTATAAATTCCGGGCTAATGTCCAAAGGAGGATTGAATGCGGCACCAAACAAGCCTTCTAATGCTCCCGGCGCTTCCGCCGGAAAAACGGGAATCGATGAAGACAATCCTTTTTCGGGAATAGACTTTGGTAATTTATAATCGGAGAAACTTTTAAATGGCGACTTATCAGTGGAAAGGCAAAAAACATTCCGGAGAGTATGTAAAAGGCGAGATTACTGCCGATAATAACGAGCAGGTTATAGAAGCGATAAGAAAAATGGATGCTTATCCCATAAGCGTCAAGAAAAAAAGTGAATTTTTTACTTTAAGCCTTCAGGGAAACAAAGAAATTAGTCCTAATACAAAAATAAGCGATAACAACTTGATAGTTTTTACGAGACAGTTTTCATCGCTTATAGAATCGGGAGTTCCCATACTTCAAGGCCTTTCCATAATGATTGAACAGCAGAAAAATAAAGACCTAAAGGGTATTCTTACAAAGATAAAAGAAGGAATAGAAAGCGGCGCCTCTTTATCGGACAGTTTGAGAAAATTTCCGAAAGTTTTTAACGACCTTTACGTTAATTTAGTCGAATCCGGCGAAAAAGGAGGAGTATTAGACAAAGTTTTCAAAAGATTGTCCGTGTATTTTGAAAAAATATTAAAATTAAAAAGAAAAATAAAAGGCGCAATGATATACCCTATAGTAGTTTTAAGCGTTGCAGTAGGCGTAATTATAATACTTATGACCTTCGTAATCCCTGTTTTCGCCAACCTTTTTGCAAGCGTGGGCGCTAAACTGCCGGCTTTAACAAGAGACGTAATAGATTTTTCTAATTTTATGAGAGCATATATACTGTATATTATTATTGCGCTGGGCATTTTGATATTTGCTTTTAAAGCATACGGAAAGAGGGAAAACGGAAAGCGCAATATCGACAGAATGGTTCTAAAGATACCGGTTATAGGCATTCTGCTAAAAAAAGTCGCTATAGCAAGATTTGCAAGAACGCTTTCGACTATGGTAGAAAGTGGCGTGCCGATACTTGCGGGATTAGAAATAGTTTCTAAGACAAGCGGCAATAAGATAATAGAAGAATCTTTAATGCGGACGAAAGACGAGGTTTCTTCAGGTTCGCCTTTAAGCGCTTCTCTAAACAAAACCAGCCTTTTTCCTCCGCTTGTGATACAGATGATCACCGTAGGAGAAAAAACCGGAAATCTGGATGCTATGCTTGCAAAAGTAGCCGATTATTACGATGAAGAGGTCGATAACGCCGTTAATAATCTTACGCAGATGTTGGAGCCTGCGCTTATCGTATTTCTTGGCATTGTAGTAGGCACGCTTGTAGTAGCCATGTATTTACCGATATTCAATTTAGGAAAAGCCATTAAGGGATGAAAAAAATTAATGAAGGAGATTTTAAAAATTTATACAACAAATTAAAATTTGCAATAACTCTTAGAGTTTTAGCCTTTTCTTTAATCGTCCTTTCATACGCCATTCTTAATTATAAAGATATAATCCGCTATTCCGTCTTTATATATTTTTTTACCTTTCTCGTAATATTTATAACCGTTCTTTATTACGTAATTTTGTTTTTTTTTAGAAAAAAATATAATTATAAATTTTTGGTTTTTTTTGGTTTTTTCCAGTTATCGTTAGATTTTACAGTTATATCTCTATTAATCATATTAAGCAGCGGTTTAAACGATAAGTTCATATTTTTATATTATCTTCTAATTCTTATAGCGGGGTTTATTTTTTTAAAAGCGGGAGTTTTAATATACGGCATTGCTTCGTCATTAGCTATAGGGCTGTCGGCCGATCTTCATTATTATTTCGACATAGGCAGCCATTATTATTTTTTATATAATCCCGATAAACTTTTATTTATTACGAGCACCAATATACTCGGCGTTTTAATATTTACTTGGCTCTTTTACCGTTTCTCAGGCGAACTAGGCAATTTAAGCAATAAAATAATAGAAAAAGACGAATTTATAAAAAAATCGCAAAATTTTAACAGAGAGTTGTTTAACTCTTTTTCTCAGGGGATTATCGTAGTAGATGAAAATTTTAATATAGTTTTTATAAACGAAGCGGCAGTTAAAATCGTTAATCTGGATTCGGAACGAAATTTTAAAAATAAAACCGGAATTCTTTTTGATTTCGACGTCAAGATAACCGATATTTTTGAAAATTTTCCCGTTAGCGCCTTTTTGAAAAAAGAGAAAAAAGACGGGAACAGATTTGAAATTAACCATAAAAATACCGTTTTAGGTTTTGCCGTTACGGAGCCGTCGGGTAACGAGCGCAGAATAGGAAATTATATTCTGCTTTTCAAAGATATAACTTATATAAAAGAATTAGAAATGGAATCCAGAATAAACGAAAGCCTTAAAACCGCCGGTAAATTTGCAGGCTGGCTCGCACACGAAATAAGGAATCCTCTTTCGGCTATAAATACGTCCGCTTATGTTCTAGATTCGGGATATTCAAGTATTAAAGAATCCGATCATAAAAGATTGATAAATATAATAAAAACCGAATCCGACAGGCTTAACAATTTAGTAACGAATTTTTTAGGATTAATAAAAACAAAATCAACGGCGGTAAACGGCAATTTTGAAAATTTTAATTTATACCGGCTTATAAATGAGATAATATTAAAGTATGCCGCCGGCACCGAAGTGAGAATTCATAACTCCGTCAGTAAAGAAGAAAAGATATATTCGGAAAAAAACAGAATTATCCAGGTTTTTTCAAATTTAATTCAAAATGCGGTGCAATCTGTTGAAATAAACATGTCGAATTCAATAAAAGAAAATAAAAAAAAAGGAATCGTCAGGATAGGGGCTAAAAAAGAAAAAAAAACGGAAGAAAAAAATCTTATTTCTATAACCGTCGCGGATAACGGAGAGGGTATGGACGATTTTACTCTTAGAAATGCTTTTAAACCTCTTTTTTCCACTAAAGAAAACGGTTTTGGACTAGGATTGTCGATAGTTTATTCCGTGACCGAAAGCCTCGGAGGGAACGTAAACATAGTCAGCAGAAAATCCGTAGGCACTTTAATTAAAATAGATATACCGGTAAGATCGGTTAATAATTAATTTATTAAACAAGCAAATGCGTTAAAATGAAGAATAAACAGAGAATATTAATAGTCGACGACGAAAGATCTATTCTTGAATCGCTTGCTATACTTCTTTCAATGGACGGTTATGAGGTCGTTACGGCGCAGAGCGGAAATTCGGCTATAAAACTTTTAAAAACCCAAGTTTTTAATCTGATAATATCCGACGTAAGAATGCCCGAGATGTCCGGAATGGATTTAATAAAGCATGTAAAACAGGAATACAGAGAATCGGCTTCAAATTACGGCAAAATTCCGGTTATATTAATGACTGCATATTCGGATGTTAAAATAGGAATAGAGGCTATAAAACTGGGCGCTTTCGATTACCTTACCAAACCTTTGGACAATGAAGAGTTCAGAATAGTAATTAAAAATGCGCTGGATTATTTTTCGGTTTTAGACGAGCTTAACGATTTAAAAAAAACGGGGTTTTTAAGAGGCGGCATTATAGGTTCTTCGAAAGCCATAAACTCGGTTCTTAACGATTTAAACCGTGTTTCTAAAGGTTTTACCACTATACTCCTAACCGGAGAGTCCGGAACAGGCAAGGAACTGGCGGCAAGATTAATTTACGAAATTTATTCTAAAAATTCTTACGATTCAAAAAAGATACCTTTTGTTCCGGTAAATATTGCGGCAATTCCGGATAATCTCGTAGAAAGCGAATTGTTCGGTTATGCAAAGGGAACTTTTACCGGAGCGGAAACCGATAAAACCGGTTTAATAAAGTATGCCGACGGAGGCATACTTTTTCTGGACGAAATAGGCGATCTGCCTATGCAGGTTCAGGTTAAACTGCTGAGGATTCTTCAGGAAAAAACATACAGGAAATTAGGCTCAAACAAAGAAGAGTCTCTGAGCGTTAAAATAATTGCCGCTACAAATAAAGATTTGCCGGTTTTAATATCGGAGGGAAAATTCAGGGAAGACCTTTATTACAGGTTGAACAAAATAAATATTTTAATGCCGCCGCTTAGAGAACATAAAGAAGATTTGCCGGAATTAATTCCGCATTTTATAAAAAAATATTCTAAATCGATAACTTCGATTTCGCAGGAAGCTCTTGCGCTTCTTACGGAATACGATTATCCCGGCAATATACGCGAACTGGAAAACATAATAGAAAGAGCATGTATTTATTGCGGCGGTTCCGATACCGGGGAAGAATTCTTATCAAATAAAGAGATTGCCTTAGAGTGCCTGCCGGGCTATGTTTTAGAAAATAATAAAGACGACAGAAAAGAAAAACTTTCTTTGACGGTTTACAATAATACTCCGGATATGGATATACGCAAAACGGAAGATATTAACTTGAACGATTATATGGCGGATATAGCCGGAATTTTTGAAAAGTTAAATAATAAGTACGGAAAACTGACGCTGTCGAATTTTATAAAAGAAATAGAAAATTATATAGTGACGGACAGGATAAAGAAAGAAAATTCTAAATTGGAAGCGGCTAAAACCTTAGGTTTGTCTTTGAGGTCGTTAAGATATATACTTTCAAAACGAGATAACGGCAGATAAGAGGGTTTTTATGAATTATTTAGCGGTCATAGAATATTGCGGAACTAATTATGAAGGATGGCAGTCTCAAACCGGAACCGGCAGCCGTTGCGGCGGTAAAACCGTGGAAAACGAGATTAATAAAGCTATAAAAATATTTACAGGAACCGATGCAAAGTTATTAGTTTCCGGAAGAACCGATGCCGGGGTTCATGCGTTAAACCAGGTTGCCAATTTTAAACTTCCGTTTTTTTACGATACCGATAAATTTAAAATAGCGTTAAACGGTATTCTTCCTCATGATATATCTATAAAAAACATAGAGACTGTCCACGATTCTTTTCATGCTACCCGCGATGCGATGTCAAAAACGTATCTTTATAAAATTAATTCAGGCTTTAGAAGCCCTCTATTAATTAATCAGTCATGGTTTGTCAAAGAAGAATTGAATTTCGGCCTTATGAACCGTTCTGCATCTGTTTTTCTTGGAAGGAACGATTTTTTTAATTTTACGAGAAAGGAAAAAAATGAAAAAAATAAAAATTATAACAGGATCATAAGTGAAATAAAAATATGCAAAGAAAGTTACGGATATGATATTTTTATAGAAGGCGGCGGTTTTTTGAGAAATATGGTCAGAAGAATAGTCGGAGCATTAATTTTTTGCGGAACGGGAAAAACCGATATAGACTGTTTAAAAAAAATGCTGAAAGAAAGAAACTTTATTTGCAATTCGGTATGCGCTCCGTCTTGCGGTCTTTTTTTGCATTCCGTAAAATATAAACATAAAATTTATTGTTGATATTTTATTAAATATTCATTATAATTTTAATATCTAGTTGTATATAAAAAAGTTTCACCTAATTTTGTTTTTTATATAAAGTGGGTTTTACCCGCTTTTTTTGTTTTATGCACGAAAATTTAATTAATGACTTAGAAAGTATTATAGAAGATATAGTCCCTTATTACGGATGTTATTTGGTCGGCGCCGTATTTTTTCCGGCGAAGAAAAACAGCGGAGCAATTTTAAGGGTTTACGTAGATTCGGAAAAAGGGGTCGATATATCGGCTTTATCTGAAATATCTAAAGAGATTGGAATGATTTTAGACGTAAAAGACATCGTTAAATTTAAATATACGCTTGAAGTTTCTTCTCCCGGCGTTAACAGGATACTTATAAAGTTTAACGATTATAAAAAATTTATCGGCAAAAGAGCTAAAATAGTTTTAAAAAATAAAACCGAAGGCAGAGTTAATCTTATAGGCGAAATAGCCGAGGTTTCGGGCGGAGACGAAAATAAAAAAGTTTCAATTTTCGACGAAATAGAAAATAAAATTGTAAAAGTCGATTTTTGCGATATAAAAAAAGGAAATCTGTTAGTAGTATAGTGTATATTTTATAATATTAATTAATAAAATTAAGGAGTTTTAAGGTGCCCCAGATTATTATAAGCGATCTAAATCCTGTAATCGACCAGGTATCTAAAGATAAGAACATCGAAAAACAATTAGTCGTT
>JAJYPL010000010.1 GCA_021795355.1 bacterium | reverse complement strand
CGCTTAATTTCTTTTCGCAAACATTTTCGTCCGATACGTTATTATATTTTATTTTCGATTTTTTAGGCTTAAAATCATCAAACTCTAATTTTATTTTTTCTTCTATCTCTTGAGAAGACACGGCATCCGCTACATTTCCTCCGATCGGCATATATTCTATGAATCTTAAATTAAGTTCAAATTTCCTTGCAAAATTTACGAAATCTATAATTTCGTCGTCGTTGATTCCTCTTATTAAAACCGTATTGATTTTAACCGGATTATAACCTATTTTTTTTGCAAGCTCTATATTTTTCAAAACGGTTTCAAGGCTGCCCGTTCTGGTAATTCTTTTAAACTTTTCTTCTTTTAAGGAGTCCAAGCTTATATTGACCCTTTTTAATCCGGCATCGAATAAGCCGCGGGCATATTTATCTAAAAGAATTCCGTTCGTGGTCATGGAAATATCGTTTATATCTTTTATTTCCGAAAGTTTTTGCACAAATCCGGTTAAGCCTTTTCTTGCCAAAGGTTCTCCTCCGGTAATCCTGACTTTGTTTACGCCGTGCCTTGAAAGAATACGCGCTAACCTCAAGATATCTTCATATGAAATAATATCTTCGTGATTCATAAGGGAAACGCCTGATTCCGGCATGCAGTAAACGCATCTTAAATTACACCTGTCGGTAACGCTTATTCTGAGATACGTTAATCTTCTGCCGTATCCGTCAACTAAATTATTCAATTTATCCATTTAATATATAATATGTTTTTGAAAATTTTCCGCATTAATTAAAATAAGCCAAAAAACGACTGGGGGTTTTTAATCTTTTTCTGCTTCTTTGTTTCAGACGGCTCGGTGCCTTTAATATAAGGCATAAGTACCGGGTCTTTATAGCTTGAATCCGCTATTAAGCCGGTATGCGGATTAATTTCCGCAAAAACTATTCCTTTAGGTATAGAAAATGCATGCGGCGGATAAATAAGAAGCGCCTTGGACATATAAGCGTTCCATATCGGCGCCGCGGTTATAGCCCCTACCATAAACCTGCCCATAGAGTGAAAATCATCCAGACCCGTCCAGACCCCGGTAACCAAAGAAGAAGTATATCCCATAAATACGCCGTCCCTATACTGGCTTGAAGAGCCGGTCTTGCCTGCTACGTAAGGCGTAATTTTTCTGATATTAGAAATGGTAACTCCGGTTCCGTTAGTTATAACCCTTTCCAGCATATTCGTTAGAACGTATGCGACCTGGGGCGATAAAACCTGCCTGCATTTAGGAGAATAACTATAAAGCTCTTTTCCGCCCGGAGTCAATATTCTAATTATAAAAACCGGTTTACATTCTTTGCCTCCGTTTGCAAACGACGTATAAGCATCCGTTAAGTCTATAAGGCGGACGCTTGAAGAGCCGAGAGCCATAGTTAAGTTTCTGACTACGTGATGAATGCCCATTTCGTTTGCAAGATGCGCAACTTTATCGACACCTGCTTTTTTAAGCAGTTTGACTGCCACCACGTCTATGGAATGGGCAAGCCCGATAAGAAGGGTAGTAGGGCCTGTAAATCTTCTCGAGAAATTGTGCGGCTTATAATATTTTCCGGGCACACCGGTAGGGTATATTACAGGTGTATTATTTATAATAGATGAGGGAGTATAACCTTCCGCAAGGGCTTCGGCATAAACTATCGGCTTAAAAGCAGAACCTGTCTGCCTTTTAGCGTAAAGCGCCCTGTTAAACTGGGTCTGCATAAAACTATAGCCGCCCACCATTGCCCGGACATAACCGTTTTTGGGGTCCAAGGAAACTAAGGCGCCCTCTATAACGTCTTTTTCTTCTAAAGAAAAAACCGGCATATGATTTTTGTTCCAGCCGTCAAATTTGACGAGTATTTCGTAACCCGGTTTTAAAGCCTGATTAACGTTATTGATAGTTCTGTAAGCAAAATATACGTATCTTTGAAAATGGGAAGCCCATCTCATATTGGAAACGGGGAGTATTCCTTTAAATTTTCCTACAGCTACATAGGCTGCTTGGCCGTTTTTAGAAATCGACGTAACAAAACCTTTATATAAACCGCCTTCATATAAATAATCGATCCGGTTTTTTTCGTCTTTTATTTTACTAAGCATTTCGCCGTAAGAATACTTATGTAAAGGTCCTACATAACCGTATTCGTGGGAAAGCTTTATTAAGCCGGCTTTAACAGCTTTATCAGCATACATCTGCGCCCTTGCGCTTAACGCAGCGTATATTTTTAAGCCGCCTTCTTTATAAACCGCTTTGCCGTATTTGCTTATAATTTGCTGTTTAATAAAAGCAAGATAATAAGGCGCTACGCCGTAATATTGAAAAAAATTCCTAAAAACAAGCTTTGTCTTATAGGCCTTTTCGGCCTGAGCTTTCGTTATAAATCCGTCGTCCGCCATCTGAAACAGAACATATTTCTGCCTTCTTTTCGCATCTTTATAATGAATATACGGATCTAAAAAAGACGGGGCCTGCGGCAATCCGCCGAGCATAGCGGCTTCCGGCAGGGTAAGTTTCCAGACCGGAACGCCGAAGTATGTCAGTGAAGCCGCCTGTATTCCGTAAGCATTATTTCCGAGATAAATTTGATTAAGATAAATATTTAATATTTGATTTTTAGATAAATTATCGGCAACCCTGTATGCTAAAATAGCTTCCCTCAATTTCCAAATATAAGTTCTTTGATAAGGCAGTAAAATAGTTTTTGCTACCTGCTGGGTTATAGTAGAACCGCCCTCTACTATATGCCCCTCAAAAAGATTGACGAAAAAAGCCCTTGCTATTGCTTTATAATCAAGCGGCCCCTGATTATAAAAATTTTTGTCTTCCGCCGCTAAAAAAGCCTCCCTTACCTGCAAAGGAATTTCGGAAAAAGGTACTACCTCCCTGTTGACGGAACCAAGATAGCCTACTAATTTGCCGCTTGCCGAATATACGTAATTTACTTCCTGCGGATGGTAGTCTTTTAAATTAGTAATGCTGGGCACCGTAGAGGCAAGAAAAAAATATAAAACGGTCAGAATAAATATAGGAACAAAAATTATAATAAGAATAGCCGAAATAATTACGGCGGTTAATTTTTTTTTCTTGGTTTTTGGTTTATTGGAATTACTCCCTTTAGCTTTTTTATCGTCTTTAGTTTTCATAAAATATTTTATAAATTTATTTAATTCCGCAATAAATTTACGGACATTTTTATATTATACAATATTAATTTTAAGTTTGAAAGTTTGAAACGGATTTACTTGAAATGCTTGTATCATTCAAGGGTAATAGAGGAAGAGCCGTTTTTGTCTTTTGCGCTTTTTGAACCCTTAAGCAGGAAAATAACGGGTATAGACACGGCAAAACATACCGCCATAAATATAAATGCCAAATTAAAAGCAATCATGGTAGATTGCTGGGTAATCATACCGTTAATTAAGGCAAGTACCTTTTTTGCCGGAGGATAAAACACAAACGAATGCGTAATTTGAGCGGCTCTCCTTAAAGATAACATGGTCTGCGTATTGTCGCTCACGTTTTGAGCAAGAACGGAATGGGCCATCTGGGTGTTGTTATCTATCATTGTCGCCAGCACGGCGATACCGATAGAACCGGCAACCTGCCTTATCAAATTAAACAAACCGGCGCCGTCTATTTTATATTTATTTTCAAGCGTAATTAAGGAAGATGTCATAAGGGAAACTATAATTAAACCGAAACCGAGACCCTGCGTAAACTGAGGCCAAAAAACGTCCCAAAATCCCATATTAAGACTCATAGAACCAATCTGAATCGAAGATATAATAGATAGAATAAACCCTATAAAAACTAAAATTTTAGGACCTACTTTATTAAACAGCCTGCCGGTAAGCGGCATGCTTATAACCATCGCAAGACCCCTCGACATTATAGCAATGCCGGCATCGTATGCAGAATAACCCATTATTTTCTGTAAAAACATGGGCAAAAGAAAGAGGCTCCCGAATATTCCGAGGCTGAATACCATGGAAAGAAAGGAATTTGCGGACAAATTTATATCTTTTAAAACTTTAATATTAACTGCAGGATTTTCGACTATAAGCTCCGTTATAACGAAAAGTACCGAAGCGGCTGCCGATATAATAGTTAAATTCACTATATAGCTTGAAGAGAACCAGTTTTTATACTGACCGTCGGTTAAAACAATCTGCATTGCTCCGAGTCCTACGGTTAAAAAAATTATGCCGAGCCAATCTACGTTTCCTTTTATCCTCTTTATTAAAGGATGGTCTTCTATTATTAAATAAATAAGTATAATATTTAAAAGACCTATAGGAAGATTAACGTAAAATACCCACGGCCAAGAATAGTTCGTTACTATCCAGCCGCCGATATAAGGACCGATTGCAGGACCTAAAACTATCGCAAGACTGAATATCGCCATAGCCTTTCCCTGCTCCTTTTTTTCAAAATTTTCGGCAAGATAGGTTTGCGACAGAGGTATAAGCGCCCCGCCTCCTACGCCCTGAAGCAGGCGGAAAAGGATTATGGAGTCTAAATTCCAGGAAAGTCCGCACAATGCGGAACTAACGGTAAACAAAAAAACGGACGATAAATAGTAATTTTTTCTGCCGAAACGCGAACTGAAAAAACTTACCAAAGGCATTAAAATAACGCCCGAAAGCATATAGCCCGTAACTACCCACGTAACCTGCTCTATTGAGGCATCCATCGCGCCTTGTATATAAGGCAGGGCGACGTTTACTACGCTCATATCCATACTATAAAGCGTGGTGCTTGGAATAACCGCTAAAACTATCAGCCATTTATTTTTTAAATCCATGGTTATTATTTTCTATTTTTCTATTTTCACGAACGGTTCTACGGATAATCCGGGATACAGAGGCGTCTTAGAGTAAAACTCCTTGTTTAAATTAATTTTCACCGGAACCCTCTGCACGACTTTTATATAGTTTCCCGTCGCATTTTCCGGCGGAAGAAGACTGAAGACCGAACCCGTTCCCGATTGAAAACTTGAAACAGTTCCGTGAAAAGTAACGCCCGGATATGCATCGACGGTTATAATAACCGGCGCGCCTATTTTTATATTGTCCACGTCCGACTCTTTAAAATTAGCCACTATCCAGACTTTACGAAGATTGACTACATTAAGGTAGGGAATGCCCGGCATAACGTAACTTCCTGCATTTACGTTCTTTTTTGTTACGTATCCGTTGCACGGCGCATAAACTACGGTTCTGTGAAGATTAATTTTTGCGATTTTATATGCGGCGAGTGCCGTTTTAGCATAAAATGCCCTTGATTTCAAAGCAGTTCTTAATTCCGCTATGCTTGCGGCTATCTGGGTCAGGTTTGCTTCGTCCGCGCCGACTTTTGCAGAAGCCATTCTGTATTTTGTGGCCATTTCATCGAACATAAGTTTTGAAGCCGCCTTTCCTTCATAAAGATTTCTATATCTTATATAATTTTGGCGGTCTAATTTTTCTAAAGCCTCGTCTGCTTTAAGCTGGTATCTTGCTTTCGATAAAGCGCTGTTTTGGACCAAAATAGACATAGATATCTGTTTTATCTCTTTTTTACTGCCTTTAAAACCGGCAAGCGCCCTGTTTACGTCCTGAATATAATCGGACTGGTCTATTTTAAAGAGCGGCTGCCCTTTTTTTACGAACTGGTTTTCTTTTATATATACTTTTACGACTTTACCCTTAACCTGAGGCGCAACTGGCACTATAGCGCTGCTTCCGTCAACGAAAGCGTCGCTCGTGGTAACGTGGGAGAATGAAAATTCGATATTATGAAGTTCAAAAATAGTCCCGATTACTAAAACTACGATTATCGCAATTAAAACGTATTTCTTTTTTATTCTGCTTTTTTTGCCGTTTCCGTTTTCTTTTCTGCCGTCATTTTTATCGGCGGCTACTTTATCTGCGGTATCGGTATTTACTTCGTTTTCATTCATTTTATTCTCCATAAACGTTCCTCCCCATATCTCCTATATCTCTTTGAAGCTTAGCTAAATATATATCGTATCCGTAAAGCGAATCGTAATAGTTTAATTCGGCATGTTTCAGATAAGTTTCGGCGTCTAAAACCTCGGTTGACGTGGTAGTTTCCTGTATATACTGTAAATTTGTAATTTTAAGATTTTCTTCCGCCTGCCTGACCGACAATTTTGCGGCTTTAATATTTTTAAAAGCCGTTTGAAGATTTAACAGGTCGCTTTTAACTTCAAGCCTGACGTCGTTTATATAAGATTTAAGGCTGTATTTTAAAGCAGTCTTTTCATGCTTTTCTTTCTGGTAATTATCCGAAGTTTTAAACCAGTTAAACAGCGTCCACGTGGCGCTCAAACCTATTATCTTATTTTCCTGATTATTAAAGGTGTTGTTTTCCGCAAGCCAGTTTTGGCCGGACTGCGAATATGCGGCAAAAGCCGACACCTGAGGATAATACCTGCTGTTAGCAATCTTTTCTTTAAGCGTCTCCTGCTTAATTTTAAACCTGAAAATTTTTAATCCCGGCCTGTGTCTTAAGGCGTAAACGAAAAGAGGGCTTAATCCGTATCTCTTAAAACTTACGAAGCGAATATTTTTAAAACCGTCTTTTGCGTTTATGTTTTGATTCAGAACGGTGTTGAAATTAGACACCGCTATATTTAATGCGGCATTAGACGATGTTTTATACTGCACGGCGTCGGCAAGAGCGACTTCGGATTTCAGCAGGTCGTTATAAGGAATTACGCCCTGCTTGTAAAGGAGTTTCGCCTGCATGTCGTGGGATTTTAAAGATTTTACCTGTTCTTCCGCTACTTTTAACTGTTCCTGCGCCCTTAAAACGTTAAAATAAGCGAATTTTACGCCTTCAATAACGTTTAAAACCGCTTCCTGCTTCTGGACTCTCGATATATTAATCCCTATTTTAGCAAGCTCCCTTTTATCGAGAAGCGCAAAGCCGGTAAAAACAGGCTGGGTTATTTCGAGGCTCCAGTTAAAATTAGTATCTGCATTCATGTATATGCGGGGAGGGAAATACATATAGCCGTTTTTTGCACCCGCGCCGGTGAACGTCGGTATAGGCTGATGTTTTGTCTGAAGATAAGGCTGGTATTCCATCCTCGCCGCATTGTAATTAAGTGAAAGTTTCGGCAGCATGCCAGCAGTAATAGCTTTAAAATTTGCCTGCGCCGCCTTAACCCTTTGAACCGCGCTTTTTATTAAATCGTTATTTTTCAGCGCCTGCCTGACGGCCTTGTTTACGGTATATACTCCGTTTTGAGCCTCCTTCTGCCCGATATAAACGCCGCCGCTATATTTATGCTTGTTTTTAACGGAACCTTTATCGACAAACGAAAACGTTTTTTTGTTTGTTTTTGCGTAAACGTTTAGCGGCAATACTAGGCTTATTATATAAAAAATAATTAATAAAAAAACGGATGCAATTATATTTTTTTTCATTTCATTTTATCGCCTGAGTATGTTTCCATTTTATATATTTTATTTATTATTATAACGCTTTTTTTATTAGTGGAATCAAATTTTTAAGAACTTCGTTTTCGCCGTTAAGGCTGTAGTTCATCCATGTGCCTTTTCTTCTGGTCTTAACGAGACCGGATTTTCTAAGTATGCCGAGATGAAAAGAAAGATTAGGCTGGGATATTTTAAAAATTTCCTGAAATTTACAGACGCACATTTCTCCGTTATCGATTAACAGGCTTATAATCTCAAGCCTAATCTTATCCGATAAAGCGTAAAAAATATCCCTGAGACCGTCTATAGATATATCTGAAGATATATCTATAGACTCAAAATCTTCTGTGCTTCCTAAAATTTTTAACGCTTCTTTCATGGCTTGTTTTATTTATATTTATTTAGCAGCAGCAGGAACCTTTTTTCTGGTTTTTTGCCGCTTTTTCCATAGCCTGTTTTATTTCTTCCTTGTCGATATCGCCTTCAATTTCAACGGAAAGACTTCCAAAATCTCCTTCTTTTAAAGAAATAGATTTTATTCTGGCTTTCTGCGAATCATTCAGGCAGTCGCATTTTCCGGTATTGCAATTTTCTATGCTCTTTTCCATATCGCTCTTTGAAACTTCTTCGGCGTTTAACTCAACAAGCACGCCGTTTTCCAGATTTTTTATATCCACCACCGCTTCTCTGGGGGTAGTTTTTTTAGCTTTTCCCGACCCGCATCCGCAGGAATTCATATTGTTTCCGGACACTTATACCTCCTTTTCTACATTCAATTTAATAAAAATTAAATAATAAATTTTTCGTTAAACAAAAATTATTTAATCATGCATGATTAAAAAAGATACTATCATAATATAATTTAAGTATATAAAATTTTTTTTATATAGTCAAGCAAAATATAAAAAAAAATTTATATAGTATGCAATATATAACATTTTTAACCAAAGCCGATATAATCTATTTTTGCCATAATATCCTGTTAAATTCGAGCGGCGCAGCTGCATCGGGATGGCTGGGAATAACTCTTATAGCATAATCTCTTTCGGAAATTAACGCAGGCACGTCAGATTCATAAACAAACCCGTTTATGGCCCCTTTAATAATTTTAGAGATTTTCATATCCGCCGCAAAAGATTTTCCGTTTAAAATTCTATAAATCTGAACCTTCACGTCTTCAGGTTCGATTGCTCCGAGCCATACCGTGCATTTCACGTTATAAGTATCGTTCGTTTTTTCAAATATAGGCGCTGCAAAATGAATACCTCCCCAGTTAGAATTCAATTTGTTTTCCCATTCTACAATTTCTTTAGATAATTTTCCGTTATCGGCATTTCTTTTTTCATAATTTTCAGACATAGGCAGATAGGCCTGCTCAAGATATTCTTTCATCATTCTGTAAGTAGAAAAAGCAGGGGTTAAATCAGCCATGCTTTGCCTAATTTTTTGCACCCATTTTACAGGTATGCCGTTTTTATCCCTGTTAAAAAATTCGGGTATAATATTTTTCTCCAGTACGCCGTAAAGGGATTCGGCATCGGCCGCGTCATCGTTAAAATACTGCACTGCTTCAGATTGTTCGCCTATTTTCCACCCGACGTTATCGTTGTACGCTTCACCCCACCAGCCGTCTAATATAGAACAATTCAAACCCCCGTTCGAAAGAATCTTCATTCCGCTTGTACCGCTTGCTTCCAGCGGCCTTCTCATACAGTTAAGCCAGACGTCTATACCGCCAGTCAGTTTTTGGGCAATATCCATATCGTAATCGAGCAAAAAATATACTTTATCGCTAACCTGCATATCCGAAGCGAATTCTATCCATTCTTGAATATATTCTTTTCCGTTATTATCGCTTGGATGAGCCTTTCCTCCTATCAATATAATTACCGGATAATCATTGTCGGAGAGAATGCCTTTTAACCTGTTTTTATCAAACAGCAGCAGGTTCAGCCTTTTATACTCCGCAAACCTTCGGGCTATGCCTATATACATAGCGTTAGGGTCGAGAAATAACCGTTTTTTGGTCAAATTACAACATACCTGCATTTTATTCATATGTTTTTGAATCTCGTCTATCATATAAAGCTTGTTCTTCATTTTAAATTCCCATATTTCGGAATCTGATGCCTGTAAAATAAATTTTGAACTTTCTTGAGAAAATTTTTCATGGGTGGACAGTTCTTTTGAAAATTTCGTCCAAAAATCGTCGGATATTTCAGAAATCCATGTGGGAGTGTGGATTCCGTTTGTAATATGGCCGACGGGAATTTCATCTACCGGCCATCTTGGAAATAAATCCGCAAATAAATTTTTGCTTACTTTTTCATGAATTTCGCTCACCGCATTTATGTAATTGCATCCTCTGATTGCCAAATAAGCCATATTAAACGGTTCGGCTGCATCGTTAGGATTTTTTCTGCCTAATTTTAAAAAGTCTTCAACGTTTATATTGCAGCGGCTAATATAAGAATACAGGTAATGCCTTATAAGCGACGGGTCAAATAAATCGAATCCGGCTGCTATAGGGGTATGGGTGGTAAAAATATTACCCGCTCTAGTCGAAACAAGTCCTTCATAAAAATTACCGGAATTATTTGTATTCATCCAGTCGTATATTCTTTCTAAGACTACAAAAGCGGCGTGGCCTTCGTTTAAATGGCATAAATTAAAATCTATATTTAATGTTTTAAGCAGTTTAAAACCGCCTATGCCTAAAACCATCTCCTGAAGCAATCTGACTTCCCTGCCCGCTTCGTAAAGGTCGCCGGTTATTCCTCTATCGATAGGAAGATTTAAAAGAATATTGGAATCCAAAAAAAATAATCTGGTTTTTCCTATTTTAGCGTACCAAACTCTCAAAGTAACGGTTCTTTCCGGCAAATCCACTACGATTCTTATCCATTCTCCGGATTCGTCCCTAAGAGGAGCAATCGGCAAAGTATGGGGGTCGTTATAAGGATATACTTCATTCTGCATTCCGTAGCTGTCAACTATTTGATGAAAATAACCTTTCTGGTATAACAGACCAATGCCTATAACCGGAACTCCCATATCCTCGGCTGTCTTTAAAAAATCTCCTGCCAGAATTCCGAGTCCGCCCGCATAAAGAGGCAGTGATTCGTCTAATCCGAATTCCATGCTGAAATAGGCTATATTTTTTATTTTATTATCCGGATATTTTTTATCAAACCATTTAGGAAAATTATCTAATTTTTTCCATTCCTCTTTTATTCCGCTAAGGCTTGACAAAAATTCCCGCCCTTCTTTAAGGCGGTTTAAATAGTCTAACGGAACGGTTTGAATTACAGGGTAAGGATTATGGGTTAAATCCCATAAATAAGGGTCCAGCGCTTTAAAAATTTCATCAGCTTTATGGTTATACGTCCATCTGAGGTCAAAAAATAATTCGGATAAAAATTCAAAGTCTGAAGGCAAAACTCTTGAGGAAAAATCCTGCGCCATTGTTCTCTCCCGATTATTATTTATTATAAAGAGAAAATTTTTCTATAACCGTGCTTAAAAGCATTTTCGACTCGTTGTCGTTATTTTTTGCTTTATCTAAAATCTCCGTCAGATTATTTTTCAGTTCGATGTTGTTTATACCGGATATAAGTTTTTCCGCTTTTGCCAAATCTACCGAAAAAATGTTATCGGAATCTTTTTCTTCCATTAATTCCTGAAATAATTTTATTAACGGGTTTTCGTTCATTATCTCGTTGTTTTTTTCGATTAATTTTATTAAAGACGACGACATATAAGACGCTATTTCTTCGACATCTTTTTCTTTAAGCCCGCTCAAAGCCGTGCGCACCTCGGCAATCGCATGTTCCGGAATAGTTATCTTGCTGATATCTCTGCCTTCGCCCTGCATACTCAAAAAAAATTGTATATAGGTTAAATCCAGAGCGAAAACCCTGAAAAAATATTTCGTTTTTTCCTGATTAATATAAAAATAATAAGTCAGGCCGAAATACGTCGAAGAAATCAAAAATCTGTTTAAAGTATCTTTAAGCGGCAAAAGGTCTAAGCTTTTTATAATTTTCGCTTCGGAATTATAATTGGCTTTAATAACCGTAAAAATAGAAATCAAGTTATTAAGCAGCCCGTTAATTTCAATTAAATCGGTTTTTATGTCTTCCGTCGCTTTGTGCTCGCTCGACTGCACCCTTAAACCTATAAATATCGCTATAACGGCGGCAAGTACCGCTAGGGAAGAAGTTAGCGAAGCGCTGACTTCGCCGCGCGCCTCCCATAAATTAGGATGCTTATAATCCAAGAACAAAAGAATTAAAGACAGTATTACCGAAAATAAACTTATTACTACGACGAATATTCCCAACTGCCACGCGTCTATTTTTTTTAAAAAATTAATTTTTTTCATTATCTTCATTATTTATTTTTTAATCGAATTTTATATTTATTTTATATTTATAATTGCTAAATAAGTTCTAATTTTATTATAATTATATCATATAAAAAAATTTTTATATTTGAATTTGTGTTATAATTTTTAGTATAGATTTTAGTATAGAAAAATATTGGAATTATTTGAAATAATTAGCATTTATTTAATTCCCTAAAAACTGAAAAATAAAAAGGAGAGAGAATTATGCCTTATAAAGCCGATACCGTCGCTTTTTCGGGTCTTTTGCAGTGGGAGAACGTGGAAAAGCTAATCGAAGATGTAAAAAATTCCGGCTCGCAATGGCATTACGTCTATACGCAAGCCGACGACGAAAGGGGCGAAATGGACGCAGAAACTGCAGCCGGATTTTTAAAGGAAAGGATGGACGAAATAAAAAATCTGGATAAGATTTGCGGATGGTTTTACGTCCACACCAAAGACGAGCCTTCTATAATAAAAATTTACCATCCGAGAATGTCCGGCGGCGGCTGTTCTTTAACTACGCCCCCGCCATGGATTATCGTCTCAAAGGAAAAATCCGAAGATATAGCCGACCTTGAATCTTACAAGCCCGTAATAAAACCTGCAAAGAAAGGACTGTTTAAGCGTATATTTGTTGTATAAATATGAAATATTCTGCTTGTTCAAACAAACGGGTTTTTCAAACAATTCTAAATATTTATCGAAGACAAAACCTTGGTAAATTATCTGCGTCTTCCCTTGAGCATAACGCCCATTTCTCCTTCGTTAGAAGTGTTGGAACTCTAATAATAAATATATCTGCCACTTTAATTAAACCTTTAATTTAATTTTAGTTGACAATTAATTTATTTTAGTTGACAATAATACATATATAAGTTGTCAATCTCAATGATTAACTCAAATTTGCCGATAGAGAATTTTAATTCTGGATGAGCCTTCTAAATACTGACGGCTTTAAACCTTACCCGCTTACGCGGGAATGACAATCAAGGAATTTAGCTTTGCTCCCAACGGGTGTCCATTTCCGTCTGCATCAAAGACATGCTTTGATAAACGCGGACGGAAATATCGCGAAAGCGGGAATTCACAGTGTTCATATAACTTTAAAGCCATTTTAACGGTTTCTATCGGCAAATTATAGATTAATGTTGATAAATAAATAAAGGGAGTTTCAATGACCAAGGTAAGCAGGAAAGGAGAGGATATCAGGCGTTATATCCTTGAACATGTCGAAAAGCATCCGAATGACATCACTAAAATAACTGCCGAACATTTCGGAATTACCAGACAGGGAGTTAATAAATATCTGCAAAAACTGTGCTTTGAGCAGGTATTGGCAAAGTCGGGAAAAACTCAAGGCAGAACTTATAAACTTGCGGCTTTGTCGGAATGGCGGGAAAGTTTTAAAATAACTGCGGATCTGGCCGAGGATTTGGTGTGGACTAATTCTATCCGCCCTGTCGTTTCTTCGTTGCCGGATAATGTTTTAGATATTTGGCACTATGGATTTACGGAAATGTTTAACAATGCGATAGATCATTCCGGCGGTTCCGAAATTTTAATAGTAATAAAAAAAAATGCGGTTAATACGGAAATGTTACTGATTGATAACGGGGTAGGCATTTTTAATAAAATTAAAACGGAATTAAATCTTATCGATGAACGACATGCCATTTTTGAATTACATAAGGGAAAGCTTACTACGGATCCTAAAAATCACACGGGAAAAGGTATTTTTTTTACGTCCCGCATGTTCGATTCATTTGATATTCTCTCAGGAGGTGTTTTTTTTAGTCATAAGTTTGGAGACGACAGAGATTGGATTCTGGAAAACGATAAATTTTCTACAGGAACTGCCGTATGGATGGAGTTAAATAACCATAAGGCACGTACTACGAAAAGTGTTTTCGACCAATTCACGTCCAAAACCGATTATGGTTTTAACAAAACGGTAATTCCTGTAAAATTAGCCCAATACGGAAACGATAAACTGATTTCCCGTTCCCAAGCCAAAAGAGTCCTTGCGCGGGTGGAGCTTTTTAAGATAGTTATATTCGATTTTAGAAACGTGGATTATATAGGACAAGCTTTTGCTGATGAGATATTCAGAGTATTTACAAAAAATCATCCTGATATTGAATTAAATACAATTAACGTAAATCCCGAAATAGAAAAAATGATTAAAAGAGCGAGAAATGCAGGTTTATGAATAAAAGCCGCTTTTAAAATATAAATTTGAGCTTAAATAATTTGAGCTTTTTAAAGGATTTAAGACGTTTTACGGTTGGAAAGAAAAAAAGAAATAAAGATAAAAAGGGGGAGCCTGAAGATATAGTAGCCGACCTTGAATCTTACAAGCCGGTCATAAAACCGGTAAAGAAAGGCCTGTTTAAGCGTATATTTGTTGTATCTTAAAAAATGAAAAAAATTTATAAACTGATAAAACAAAAATTGGGCTGACTTTGGTAATTCTTCTGCATCATAGGCATTTAAAGAAAACCATGTATCTGCAAAAATAGATACGAGTTCTAAGATATTTACCGTATTTGTCTTACTGCTTTCCGGCAAAAGAGCTTTTACATCGTCTAACGCTTTTAAGAATAGTTTATAATTTGACGCAATACGTTCTTTGTTGACTGTAAAACCTTTAAAAATATGCTGTTTTAAAACTTCGGACGCCCACCTGCGAAATTTAATGGCTGTTTTGGAATTTACTCTGTAGCCAATAGCCAAAATTATATCTAAAGAATAAAAAGCGACAGGCTTATCAGAATTTGCAATGTGCATTTTTTGCACATTGCTTTTTTCATCAATTTCACCAAATTTAATTATATTTTTTATATGTTTAGTTATTGCTGTCCTATCTAATTTAAATAAATTTGCAATCTGAGCTTGCGTTGCCCATATAGTTTCATTTTGCCAATCGCCCCTTAATTCGATTGCCCCGCTTTCCGACTGATATATAGCTATTTCATTTTTAATATTTTTCATAAATTCTTATTCCAAATTCAGCCCTATTTTAGCCAGTTGTATTTTTATTTCTTCGTCCAGCCTTTTCTCTTCTTCCATCTGCTTCGATAATTCCGCCGTCAGCCGTTTTATCTTTTCTTCGAATACTTCGTCGTCTTCTTCCGTTTCTTTAGTGCCGACATATCTGCCCGGCGTTAAAATATAGCCCTGCTTTTTTATTTCTTCAATGGCCGCTGCTTTGCAGAAACCGGCAATATCTTGATACTCGCCTCCTTCGCCCCTGAATGCATGGTAAGTATCTGCAATTTTATTAATTTCTTCATCTGTAAGCTCTCTGTGTCTTCTGTCGAGCATAACTCCCATTTCGCGGGCGTCTATAAACAAAACTTCATCCCTTCTGTCCCTGAATTTATGGTTCTTTTTGTCGCGGGCTATAAACCACAGGCAGGCCGGAATCATAGTGTTGTAAAACAGCTGGGAGGGAAGGGCGACCATACAGTCAATTAAATCGGCCTCTATTATATTTTTTCTAATTTCTCCTTCGTTAGAAGTATTGGAACTCATCGAACCGTTGGAAAGGACAAAGCCCGCTATACCGGTCGGGGACAGATGAAAGATAAAATGCTGAATCCATGCAAAGTTTGCATTATTAACCGGAGGAACGCCGTATTTCCAGCGGACGTCGTCCTTTAAAAGTTCGCCTCTCCAGTCTGAATCGTTAAAAGGAGGATTGGCAAGAATAAAATCGGCTTTTAAGGTTTTATGTGCGTCGTTTAAAAAACTTCCTTCGTTATTCCACTGGATATCGGCTTCTATCCTGCGGATAGCAAGGTTCATTTTACAAAGCCGCCATGTAGTCTGATTGCTCTCCTGCCCGTAAATGGAAATATCGCCTATCCTTCCTCCGTGTTCCTGAACGAATTTTTCTGACTGGACGAACATTCCGCCGGAGCCGCAGCAAGGGTCATATACTCTGCCTTTATACGGCTCTATCATCTGCGTAAGAAGTTTAACTATGCATCTCGGAGTATAAAACTGCCCGCCTTTTTTACCTTCCGCATCCGCAAACTGCCCTAAAAAATACTCGTAAACACGACCGGGTATATCCCTGCTTATGTTTTCTTTCTCGCCTAAACCAATCGTGCCTATTAAATCTATAAGTTCGCCGAGACGCTGTTTGTCTAATCCTTCCCTTGCATAATTCTTAGGAAGAACGCCTTTTAATACTGGATTAATATTTTCTATTTCGGTCATTGCGTCGTCTATTAACTTACCTATATGCGGCTGTTTGGCATTATTCTGCAGGTAATCCCATCTGGCTTTTTGCGGAACGTAAAATATGTTTTCGGATTTATATTCATCCAATTCTTCGGGATCTGCTTCAGGATTATTTAATAACTCGCTGTAACGCTCGATAAACGAGTCTGAAATATATTTAAGAAATATAAGTCCTAAAACTACATGTTTATATTCTGCGGCATCCATATTGTTGCGCATCTTATCCGCCGTCTGCCAGAGCTTGGAAGTAAAACCTATATCTCCCGCCTGATTTGAACTATTATTGCCGTTAATCTTCGCCATTTATAATCCTTTTTTATAATATAAATTTAATATTCGGATATTAAATTGTTTTTGCTAAGCATAGGGTAGTGCTTTGTGTTTAAAGTAAATAATTTAAAATTGTAATTTTTTGCCGAAGCTCCTATAATTGCATCTGCAAGCTCTATTTGATGGGACTTCCTATATTTATTTAAATATATACCGGCTAATTCGCCTATTCTTTTATTTATATCTAAAAAATAAAAACTTTCTATAAGTTCACGGGTTTTTCTTTCCTCTTTCTCCTTCATTCCCGAATAAACCTCGGCAACCTGAACGGGTGTAATATATATTTTACCCGATGTTTCTTCGGATAAGCGTTTTGCGTCGGCTACTATTGTTTCTTTGCCTCTTAATATCCAGATAATAATATCAGTATCAAAAATTATCAATTCTATTTCCCTTTCTTAATTTTCTAACAAAATAGTTAATTTTAAAATCCGGCCTGTCCTTCCACGCACCCTTAGAGTTGTCTATGGCATCCGATATTTTATTCCTTTTATTCAACAAGTTTTTTTTGAGGTTTTCTCTTATTATTTGAGATGTGCTTTTACCTGCAATTAAACTTTCTTTTTTTAAAATTTCGTATATTTCATCGTCTAAATATATTTGCGTTCTTCTCATGAAGCCTCCTCCTTTTATGAATTTAATCATTTATAATTTTATTTACGCAATGTATATTATAACTTATTATACATCATATTAATAGATAATAAAATGAAAATAATTATTTTAATAATGGCTTTTTAGGCTTGGCTATTTTGGAAAATAAATTTTGCAAACTGTTGTAATTTTTGCAATAGTCGATTTTTCAACAAATAGCCGTCATTATAAATAAATATTTCCGAATATACGTCTTAATATTTTCTATTGCAGGATTAAGGCTGCTTTATATAACTTGAAAGGTTGTAAGGTTTATTGTATATTGTATTATTATTTATAAATTATTATTAAATGCGGAAAATAACGTTAAATAACGCCTAAAAATCTATGAAACTATATAATTTCACCGTAAAAACCGGCAAAAGAACCGAACTAATAGACGTTACGCAAACGGTTGAAGATTTTATCGTCAAATACGGCAGCGGGGGAGGGCTGTGTTTGGTTTATTCGCCGCACACTACGACTGCGGTTATTATAAACGAAGCATACGACCCCGACGTCGCGTTCGATATCAACCGTTTTTTAGATAATCTTGCTCCTAATAATAATAATTACAGGCATGCGGAAGGAAATTCCGATGCTCATATAAAAGCGGCTATAATAGGCAATTCAAGGATATTGCCCTATTCCGGCAATAAACTCAATCTCGGAAGATGGGAAGGCATTTTCCTTTGCGAATTCGACGGGCCTAGGCAGAGAAATATAAACATAATTTTAATATAACGTTTTATCATTTACGGATTCTCAAATTTCCTAATAAGTTCTTCGCTCATCCGCCATAATTTTACCCTGATATCTTTATCGTAAACTATGCCGTGCGGTTCTGCTATTTTTGAATCGCTGAAATATTTTCCTGTTATGTTTTCTACGTCTTTAGAAGTTGCCAAATAAACCGAGGTCTTCGCCCCTTCCTGAATGCTTTTGCCGAAAAAACCTCCGACTGCGCCCCAGCCCGCTTTTAAAAGTTTCGTGTTTATAACTCCCGGGTGCAGACAGTTTACGGTAATATTTTTATCTTGTAATTTTTCGCTTAATTCAAAAGTAAAAAGAATATTGCATAATTTAGAAAGGCTGTAAGCCCTGTGTCCGTCATATTTTGCAGGTTTTACGAGATTGTCGAAATCCATTTTGGAAGCGTGTGCGGTCGAACTTATGTTTATTATGCGGGCATGTTCTTCTTTTGCGGGTTTAATGATAGGAAGAAGATTTAACGTGAGATAAAACATTGAAAGGTGGTTTATCTGAAATGTCGCCTCTATTCCTTCCGGAGATAATATATAATCCTTTAGATAAACGCCGGCGTTGTTTATTAAAATATCTAAATTTTCATATCTTTTTATAACTTCTTCGGAAAAGCGGTAAACTTCTTTCAACGACAACAAATCGCATGCAAAGTAATCTAAATTTTTAGAGCCTGCTGCCGAGGAGATTTCATTTACGGTTTGTCTGCATTTTTCTTCGTTTCTGCCGTGAATAAGCACAAGAAAACCTTGCTGCGCCAAATTAAAGGCTGTCTGCTTTCCTATGCCGTCGGTAGAACCGGTAATAAGAACTGTTTTCATAACTTCGACATCCTTTCCGCAACGATGTTTCTGACGCTTTCGCTTTCGTCGTCTTTCATTAAAGGCAGATATTCTTTCGGAATTCTTTTCGACACCGCTTTTCTTACAAGAGCTTCGGAATCATTTATCATATCTTTTAAATATTCCGGCGCTATTCTTTCGGCGACCTTAATCCTTACTATGGGTTCTTTATCGCTCATTAACGAAGGTAAAAACGATTCGTCTATTCTTTCTGCTGCCGCATATCTTACCCAGAAAGATCTGTCGTTCATCATTTTTGGAAGCTCTTTTGCGTCTATTCTTTTTGCGACGATTAAACGGACTTCTTTAAACGGGTCGTTTATTAGAGGGGTTAAATTTTCGGCGGATATTCTCGAGACGACTTTATATCTTACGTTTTCGTCTTTATCGTTTAATGCGTGAATTAAATAAGCGGGGTCTGCAGTGCTTACGGCATTAAACCGCTCTTTAAAATCTCCGTTTTTTAAAATGTTTATAAATTCGTTTTCGGTCATTTTTATATAAGAAGTCGATAATTTTACAAGTTTTAATTAATTTCCTTTGCCGTCCGCATTAATTCACGAATTCAAGCATATCTTTCTTCTTTAAACGGGTCCGCGCCGTTGGAATAGCCTCTTTGCTCCCAGTAACCGAGCTCTTCTTTGTCTAAAAACGTAATTACTTTTACCCATTTTGCGCTTTTATAGGCATACTTATCCGGAATGATGAGGCGAAGAGGGAAACCGTGTTCACGCGTTAAAATTTTACCTGCATATTTTAAGGCAAATATCGAATTGTCTTTAAGGAGAAAATCGGTATCTACGTTTGTCGTATAGCCGTCGTAAGAGCCTATTAAAACGTACTTTGCGTCTTTAAGTGGTTTAACTGCATCGGCTAATTTTTTGGATAAAACGCCCTCCCATTCAGCCGATTCTTTAGTCCAGCCTGTAACGCAGTGAAAGTCGTCGATCACTTTGTCGTTTCCCATTTTTATTATATCGTCGTAAGTAAAAACCGTTGGGTTTTTGACCGTTCCGTTTATCGTAAGCCTGTAGTCGTCAATACCAACGTCGGGAATATATCCTAAATCTAATTGAATAATATCTTCTACTTTTTTCTGGTTTGGAGGTATCATATCATTTAATACAAATTTTAATCATTTTTTAGTCTTATTGTTATATTATACCCTATTTTTTAATATTCAGTGCATTTTTATGATTTTTTCGGATATAATTTATTTAAAAGACAAATATCGGGAGTGAAATTATGCTGAAAATAAAAAGAATTTACGAAGAGCCTTCGGATGAAGACGGAATACGAATACTTATCGACAGATTATGGCCTAGAGGATTAAGCAAAGAGAAAACAAAAATTGACTTCTGGTTTAAAGATATAGCGCCTTCCAACGAATTAAGAAAATCGTTTCACGAAGCGTCGATAGATTTTAACGTATTTAAAACAAAATATTTAGAAGAGCTTTCGGAATACTACCGCATGCATAGTTCTTCAGGCATTACGGATCCGCTTAATTCCATTGCGGAAATATTAAGGTTATTAAAAACCGGAAACAAAAACGTAACTTTACTGTACGGCCTTAAAGACGAAATAAACAACAATGCCTCGGTTTTGAAAGAATTTATTTTAAGCAACAAATAATTTTATAAGTCAAATTACTTGTTATTTTAAAGCGTTTAATTCTCAATTCACTCAAAATAATTTATAACGTCTTCGTTTCTGAAAGTTTTTATTTCGTTTACTTTGCTTGCTTTTTTGTAGTAGCCTATGGAAATGCCGAGCAGGAACTTTTTGTTTTTCGGGAGTTTAAATGCTTTCCTTAAAACGTCGGGATATGCGACTAAATAAGCCTGCGGACACGCGCCCAAGCCTAAATCGTGCGCCGCAAGCAGAATGTTCTGCGCTAAAAAACCGCAGTCGAAAACCGACCATAAACCTAAATTTTCATCCATATATATAAAAATTGCAGTCCGGGAATGAAAAAAAACATAGTTGCGAAGCGAAAACTCGGTTCTTTTTTCTTTGTCGTCCCTGTTAATGCCGATATATTCAAACCTGCGTCTGCCGGTTTCAAACATATTATTGCCCTGCTTTTCCGGCCAGGAATCGGGAAAAGGATAATCCGGATTAATAGGGGTGCAGTTTTTTGCAAGTTCGTAAAGATTTGTTTTAATAAATTCTGAGGTTTTACCGGTTGAAACTGCTATCTCCCAAGGCTGAGAATTTGCCCATGAAGGAGCCCTCAGCGATGATTTAAGTATTTTATCTATAATTTCTCTGGGGACGGGCTTGTCTTCGAAATCTCTTTTGGACGTCCTCGATCCTATGGCTTCAAACAGTTCCATTATTACCCCTCCAAAGGATTTTTTAATATATAAATTTTACCGTTTTTATAGTTAAAAAGATAAAGCGGCTTTTTGAATATATTATTTTTCAGGCTGACTATGCCGCATACGCCTTTAAATTTTTTAATTTTTAAAATAGCGCGGTAAAATTTTATTCCCCGTGCATAATTATCTCTGGATAAATTAACGATACCGGCAGCTTTAATAATAATTCCTCCTATGTCGTAGCCTTCGGCGCTTAGAATATTCGGAGTTTTTCCGTACGTTTGTTTATAGACCGACGAAAAATTTTTAACGGTTTTATTGTCCGCATGCCTGAAAAATCCGTCCGGAAAAATAGAATTTTCCATATAAAAACCGTTTTTCTCTATAAACCTGCTTGAATCTAAAGAACTAAGCCCGAATATCGGAAAACCGGTAATATTATAATATACCATCTGCGTTAAAATCAGTTTCATTTTTGAATTTCCGCCTATTACGAAAAGGCCGTCAAACGGAATATCCGGTTTAGACTGAGTTATACCGTGCATAAGGTCGTATTTAGTTATTCCAAGTTCCGCTTTTTCGGCTGCGGATACATGAAGATTGCTTATGCCGTTAAATGTGACTATATTGTTAAAATTATCGAAAAAATCAACGGTATTTTCCCCGTATGCAGTTTGATTTAATAAATTGATGCCGTATTTTTTTGCAAAATCATTAATATATTCTAAAATTTTCGGACCGTATCCGTAATCGGGATATATAACCGAAACAGACTTTACGCCCTGCTCTCCGGCATATTTAATTTCAGTTTTAATCTCCTGTTTTAACGTCATGCCGTAGCTGAAAGCATAATGCAATAAATCTTTTTTAGCGGCTACCGGCGAGGGAGTAATTACCGGAATTTTAAATTCATCGGAATATTTTGCAAAATATTTCAACTGTCCGGCAAAAAGAGGCCCGATTATAGCCGAAACGCCTTTTTTGCTTAAGGACTTGAACAAACCGTATATGCTTGTTTTGCCGGCGCTTAACGGCAGGTTTACTATAATGAATTTTACCTCAGAGGCTCCGCTTCTTTTTAAACTCAAAAGCATTCCGTTTACAAACTGCTTTCCGAAAAAAGCATACCTGCCTTCCACGGGCATTACCAATGCTATTCTTATAACCGCTCCTTTATTTAATGCATTGCCGTCTTTAGCGGCAGCGCTTTTGCATCCGGATACCGAAAAGACAAAAATAGTAAAAAAAATTACCGAAACAAGAAATAAAATTTTACTTCTATTCATATTGTATTTTGATAACAATTTAATTATTATTATATTTATAATTGCTCTTTGTATTATTTATACAACTTATCTTTACCGCAGTCAATCCAATTTATCGTAATTTAATTTTTTTTAATTTTATTTTATTATTATGAATGCCGAAGATTTAGAATCGTATAAGAATTACAGGATATGCATAAACGCAAAGTCGGAAGGGCTTATAAAAGAATCCGCCCGTAAAAAAACGGCTGCGCCCGATACCCTTGATTTAAAAAAGTACGATTTTTATGAAATACTGAAAAGCGGCGCCGAAAAAGAAATAAATTTATTAAACGAATCAAAAATAACGCCGTTAAAAACTTCACGTATCGTGAATTACGTCGGCAAACAAAATATTTCCCCTTCTCTGCCCGAATTTTTGCATATATACGACCCCGAAGATTTATTTGAAGATTTTTATACTAATCCTTCATCTCCTTCATCGCAAAAATTGAACGAAGGATTATTTATAACGTCGTCCAGATATCGGGGCGCTGATGTTTTTAAACCCGATTCGTCTTTATTAAACGAACTTTACTTTTACTGCAAAGATAAAGCGGGAAATCAAAAATTTTCTTTTTTATGCATCGGAATGCACGAATATGCGGATAACGATTTTATCGAAAAGTTTTCGGATAAATTAACCGAAGATATTTTTATTTTAATAATTCAGCCCTATTCTCTATTAAAATCGGCATATAAAAATAAACCGAAGCAATTAAATCTTAAATTTCCGCAAATTTCGGCTTTAGATCCTTTTGCAAAAAATTCAAAATACGGATTTGCCTTAAGAAACAGCCTCGCTTTTCATTTGTCGATAGAGATGGTTATACTTTATCTGTCGCATAACAGTTCCCTTTCAAGTTTAATAAAAAAATTTAAAGACGAGGACAAGAAAGTAAAAATTTTTCTCGGCGAAGAAAATTACAAAAAAAATATAACTATAACCGCTAATGCCAAAAAAGACTGCGCCGCTTACGAGACGGACGGACAAAATAAATACGAAGCAATCAATAGTTTTATAATAAATTCTTTAATAAATGAAAACATTACTATTGACAATTTATTGAAACTAAGCAATATTAGATTAAAAGCAAATGAAAATGAAATTATGAGGGCTCTTTCTATCCTTGAAATAAATTCGGAAATAGAAAGGCTGCCGGGAGGAATTATAAAAAAAATATGAAAAATTTAGTTCTCGTAGAATCTCCTTCTAAAGCAAATACTATAAATAAATATTTAGGACCCGATTTTATAGTCAAAGCGACGGTCGGACATATTAAAAATTTACCGAAAAGTTCTATAGGGGTTGATATAAAAAACGGCTTCGAACCTAAATACGAAATAATAAAAGGGAAGGAAAAAACCGTCGACGAAATTAAAAAACTTGCAAAAAAAGCCGACGTTATTTATCTGGCGCCCGATCCCGACCGCGAAGGGGAAGCCATAGCTTGGAATATAAAAGAGATTATAGACGAAATTAACGGCAAAAAGCCGGAAATAAAAAGGGTTCTTTTCCACGAAATTACTAAAGATAAAGTTTTGGAGGCCATAAAAAATCCTGCCGCATTAAACGAATCTATGTACGAATCCCAAAAAGCGCGCAGAATTTTAGACCGTCTCGTCGGTTACAACTTAAGCCCTTTTCTATGGGATAAAGTAAGAAGGGGTCTTTCCGCCGGCAGAGTTCAATCCGTCGCCCTGTATCTTATCGTCGAAAGAGAGAAAGAGATAAACGCTTTCGTAAAGGTAGAATTCTGGACGGTAACGGCTTTATTTGAAATTCAAGGCGGAGGCAAGCAAAAATTTTCTACGGATATCGAAGGCGAACTCTTTAAAATAAACGGAAAAGACCCTGAAATTAAATCCGAAAAAGAGGCCGAAGAATTAAAAAACAGGCTCCTTTCGATAAAAAACGATTATTCTATCGAAGACATATCGAAAAAGCAGACCTATAGAAAAGCGCCTCTGCCGCTGATAACCAGCACGCTCCAGCAGGAAGCCGCAAAAATACTTCGTTTTCCGGTAAAGAAAACGATGTCCGTAGCGCAAAAACTATACGAAGGCATCGAAATAGGGGCGGTGGAAGACGTAAGCAAAAAATCTCTCGGACCGGTAGGTCTTATTACCTATATGAGAACCGATTCTACGAGAATATCCGACGAAGCGGCATCGTCCGCTAAAAAATTTATAAATGAAGTTTACGGCTTAGACTATATTGCCGACAAAAACTCCCCCAGAAAAAGCAAACCGGCCGCAAATGCCAAAAAAGTCCAGGATGCTCATGAAGCTATAAGGCCGACTAATATTTTACTGACGCCGAAAAAAATTAAAGCATACCTAAGCCCGGACGAGTACAAATTATACAATCTTATTTGGACTTATTTTACCGCATCTTTTATGAGCCAGAGCATATACGACCAGTACGCGCTGACGCTAAAAGGAGCGTATATCGGCAAAAATAAAGAAAAAGACGAATATATTTTTAAAACTACCGAAAGCATATTAAAATTCGACGGTTTTCAGAAAGTTATCAACGAAAATCTAAAAAACAAAGAGGCTTTAGAAGAAGAAAGCGGCGTTCAAACGCAAAACGAAAAAAATCCTTCTTCCATAATTAAAATATTCGAACTGCTTTCAAAAGGCGACCCCGCTTCCATAAAAAAAGCCGACGTTTTTCAGCATTTTACTTCTCCTCCGCCGAGATACACCGAAGCAAGCTTGGTAAAGGCTTTAGACGAAAACGGCATAGGAAGGCCTTCTACTTACCAGAGCATAATAGCAAACATTAAGACCAAAGATTACGTCGTAATGACTACGGAATCGGCGGATACCGCAAAAAAAGGGAGCGCAACCCAAAAATTTAAGCCTACCGAGCTGGGAATGACGGTGTCGGATATTTTAAAATCCGGTTTTTCCGATATAATAAATTTAAAATTTACCGCAAATATGGAAAAAAAATTAGACGACGTTGAAAACGGACTGATAAAAAGAAAAGAACTGCTGACCGATTTTTACGATAAATTTATGAAAAACTTTAAAGACGCCAAAGTTAATATAAAAAACATCAAGGGTTCGTCCGAACCTACCGACGTAATCTGCGAAAAATGCGGAAAACCTATGGTAATAAAAATGGGGCGGTTCGGTAAGTTTCTTGCATGCAGCGGATACCCTGAGTGCAAAAACACCAAAGAAATAAAAAAAGTAAGTCAAGACGGCGAAAATATAGAGCCGGAAAATGAAGAAACCGGAGAAATCTGCGAAAAATGCGGAAAACCTATGGTAATAAAAGCGGGCAGATACGGAAAATTTCTTTCATGCAGCGGATACCCGGAGTGCAAAAATATTAAGCCGATTCCGGTAAAAATTAATCAATCCAAAATACCTTGTCCTACGGGATGCGGCGGCTATCTTGTAGAAAAAAGAACGAAAAAGGGAAGAAAATTTTTCAGCTGCTCTAACTATCCCAAGTGCGAATATGCGTCATGGACATTGCCTGAAAAGGCTGAAAAATAATAATTTGATTTTATAAAAAAATTAAATTATTATTATATATTATTTATTAATATTTATTAAATTATATTATTTTAATTTAATTTTTTTCGAGGTGTCTTATGTCAAAAAGCATTTTTCAAGCCTTTAAAGACGTATCTATCAAAACTAAAATTATCGTTCCTTTGGTGCTTTTAGTTATTATACCTATAGCTTTAATTTCTTATAATACTTACAATCTTCAAAGAAACCTTACCGTATCGCTGACTAAGCACGATGCGATAGTAACGGCAAAAACTACGCTTTCAAGTTTAAATGCTATGATGCTTAACGGAACTATAATGAAAAAAAAGGATAGGAAACAGCTTTTTTCTATTTATAAAAAAATAAAAGGCATTACGGACTTTCAGGTCATAAGGGGCAGTCTCGTAAATAAAGAATTCGGAGCTGGCCTTAAGGAAGAAATGCCCAAATCCTCTTTCGATAAAGAAATATTAAATTCTACTAAAACGATAACTAAAATTATTTATAGAAAAGGGCTGCCGTATGAACTTAAAGTCGGCGTGCCTTTCGTCGCAAAAACCAATTCAAGAAGCATAGACTGCCTTAGCTGTCATATAAACGCATCGCAGGGTGATGTTCTTGGAGGAATTAAATTAGTTTATTCTTTAAGTCCGTTAAGAAATTCCCAAAAAATATTTACAAAAGAAACTTTAATAATCGGAGTAATTTTTATAGTTCTTATAATTTTATTCCTTTATTTTATTATAAAAAGCGCAATAATTAAGCCGATAGCAAAGATGTCGAAATTAGCCGACGAAATATCTAAGGGGCATTTTGAAGAAGAAATAGCTCATCCGAGAAACGACGAGATAGGTTCGCTTGCCAAATCTTTCAATAGGATGCAGGTAAGCCTGAAAAAAGCGATGGAACTTCTGAAAAGAGGCAGATGATAAACATTCCGACATCGGACAATATAAATAGCATTAACGAAAAGATTAAAATTGCCGCCTTAAAAAGCGGACGGAATTTTTCCGATATAACGCTTCTTGCGGCTTCAAAAACAAGAACTGCAGAGGAAATAATGGAAGCCGCAAGAAGCGGAATAAAAGTTTTCGGAGAAAATTACGTTCAGGAATTTCTGCCAAAATTTGAAGCGCTCAGCCAAAATAAAGATATTATCTGGCATATTATAGGACGTTTACAAAAAAATAAAGTAAAATATATTATAGGAAAGGTCGATTTAATACATTCGGCGGACGGCATCGAACTTGCGGAAGTTATAGAAAAACATTCGGCCGCAAAAAATATAACCTCTAATATTTTAATTGAAGTAAATCTTGCCGGAGAAAAAACAAAAGGCGGAATATTGCCCGAAAAATTAAACGGTTTAATATCCGAAATAAATAAATTTCAGCATATTAAAGTCGCAGGACTTATGGCTATGCCGCCGCTTGAAAGCGAAAGCAGGAAATACTTTAAGCAGTTAAAAGAGCTTTTAGGCGAAATAAACTCAAAATCCGTTTATAAACAAAAGCTTACGGTTCTTTCCATGGGCACGTCCGGCGATTTTGAAGCCGCAATAGAAGAAGGAGCGACGATCATAAGATTAGGCACCGTAATATTCGGCATCAGGCCTCCGAAATTAAAAAAATAATAAAATATGGATCCGTTATACATTCTTGCTTCGTCTTCCCAAAGAAGAATATCGTTATTAAAAAAATTTGGATTTAATTTTATTGCCGTAAATCATAATATTGCCGTTGAACCTAATTTTGAAGATTTAAAATTAAAAGAAAATATCTTTATAGAAAATTTCGTCCGGCAATTAGCCTTAATGAAAGCGAAAAGCGTTGCCGTTAATTACAAAAACGGCTATATTATAGGTGCGGACACCGTTATTTTTTTTAACGGCAAAGCTTACGGAAAACCTCTTAATTTAGAAGATGCTTTTAATATGCTAAAAGAGCTTGCCGGAAAAACGCATGAAGTTTATTCAGGAATAAGCATAGTAAACAACGATAAAAATATAATTTTAACCGATCACGATAAAACTTTCGTTTCCATAAAACCGTTAAGCGATAAAGAAATAAATTCTTATATATCGGACAATCCGCCTTTCGACAGAGCCGGAAGTTACGGAATTCAAGACGAAAACGGGATAGTAGAATCGTATAGCGGTTCGTTTGAAAACGTGCTTGGTCTTCCGGTGCAGAAACTTTTGCAAATTTTAAAAGAATATAATCTGCCGCAACCTGATTAAAGACAGTAATTGCGACTATCTTTACCGGCATAAAAGCGTTGGCTTTTATAAACGCAGTCAAAGATATGCTCCAATGACTGACAATACATAACACAATATTAGAATTTATAAATATCTCTAATTAGCGTTTTGCCCTACACCAATCCTTTTGCTCTTAAATATGCCGCATTGACGGCAGAATCCAGAACATATTTAATGCGTCCTTCTTCTAATTTTGCAAGTCCGTATGCCGTAGTTCCGCCCGGCGAAGTTACCATATCTTTTAAATCTTTCGTCGAAGTCTTAGAAAATTCGGGGCTGTTTAAGAGTTCGGCGGAGCCGAGTATAGTCTGCACGGTCAATTCTTTTGCCGTATCCTTAGGAAGTCCAAGTTTAACTCCCGCCTCTATAAGTCCTTCCGCAATCAAAAAAATGTAAGCAGGGCCGCTTCCGCTAAGAGCGGTTACGGCGTCAAAATATTTTTCGTCCAAAAGAATAATTTTCGACGACAATTCAATTATTTTAGCAACTTCGGCTATATCCTCCTCGGATGCGTCGGCGTTATAACACATTGCGCCCATTCCTTTTCCTGCCAAAGAATTTATATTAGGCATAATTCTGAATATTTTTAAAGCAAGGTTGTTTTTAAGCGTCTTTTTAAATATGTTTTCTATAAAATCTATTTTTACCCCTCCGGCAATTGAAACAAAAACGGGAATATTATTCCTGTTTTTCAATTTATTTAAAGTCCCCGCCGCAACTTCGACGACGCTTTCCACCGAATACGGTTTTACGGCTATAAAAACGATATCGCAATTTTCGACTACTTCGCCTATGCTGTTTAAAGAATTTACTCCAAGGGCGTTTTTTACGAAGTCTGCTCTCGACGGATCGGTATCGTAAATAAAAATTTTTAGGCCTATGGATTTCGACCCGGTTATTCCTTTTATTAGTCCGTAAGCCATATTACCTGCCCCTATAAAACCTATTGAAATTTTCTTTATAGGCATAACATCCTCCTTATTATACTTATTTTCATTTTTTTTATTTGAGTTTATTTGTATTTTCCTTCCTTAATCGCCGAAGATACTCCGAAAGATATAAGAAGTATAACTCCATATAGGGCAAAAATCCAGTGAAGCGCAAATTTTTGAGCTATTATTCCGCCTATGGGGGCTGCGACCGAACCTATGCCGAAACCGGAAAAGAAAAAAATGCCGTATGCCGCCGCCCTGAATTTTTCATCGGCGTTTTCGCTTATCATAAGGTTTGAAATAGGGTTTATAGAGAAATTAAAAGCGGAAAACGCAAGAATAGATATAAAAAGTAAAATATCGTGGGTAAAACCGGAAATTAAAAGAAAAATTCCGCTTATTAACACTAAAAAAGCAAAAGCTCTGTTAGATTTATAGTTCTTTGTTATTCTGGTGCTGTTATACTGAAAAAAAACTCCTACCAGAAGAGCGATAGTTACAAAAAACCCTCCTGCCGCGGCGGCTTGATTATGAAAAAAGATATAGTTTTTAAGTTCGGTGCCGATATAAGCCGGCAAAAAAGAAAACACGCCCTGGAAAACAAATCCGTTCAAAAACTCGGCTATAAAAATCAGAATCAGGTTTAAATGAAAAAATTCTTTAAGAAAAGCTTTTATGTTTGACGAACCTTCTTTTATTTCGCTCCCTTCTTTTATTTCGGATGCTGCATTGCCGCCAGAAGCCTGCAGTTTCAGTATATAAGACCAAGCTAAGAGTATTAAAAAAATTATGCCGAGTATCATATACGGAAAATTATATCCGAAAAAATACCCGAGTATTCCGGCAAAACCCGCGCTTAAAGCTACTCCGAGAGTGCCGGCTATGCCGTGTATCGCAAACGCCCTGAGCTTATCGCTTCCTATAAACGACATCATGCTTAAACCTACCGGATGATAAATACTCCCTATAAGCCCCATAAATATTATAGACAGCGAGAAAATAAAAAAATTAGGCGCTAAAGCCGCCGTAAAAGAAAATAAAGCCATTCCGCCGAGATAAATCCGCAAAATATGTTTCTTTTTTATTTTATCCGCGATAAAACCTACGGGCAATGATCCGGCGCCGAATAAAAAAAGGTAAATGCCTGCAATAGCTCCAAGCGTTTCATAGTTTACGTTAAATTTAGTTTTAATAAGTATTAATATTGCCGGATATGTAAGTATGGCTACATGGCAAAAAAAATGGGAAAAACTTAAAAGCGAAATAGTTTCTTTTTCTTCTTTCTTCATTATGTTGTTATTTTACTAAATTTAGCCTGCCGTTAGCAATTACTTATTGCGGTCCAAATCCCGATTTAGAATTTTTTATGCCGGTAAAGAATGAATCGACAAATATAAAGGCATCATTGCGGACATATCTTTGACAGCGTTTATAAAAGCCAACGGCTTTTATGTTATGCAATAAAAGATATGCCCGCAATGACAGGATATTATAATTTATAAATATTTTTTAAATCGGTATTTTTTATAGCGTCTGCACTCAAATCGATTTTTAGCACTTCGTTTAAAAATATGCTATAATTTTTTAATTATGGATAATATCTGTTATTACGATGATAATGAAGACGGCGTACACAAGGAGATTCATAATCATAGCGGCAGCCGTAACCATAATCACGACTATGGACTTAATCACGACCATAGTCATTCCTTGCACCTCTTTACCGAAACATTTCAAACCGAAAAAAAACTGAAATTAGCTTTTTTGCTGACCTTGTTAATACTGGCGATTGAATTTACCGGCGCCGTATTATCTAAAAGCATGGCATTATATTCCGAATCCGGACATGTTTTAGTCGATGCGACGTCGCTTTTTTTGGCATGGTTTGCCCAGATACAGGTAAGAAAAAGTCCTTCTGAAAAAAATACTTACGGCTATCACAGAATAGGAATACTCGCCGCTCTTCTAAATTCCCTTTTACTCCTTATGCTTTCCGTCATTTTGATATACGAAAGCTATTTAAGGCTGATGCACCCCGAAAAAATAAATTCAAATATTATGATTATTTTTCCCCTTATAAGCTTAATTATTAACGGTTTTATAGGTTTTAAAATACACGGCGGAATGCATCATAATTTAAATCTTAAAAGCTCTTTTTTCCATATACTCGGCGATTCTTTGGTTTCTTTATCGATTATTGCCGGCGGAATAATTATTTATTTAACCGGTTATTATTATATAGATCCGATTATAAGCCTTATGATATCGCCCCTGCTCGCTTTAGGCGCATTTTCTGTGATTAACGAAACTATAAACATATTGCTTGAAGGAGTGCCGAAAGAAATTGATTTTACCCAAGTCAAAGAAGAAATATTAAAAACTCCGGGCGTAAAAAACGTTCACGACCTTCACATATGGAGCATGTCTAAATCTTTTAAGCTTATGAGCGCACACGTACTCGTCGAGCCGACCGTAGTTAAATCTTCGGATATTTGCTGTATTATAAATAACATTCAAGACGTTATGGAGGAAAAATTTAATATAAATCACACGGTAATTCAGCCCGAATTATCTGCCTGCGATACGACTAACGTTTTTTGCATTCATAAAAATTTATAATAACGGTTTATTTTTTACTTGAATTAATTTTAAAAATATGTAAAATATATATAACCGAAAAAATAATTATAAAATTTATCTATATATTATGAGGATTATCAAATCCGAAGAAATTTCAAACGCCGTTAAAAATTTAATAATTCACTCCAGCGTCAACTTGCCCGAAGATACGTATAACGGACTTAAAACTGCCTTTGAACGGGAGATATCCGAACAGGGCAAAACGGTTTTGAGCAAAATTTTATTAAATGCCGAAATTGCAAAAAACGAATCTAAACCCTTATGCCAGGATACCGGTCTTGCGGTTTTTTTCGTCGAAATAGGCAAAGAAGTATCCGTCAAGGGCAAAAACTTAACGGACGCAATAAATGAAGGCACAAGGTCGGGATATTCGGAAGGATTTTTAAGAAAATCGACGTGCGATCCGCTTTCCAGAAAAAACGTCGGCGATAACACTCCCGCGATAATTCATTACGAATTTACGGACGGCGAAAAAATTAAAATAATGTATGCCGCAAAAGGCGGCGGCAGCGAAAACATGAGCGCCCTTAGGATGATGCGCCCTTCCGACGGAAAAGACGGAATAATCGAATTTGCCGTCGAAACAATGCGTTCGGCGGGACCTAACCCATGCCCTCCTAATATAGTCGGCATCGGAATAGGGGGAAACTTTGAAAGGTCGGCTATTCTTGCTAAAAAATCACTTTTTAGAAAACTGAACAAGCCTAACGCCGATCCTGAATTGGCGGAAATGGAAAAAATTATATTTGAAAAAATTAATAATATAGGAACCGGACCTATGGGATTCGGCGGAGTCTGCACCGTTTTAGGGGTTCATATAACAAAAGAACCCTGTCATATTGCAAGCATGCCGGTTGCATTAAACGTCGAATGCCATTCGCACAGGCACTCGGAAATTATTATTTAGTTTAATACGGTCATTGCAATCTAAAATGAGATTGATTGTAATGACATAACTTGATAGAAAATATAATATGGATCCAATAAAAATAACTGCTCCTTTAGACGACGACATTATATTAAACTTAAAAACGGGCGATGATGTTCTTATCAGCGGAACTATATATACGGCAAGAGATGCGGCTCATTCCAGGTTAGTCAAACTGATCGAAGAAAATAAACCGCTTCCGTTTGAACTTAAAGGCCAGATAATCTACTACGTTGGGCCGACTCCCGAAAAACCAGGGGAAGTTATCGGTTCTGCAGGACCGACCACAAGCTACAGAATGGATAAATATGCCCCCATTCTTATGGAACGGGGTTTAAAAGGCATGATCGGAAAAGGTAAAAGATCCGCAGAAGTAAAAGAAGCTATGAAAAAATACAAAGCCGTTTATTTTGGGGCAATAGGCGGCGCAGGCGCTTTAATATCGAAAACAATAACATCAAGTAAAGTTATAGCATATGAAGACCTGATGTCTGAAGCCGTAAGAAAGCTTACGGTAGTCGATTTTCCTGCAATAGTAGTAAACGACGTTTACGGCGGAGACCTTTACGAAGAGGGCAGAGAAAAGTATAAAGATAAGTTTAATAAATAAAAACAATAATTCAAATTTAACTATACGGGAATTATAACTATGGATATTCATGAATATCAGGCAAAAGAATTATTAAACAAGCATGGGATTAAAACCCTTAAATCTATTTTATGCTTTAAACCGGAAGAAGTTTACAATGCGTATAAAACTTTATCGTCTTCGGTAGCTGCGGTTAAGGCGCAGGTTCATGCAGGCGGAAGAGGCAAAGGCGGCGGAGTTAAGATAGCAAAATCTGCCGACGAAGCAAAATCCATTGCAGAAAAAATGATAGGAATGAACCTTGTAACGGCTCAAACCGGCAAAGAAGGAAAATTAGTCAAAAAGGTTTTGGTCGAGGAAGGTGCATCAATTATAAAAGAATTTTATTTGTCTCTTACGGTCGACAGAAAAAATGCGGCAATAGCATTCGTTCTGAGCGCCGAAGGCGGAATGGAAATAGAGGAAGTTTCAAAAAACCATCCTGAAAAAATATTGACGGTTTCGGTTAATCCCCTGTACGGTTTAAAATCTTACCATATTCTTGAAATGTCTTTATTTTTAGGTATAGATAAAAATTTATTCGGCGGGTTTTCCAAGCTTATTAATCTTTTATACGGGGCATTTATAGCTGAAGATATGTCTATGCTCGAAATTAATCCGCTTATATTAACCGGAGCAGACGAATTTATTCCGCTCGACGCTAAAATAATATTGGACGATAATGCCGACTTCAGGCATCCTAATTTTAAAGATTTAATCGACGAAGACGAAGAAGAGCCGCTTGAAGTGAAAGCAAAAAGCGTAGGGTTAAATTATATAAAGTTAGACGGAAACGTGGGATGCATGGTAAACGGAGCAGGTTTGGCTATGGCTACGATGGATACTATTAAAGAATTTGGAGCAGCTCCGGCAAATTTTTTAGACGTCGGCGGCACCGCAGACGCAAAGAGGGTTGAAACGGCCTTTAACATCCTTTTGTCGGACAAAAACGTTAAAGGAATTTTTATAAATATTTTCGGCGGTATCGTAAAATGCGATATGGTTGCAGAAGGCGTAGTATCCGCGGCTAAGAATATAGGTTTAAAACTTCCGGTAGTCGTAAGACTTGAAGGAACTAATGCGGATGGGGCGGCGAAAATTATAGAAAATTCCGGCATGAACTTCGTATCTGCCGAAAGCCTTGCCGACGGAGCTAAAAAGATTTCAAAAATAGTTAACGGTTGATAACGTCTTTATTTTAAATAATAATAATTTATTAAAGGATTAATTTTATGAGTATTCTCGTAAATAAAAACACGAATGTTTTAGTACAGGGCATAACCGGCAAAGAAGGTTCGTTTCATGCTCAAAAATGCATTGAATACGGCACTAAAGTCGTAGCAGGAGTAACTCCTTTTAAAGGTAAAACCCTGTTCAACGATTCCGTTCCTGTTTACAATACTATAAAAGAAGCTAAAAAAGAGCATAAAATCGACGCGACTATGGTCTTCGTTCCCGCAGGTTTTGCGGCGGCCGGAGTCATAGAAGCCATAGAATCAGAGATACCGTTAATAGTATGCATTACCGAAGGAATACCCGTTATCGATATGCTTAACGTAAAAGCGGCGCTTAACTGCTCAAAATCTTTTATGATAGGTCCAAACTGCCCCGGTATTATCACCGCGGACGAATGCAAAATAGGAATAATGCCCGGTTTTATTCATAAAAAAGGGCGCGTAGGGGTATTGTCGCGAAGCGGCACTCTTACTTATGAAGCCGTGAACCAGCTTACTAAAGCAGGTTTCGGCGAAACGACATGCATAGGGATCGGCGGCGACCCTATAATAGGCTCTCCTTTTATCTCTTTTTTAAAAATGTTTGAACAAGACCTTGAAACCGATGCCGTAGTTATGATTGGAGAAATCGGCGGAACAGCAGAAGAAGAGGCTTCGGAATACGTTAAAAACCATATGAAAAAACCCGTAATTGGATTTGTCGCCGGCAAAACCGCTCCGGCAGGCAAAAGAATGGGACATGCCGGCGCAATAATTTCAGGCGGAAAAGGAACCGCGTCGGATAAACTTAAAACTATGGAAAAAAACGGAATTCATATTGCCGACAATCCTTCGGTTATCGCAGAAACCGTCAAAAAAGCTTTAAGTATTTAATTTAATAATTTTAATTAACTTTTTTATAGGAGGCTAAAGTGACCGGAAAAGAAAGTATTAAAACGAATAAAAACGAAAATAATACGGCTGCGTTAAGTCCTGCCAACTATGTTGTATGCGAAGGCATAGAAACCGAGGTCAAAACAAAAAATAATCTTACTATTAAGGAAGTTTCGGGAAAAGGGAAAAAAGAAGACGTAAAAATCGATATAGTCGTTAATTACTGCAAAGGATGCGAAATCTGCGTTGCATTCTGTCCCGAAGGCGTCCTCGTTATGAATAAAGAGGTGGCTGAAGTTGTAGATATTTCTAAATGCACAAAATGCAATATTTGCGAATATTTATGTCCCGATTTTTCGATTAGCGTAGAATAAAACATAGTTAATAACGGAGGAAATCAAAATATGAGTAAGAATATAAAATTAATGCAGGGAAACGAAGCGGTTGCGGAAGGCGCCGTTATCGCCGGATGCGATTTTTTTGCGGGATATCCCATAACTCCTTCTTCGGAAGTAGCGGAAATTTTATCAAGCAAACTTCCTAAAATAGGAAAAGTATTCCTTCAAATGGAAGATGAAATCGCCGCAATGGGCGCTATATTAGGGGCGGCTCTTGGAGGAGCAAAAACTATTACTGCCACTTCTGGCCCAGGCATGTCTCTTAAACAAGAAAATATAGGATATGCTTCAATGTGCGAAATACCGTGCGTAATAGTCAACGTTATGAGAGGCGGACCTTCCACCGGACTTCCCACGCTTCCGGCTCAAGGCGATGTTATGCAGGCTAAATGGGGAACGCACGGCGACCATGCCGTAATAGCAATTACACCTTCAAGCGTTAACGAATCTCTTTATGAAACTATTCGCGCATTTAATTTAGCTATAAAATACAGAACACCTGTCGTTATATTAACTGACGAAATAATAGGGCATATGAGAGAAAAAGTTGTAATTCCGGATAAAAGCGAAGTTGAAGTAATTGATGTTAAACTTCCCGATGTTCCGCCTGAGAAGTATAATCCATATAATTATACTTCCGGCAAAGTTACGCCCCTTGCTCCAATGGGAGAAGGTTACCGCTACCACGTTACGGGTCTTATTCACGGCGAAACAGGTTTTCCGTCTCAAAAAACCGATATTATTCAAAATGCTCAAAACTGGCTTATAGATAAAATTTATAAAAACATTAAAGATATCGAAAAATTTGAAGAATTTCAGACTGACGACGCGGATATTCTTATAGTAGCATACGGATCAACCTCAAGATCGGCAAGGCAGGCAATTTCTATGGCTAGAGCCGCAGGTATTAAAGTGGGAATGTTTAGGCCTATCACTATCTGGCCTTTCCCTGATGAACAGATTTCCAATCTTTCTAAAAAAATTAAAAAAATATTAGTCGTAGAAATGAATATGGGACAGGTAATTTTAGAAGTTCAGCGTACTGCGTGCGGAAGTAAAGTTTACGGATTGCATATTGTTAACGGCGAGCCTATAACTCCTGATAATATACTTGCAAAAATTAAAGAAGTCTCAGAAAATTAATAATTTTAAATCAGGGAGATTTAAAAATGATAAAAACAAAATTTAATTATGATTATTATCTGCGTAAAAATACTTTGCCGCATATATGGTGTCCGGGATGCGGAGACGGAATTATTTTAAAAGCTCTTTTAAGGGCGATACATAAATGCGGCTATTCTAAAGACGAGGTAGTCATAACTTCTGGTATCGGCTGTGCATCGAGGCTTCCGGGCTACGTAGATTTTAATACGATTCACACTACTCACGGCAGGGCTCTGACTTTTGCTATAGGCATGAAGATGTATAAACCGAAACTTAAAGTTATTACTATTTCCGGCGACGGGGATGCTCTTGCTATCGGCGGAAACCATTTTATTCATGCCGCAAGAAGAAATATCGATATGACCTTGATCGTTTTTAACAACTATACATACGGTATGACGGGCGGACAGTATTCTCCGACTCAGCCGCTTGATAGTTTTGCTACTACGACGCCTTTCGGCAGCATCGAGCCTCCTTTCGACGTATGTAATTTAGCTCAAGCCGCAGGAGCGACCTGGGTAGGCAGATCGACTTCTTACCATGCCGTCCAGCTTGAAAAATTTATGGTCGATGCATTAAACCATACAGGCTTTTCGGTATTAGACGTTATAACTAACTGCCACATTTCCTACGGAAGAAGAAATAAAATGAAATCTCCGGTGGAAATGATTAAATATCAGAAAGAAAAAGCTGTTCCCGCGCGTTCCGCCGAAAATATGTCTCCGGAAGAACTTGCCGGAAGATTTAAAACCGGAATATTGTTTGAGGCAAAAGACAGGCCTGAATTTTGCGGGGAATATCATAAAAAATTAGAATTATTAAAAACAAAATAATAATTATAAAAGAGGGTTATCAATATGAGCGACAGAATAGAATTCAGGTTTTCCGGCTCCGGAGGACAGGGTCTGATATTAGCGGGTATTATTTTGGCGGACGCAGCTGCAATTTACGAAAACAAAAATGCGGTTCAAACACAGTCTTACGGACCTGAAGCAAGGGGAGGCTCAAGCAAATCGGAAGTTATTATATCCAACGACCCGATAGAATATCCTAAGGCTACAAAAGTTAATTATATGGTTTCTTTAACTCAGGAAGCCTTTAATAAGTATATAAACGACGTAAAAGACGACGGCATAGTTATAGTCGATAAAGAACTGGTAACCGACTTTTCTAAAGCAAAAGGCAAATTATACGTGCTTGATATGGTTAAGTCTGCAAGGGAAGAGCTTGGAAAACTTTTAGGATTAAACATTATATCTCTCGGGGTTTTAGTTGAAATATCCGGAATAGTATCTCACGACTCTATTGAAAAAGCATTAATGAAAAGAGTGCCTAAAGGATTTGAAGACTATAACAAAAAAGCCTTGGAAATCGGATTCAGGCTGGCAAAAGAGGTTAAGAAAGGTTAATAATATAAAAAAATAAGGAGCATTAATGATTGAGCAAACGCTTTCCATAATTAAGCCCGACGGCGTAAAAAAGGGTTTATCCGGCAAAATTATTTCGGTATTTGAAGATAACGGCTTTGAAATTAAAGCCATGAAAAAAGTTCACCTTACAAAAAAACAGGCTGAAGGTTTTTATTATATACATAAAGAAAGACCTTTTTTTGCCAGCCTGGTAGATTTTATGACGGAAGGACCTATTATTCCTATGGTTCTGTCGTGCGAAAACGCTATATTAAAAAACAGGGAAATAATGGGAGCTACAAACCCTAAAGATGCGAAAGAAGGAACTATCAGGAAAATGTTTGCCGAAAGCATCGAAAGAAACGTGGTTCACGGTTCGGATTCCATAGAATCCGCAAAATTTGAAATTTCTTATTTTTTTAACGTTTTTGAAATATTATAAAATTTTTTAAATAATATTGAAATATCGATATACAGATAAGGTTATAAATCTTTTTGAAGAGAACTACGGCGAGTTAAAGCCTTTTTTAAACTTTAATAATGCCTTTCAGCTTTTAGTAGCCGTAGTTCTTTCCGCGCAGTGCACCGATAAAAGAGTTAATATAATAACCGATAAACTTTTTAAAGTTTATTCTAAGCCCTCCGATTTAGCAATAAAAAATCCGAAAGAATTTGAAGACGAGATAAAAACCTGCGGAATGTTTCATAATAAAGCAAAAAATCTTATTGAAACGTCAAAAATTCTCTCCGAAAAATATAATGACGACGTTCCTGCAAATTTCGATGCCTTGGTTTCCCTGCCCGGAGTTGGACGAAAATCGGCAAACGTTATTCTCGGCACATATTTTAACGAAGACCGTTTTCCGGTGGATACCCATGTTTTCCGTGTTGCAAACCGCTTAGGGCTTGCCGATTCCGATACGCCGGAAAAAACGGAAAATGATCTTACCGGAATAATACCTTCCAATTTGTGGATGAAAATGCACAGATGGCTTATTTACCACGGCAGAACTTACTGTATGGCAAGAAATCCAAAGTGTTCGGACTGTTTTTTAAAAAACTACTGCCGGTATTATAAAAAACTACTTTAATCCCAGAATCTTATGAAGTTGAACCCCAAGCCGGACGTTAAGTCCGTCGTTTAATATTTTCCCTGCAATTTCGCCGTGCGAAACGGCGCCTTCGACGGGAGAGAATATCAGCCTTGTCTGGCCAAGAGAGTATTCCGTTATAAAATTTTTCGCATAATCATAATCGTCTTTGTTTCCTATAACAAATTTTATTTCGTCGTTTCGACCTATATATTTTAAATTTTCAAAAAAAAATGCTTTTGAATGACCGCTTGACGGGCATTTTACGTCTATAATTTTAATAACGTCGGGATGCACTTTTTTAAGGCTAATAGTTCCGTTTGTTTCTAATAAAACCGTATAGTTTAATTCGATCAGCCTGTTCATAAGTTCAAGCGATTCGTTTTGCAGCATAGGTTCGCCGCCGGTAATTTCAATAAGTTTTACGCCGGCAGGGCCTGAGCCGCATGCCGATTTAATTATATCGTCTATACCGAGCGGCTTAGAATTTTTTATGTCCAACGCTTCTTGCGTATCGCAGTAAGCGCATCTCAGGTTGCATCCGGCAAGCCTGATAAATTTACAGGGATAGCCCGAATATGAAGACTCACCCTGAATACTGTAAAAAATATCGTTTACGTATAGCATAATCGATTTGTGACTGCGACAGAATTGGATTCTGTCAACGTATTTCCTTAATCCCGCAATATAAATTTAATTTTCTGCATAAACGGCATGCCGTTTATGCAGAATTTACGTATAGAAGGAACATCTATATATTTTCTATTGCAGGATTAAAGTATTTAAATAAATTTGAATATTTCGATTAACTGTTATATAATAAAAAATAAAGCGAGGTATAAATATTATGTTTGGAATAGGCGCACCGGAATTAATCATTATAGCGGTAATAGCTTTGCTCATATTCGGACCTTCTAAACTGCCGGAACTCGGAAAAACATTAGGCAAAGGCTTAAGAGAGTTTAAAAAAGCTTCTTCCGACTTAAAAGAGCAGATAAATCCCCTTAACGATATTAACGAACACGACGCCGATAAACCTGAACACGAAGTAAATATAAAGAGTTCTAATCTTATCGAAAATAAAACGCAAGAAACAAAAAAACCCGTTAAAAAAAGAACGGCGGTTAAAAATAAAAAATCGCCGGCAGCGGATTCAAGCAAATCTTCGCAAAGAAAACCGAAAGCTCAGGCAAAAACAAAATCTTCCAAAAATTAAAACTCTTTAGATATCTAAATTAACTACCTGCAACGCATTGTCTTCTATAAATTTGCGTCTCGGCTCAACCCTGTCTCCCATAAGAATATCAAATATTCCGTCGGCTTCAATGAGGTCGTTTATATTTACTTTTATAAGCGTCCTTGTTTCTTTATTCATAGTCGTCTGCCAGAGCTGTTCCGGATTCATTTCTCCAAGTCCTTTATATCTTTGAATAGATATATTTTGGGGCGCTTTTGATTTAATAATATCGTAAAAATCACCCATATTTTTTATTTCGTATTTTTTCGATTCGGCTACGATAACTACGTTTGAAAATTCAAGAGACTTTATATCTTTTCCTAAACTATATACGGTTTTATAATCTACCGATTCCAAGAATTTTTTATCTAAATAAACGGAAGGGATAAAATTTTTAAATTTTACGGTTATTTTATTATAATCTTCAAAATCTTCATCGTTTTTTAACTCGGCGGCGCATCCCGTATCTTTTAGGAAATTTAAGACGGCGGATAACTTATCCTGCCGTCCTTCTTTAAGCAGATCTTTTGAAGATATATCGTTGTCGATTAAATATTCGATTACATCGCCGGATATATGTGTTTTATTTAATTTGTCCAGAAGATTCCTGTAGTTTTTAATCTTATTTATAGAGTCTTTTATCCAGTTTTTGTCTAAAATAATATCTGCGGCATTTTCCTGCTTCTTATATACGCTTATAGAATTTAAAGATTCGTTAATAATAAAAACGTCTAAACTCTCGTCGTCTTTAAGATACACCTCATTATTTCCCCTTTTTACCCTGTAAAGCGGCGGAAGAGCGATATAAAGATAGCCGTTTTCTATAATTTCTTTCATGTACCTGTAAAAGAAAGTTAAAAGCAAAGCTCTTATATGCGAACCGTCCACGTCGGCATCGGTCATTATTATTATCTTGTGATAGCGAAGTTTGGCGAGATTAAAAAAACTTTCTTCTTTTTTTGAAGTTCCGGAAGTAATGCCGCCGCCTAACGCCGTAATTAATATTTTAATTTCTTCGGAACCGAGCATTTTTTCGAGCCTTGCCTTTTCTACGTTTAAAATTTTACCTTTTAGAGGCAAAATAGCCTGATATTTTCTGTCCCTGCCCTGTTTGGCGCTGCCCCCGGCGGAATCTCCTTCTACTATATAAATTTCGCACTGCGCCGGATCTTTTTCCTGGCAGTCGGCTAATTTTCCGGGCAGGGAAGAAAAATCGAGCAGGCTTTTTCTTCTTACGAGTTCTTTTGCTTTTCTTGCAGCTTCTCTTGCCCTTGCGGCATCTAAAGCTTTTTCTACTATAATTTTGGCGGTTTGAGGATTTTCGTCGAAAAATTCGGTTAATTTTTCGTTCAATAAAGATTCTACTATGCCTTTTATATAACTGTTTCCAAGCTTAGTTTTAGTCTGTCCTTCAAACTGCGGATTAGGCATTTTAACGCTTATGACCGCCGTTAATCCTTCCCTCACGTCGTCGCCGGATATCTGAATAGTTTCGTTGCGTTTGCCGCCCCTATCTTTAAAGTTATTTGTATTGGCGACGTAATAATTATTAATTACCCTTGTTAATGCGGATTTAAAACCTACTAAATGCGTTCCTCCCTCTCTTGTATTTATATTATTAACATATGAATACAATATTTCCGAATAACCGTCGTTATACTGCAAAGCTATATCGGTAATAACGTCGTCTTTTTTCGCCGTAATAAAAATAGGTTCTTTAACTAAAATATTTTTATTCTGATTAATATATTCTACGAAAGATTTAATAC
>JAJYPL010000030.1 GCA_021795355.1 bacterium | reverse complement strand
CGTTAAAATACAACAAAATGCTAAGATTGGAAAAAATTAAACTTAACGGCGCCGGATATGAGAAAAATGAAGCTATGAGCGGTTTTTTTCCAAAAATTAATTTCGACGAAATTTATATGAACACCGATAACCCTTTATATGCTTTCGGAAACGTTCTGAATCAGAGAATATTGACCAATCAGAACGTTCAATCGTATTTCAGTCCAAGTTTTTTAAATAATCCGGGGATTATACATAATTTCGAATCGGAGTTTTCAATAGAACAGCCGATATTTATGGGCGGAGAAATATACTTTGGATATAAAAGGGCTCAACTTCATATGCAGTCTGTAAAAAAAGGATTAAGCGAAACTAAGCAGAAAGTTTTATACGGCGTAGCAAAGGCATATTATTCCGTTATACTGGCTAAAAAATACGTCAACCTGATGAAAAGCATGCTGAAAACGGCAGAAAATTATAAAACGCTTTCCGAAAATTTATTTAAAGCCGGACAGGTGGTATCTTCCGACGTATTAAGGGCAAAAGTAGAAGTTGCAAAAATGAAAGAAAAACTCGCGTCCGCCGAAAAAAATTACAGGCTGGCAAAATACTTTTTAAATATAACGATAGGGCTTCCTATAAATTCTAACTACGCAATTACAAGCAAACTAAAAAATAGTCCGTTAAGAAAAACAGTTAGTATTTCATCTATGCAAAAAACGGCATTTAGAAAAAGACCGGATTATAAAGCGCTTCTGCTTAACAAAAAAAATATGGAATTGGGCGTCAAATCTGCTTACGGTAAATTTTTGCCCAAGTTAATGGCCGGATACGATTATTTCAGCAACGGACCGGCTATACATCCGGACGATTCCTACAGCTATGCTTTTACCGTCATGCTGCATTTTAATATTTTTTCCGGGCTTTACGACTATAATAATTTGCAGAAATCTAAAAGTTCATACAACACGATGCTTGAATACCAGGGGCTTTTAAAGGACAAAATTAAAATGCAGGTTAGACAAGCATATTTGCAGTATAAAACAGACTTGCTTAACGCCGACGTCGCCAAGCTTGCCGCATTAAATGCCAAGCAGACGCTTAGAATTACGACTAACAGGTACAAAGCAGGCATGACGACCTTAATTAATTTAGACAGGACGCTCGACGAATATAAGGCCGCTAAATTAAATTATCTAAACACGTTATTCAAGCTCAATACCGATAAATATTATATAAAACTCGTCACCGGAACGCTGTAAAATATGCAGCATAATTATTTCAAAGATATACTCGCGATAGCGTTATAAATATGATATAATATTAATAAGATTAGGATTAATTAAAATAAAATACGACGCATTAAAAAGTTATAAAAGGAGGAAAAGAGCTATTATGCCTATATACGAATATGAATGTAAAAAATGCGGAAAAATATTTGAAGTTTATCAGAGACTCAGCGATAAAGCGGAGGATATAAAATGTCCGATATGCGGCGCAGAAAAACCGGTCAAAAGAGTCAGCTCATTCAGCAGCTGCGGCAGCGGATACGATTCCGGGTATGGATCGTCCGGCGGTTCGTGCGGAAGCGGCGGATATAGCAGCGGTTTCGGCTGAGCATAAATTCGGGCGGTTCGCCTGAATTAATTTTTAAGTTTTGAGTTTTGAGATATTTTAAGCCTAAAAAGACAAAAAGTTTCACGTCTTTTTAGGCTTTTTTGTTTATACTACACCTAAATCTGACACATCCTATGTTATTTTATCTGTGACGACTTTATTTTTTTTCATCAGCTTAATATTTCTTTTTATATATATTTTAAGATTTGGTAATAAAAATTTTATAATATTAACAACGGTTAAATCTTCCGGTAAATATTTTTTGAACGGCGTCATTTTGAGATATTTCCAGTATAAATATTTATATGGATGGGTATTACAAAAGCTCGAAGGTTTAATCCTGTTGCATAGTGCATTATGATTGGATTATTCTTTGCTTCCAATATGTCTTGCAAAGAGCATTTGCATTGGTTTTTTCTAAAAAAATATTTACGGAAAATAAACGGTAAAACATTATATGCCATGGGTAATTTCAGCCATTTTCCGTTAATTACGCTATTTAGTCCGTCTTGGTCGGGAAATTTTATTATATCTGGATTTTTATTTATAAATTCAATTGCTTTTTCAGAAATATTATCGCGTTTCCATAGTTTATTATTTAATAAAATAACACCACCATTGAAATGTTCGGTATCCGGATTCATATGCAATGATTTATTTCTCGTAATATCAGCGTAAGGATCACATACTGCCGCAATATAATTATCTCCGAATTCTAAATTAAATAATTCCTCAATAGAGCCGTTTACCGCTAAATCGCAATCAAGATACAAAACCTTATCATCCTCAATAAAATCAGGTATCATAAATCTGTAATATGTAGCTTTTGTAAAATGGTAACCAGTTATCATTTTATCAAATATTTCATTTTTTATTAAAATTTGGTTTATTTCCGCATCATATTTTTCTGTAATTAATTTTAATTTTTTGAAATTATTTTCATCTATCTGTGACTCTTCAGATATAATATAAACAATAAATTTCATAGATTTATTGTTTTCTAACAATGAAGCCAGCGCTACCGCTAAATGCTGAATATAATTTTTATCGGTTGCGAATACTACGCTATATTTTTTCATATATTAAATTATTTCTAAAATATACAAGCTATTAATAAAGATATCAAAAAATAAGTTCCTTGATTCTTGAGTACAAAGCGTCGAGACTGTCGAAGGTTTCTTTTGAGGAGTCTTTTTTTATTTCGAGTTCGTATCTGCTTTCTTTAACGGTTCTATTTCCTATGACTACTTTAAAAGGAATTCCGATGAGGTCGATATCCTTGAGTTTAATGCCGGCGGACAGTTTTCTGTCGTCGTAAAGGACGTCGGCTCCCATAGAGGTTAAATCCTTATAAATTTTTTCGGAAATTCCGGTAATCTTTTCGTCGTTAACGTTAAGATTAACGACGGCTAACGCAAAAGGGCTTATAGAAACGGGGAGATTAATACCGTTTTCGTCGGAGAATACTTCGATGAGGGTCTGTAAAGTTCTGCCGACGCCTATTCCGTAACAGCCCATGACGAAATATTTAGATTCGCCTTTTTCGTCGAGAAATTTTGCGTTTAAAGCTTTTGAATATTTTTCTCCGAGTTTAAATATATGACCGAGTTCTATAGCATTTTTTACGTCTAATATTCCCTGGCATTTTACGCACTTATCGCCTGCCTGCACGCTTCTTATATCCGCGGCTATATCGAAATTAAAATCTCGTCCGGGTTTAACGTTTGCCATATGCCGGTCTTTTTCGTTGGCGCCGGTGATCCAGTATTCCGAATTTTTAATCTCTTCGTCTATTACTATAAGTATGTTGCCGTCTGCGCATGCATTTAAATCCTCATCGCCATTACCGGTATTGCCTGTCTCGCCGCTTTGCTTTTTTAAACCGAAAGGACCTGCAAAGCCGCAAGGCGCTCCGGTTATTTTTTCGACGTCCTGCTCTTTTGCAAGAAACAGATTTTTAATTTTTACCGCTTTCTTTAACTTGCGTTCGTTTATTTCCCTGTCGCCCCTTACTAATGCCGCAATAAAGCCTATTTCCGATTCATATATTATTGTTTTGGCAAAACAGGTTTTATCCACTTTAAGGTATTCCGCTACCTCTTCCACCGATTTTTTATCAGGCGTGGAAAGCTTGGTCATTCTCGGCTGCCTGCACGAATCAAGCGGACCGTTATAATCGGAAACGGATTCGGCTTCGTCGATTGAAGCCGCATAGCCGCAGTTATTGCATATTACTATTTTATCTTCTCCGTATTCGGAAAAAACCATCAGCTCTTCGGAATAATTTCCTCCGATTTCACCCGCCTCGGCTTTAATAAATTTAAAATCGAATCCTAATCTTTTGAATATATTTTCATACGCATGCTTCATTTTTTTATAGCTTTCGTCCAATCCTTTTTCGTCGGTATCGAAACTGTAAGCGTCCTTCATAATAAACTCTTTTGCGCGCATAAGACCGAATCTCGGACGCATCTCGTCCCTGAATTTAAGATGAATCTGATAAAGAGTTAAAGGAAGTTCCTTGTATGACCTTACGTTTTTCTTAACTAAATCCGTAATGACCTCTTCGTAAGTAGGAGCTAAGCAAAAGTCTCTGTCCTGCCTGTCTTTAAAACGAAGAAGTTCTTTGCCGTAATCTTCGTCCCTTCCCGACTCTTTCCAGATTTCCAGCGGCTGAACGAAAGGCATGGAAAGTTCTACGGCACCCGCCGAATTCATCTCCTGCCTTATTATTTCTTCTAACTTGCGGAGGCTCTTTAAGCCTAGAGGAAGATACGTGTATATTCCGCCGGACAGCTGCCTTACGTAACCCGCCCTTAACAGCAGTTTGTGGCTTTTAAGAACGGCTTCTTTCGGATCTTCTTTTAAAGAAGGAATAAAAAAATTTGAATATCGCACTATAAACTCCTTTATATTTAATATTTATTTATAATCTATTTTTTCGCCCGTTATACTTTCTATTTGGCTTATTAACGCCTTTAATATTTCTTTATTATCGAATTTTCCTATAACCTTTCCTTTAGAAAACAAAACCGACTTTTCCCTGCCTCCGGCAATGCCGGCGTCGGCATGTTTGGATTCGCCGGGTCCGTTTACTACGCACCCCATTATCGCTACCTTTATATCGGACTTTATTTTAGCAGAAATCTTTTCGAATTTTTTAGCTATATTTACTATGTCTATTTCCGTTCTGGCACACGTAGGACAGGACATAAGCTGAACTCCGCCTCGCCTTAAACCTAAATCCCTGAGTATATTATAACCGGCAATAACCTCCATAACGGGGTCGTCGCTGAGCGAAACCCTTATCGTGTCTCCCAACCCTTCATAAAGCAGTATGCCGAGTCCTACTCCCGATTTTATTGCTCCTGAAAATACCGTTCCCGCTTCGGTTATGCCTATATGAAAAGGATAATCCACCTTTTCGGCTAAAAGTTTATACCCTCTTACCGTCGTTAAAACGTCCGTCGATTTTAAAGAAATTTTAATATCGTAAAAAGATTCGTCTTCCAATATTTTAATGTGTTTCAAACCGCTTTCGACCATTGCGGCGGCAAAATCTCCTCCGTTTTTATCCAGAACGCCTTTTTCTAAAGACCCTGAATTAACGCCTATTCTTATCGGCACGTTTTTGTCTTTGCAGGCGCTTACAACCTCTTTCACTTTTTGCCTGCCGCCTATATTTCCGGGATTTATCCTTAAACCTGCGGCTCCGGCTTTGAGCGATGCAAGCGCAAGCCTGTGGTCGAAATGAATATCCGCTATTATAGGAACTTTTACGTTTTTTACGATTTCCTTTAAGGACTCTGCGGCCAAATCAGTATTTACCGATACCCTGACTATTTCGCAGTTATAGCTTTCTAAATTTTTTATCTGCTTTACGGTAGCGGCGGAATCCTCGGTAAGCGTATTAGTCATCGACTGGACGCTGACCGGCGATTCGGAACCTACGGCGACGCCGCCTATATTTATCGTCCGCGTTTTTCTTCTTTTTATCATTATTATTTTTTAAATACGGGGACAGAATTGAATTCTGTCCCCGTCACAAATTATCCTTATTTTACCGTTTTTAAATTTTGATTTATATATTATAATATATCGGGTAGAAAAAAATAACTATAATTTATAATAAGCAGGATTAATATTTATATCATGTTTGAATTTTTAAGGGACAAAGTTTATACGATAGACGGCAATAAAATAAGGCTTTTGTCTATAATTCTATCCTTAATAATAATACTGGCGTCGTATTTAATAGCGTTTTTATTTGCTTATATTATCAAAAAAGAGTTCAGAAAAAACAGGACCATAAACAAATCGTTCGTAAAAACCGTAATCAGGTTTATTAAATATATAATTTTAATAATAGGCTTTTTTATAGCATTTCAGGTTTTAGGCATAAACTTAAGTTCGTTGGCTTTTCTTGCCGGCGTCATCGGTCTCGGCATAGGCTTCGGAATGCAGAATATTATAAGCAACTTCATTTCCGGCATCATTATTTTGTTTGAAAAACCTATAAAGGAAGGCGAGTACGTCGAAGTTGCCGGATACGACGGCATAGTAAGCGACATAAGGGCAAGAAGCACGACTATAACGACAAGGGATAATATATCTATAATAGTCCCTAATTCTAATTTTATAACCTCCAACGTTATAAACTGGTCGCACAAAGACCCTAAAATAAGGCTGCATATACCCTTGGGAATTGAAGAAACTGCATCGAAATTAGACCTTGCAAAAAAAGTTTTGCTTGAGATAGCCGATGAAAATGCCGAAGTTTTGAGAGAGCCTAAACCTTCAGTGTGGTTCGTCGGATTCGGTTCGTCTTCGTTCGACCTTGAGCTTATAGTCTGGATACAGTCCCCTATAAGAAGGCATTACGTCATAAGCGACATAAATTTTGAAATAGCTAAAAAGTTTGCGGAATACGATATAGATTTAACTTATCCGTGGACCAACCTCGTATTTAAAAACGGACTGCAGATTGGGAATCCGGATATAATCAGCAGCATGATTAACGGCAACAGCGGCGCAGGCGGCAATAATAAAAACAATAATACCGCCGAAAGCAATTTGGACAAATAGACGTATTTTATTTTGTTATTTCTTCAACGATTCCAAATAAGAAGCCAATTCGTTTACTTCATATTGAGGTATATAGCTGTAAGACGGCATAATAACGTAATAAGTTTTACCTTGGATACTTATTTTATCGCCTCTTTTAAAGTGAGAATTGGGATTTTGAATCTGCCGTACCGTCCAGTTAAAATCCGGCACCATATTCCCGTAATTAGAAAGCGACGGTCCAAGGCTGCCGCCGACGCCGTTAACGGAATGGCAATCGTCGCAGTTATAATAATGAAAAAGATATTTCCCCTGCAAATTATTATATGAGTAAGCTTTAGGCGCAAATAAAATCGGGCTTAAAACAAACATGCACGCAAAAACTATAAATATATACGGTATATAAGTAAAAATAGCATTATTTTTTTTAATAATTTTCATATTCATATCGGATGTCTCCTAAAAGTATTTATTTTCTTCCTGATTTATTAGCCGTATTTATAGTTACTTCGACCATCATGCCGGGCTTTAAAAGATGATTTTTATCGTTTAATATCTGAATTCTTACGGGAAGCCTGTGGGTTACTTTGGTAAAAGTTCCCGAAGGATTATTAGTAGGAATTAAAGCAAATTTAGACGTCGTAACCGAGCCGACGAATTTAACCGTTCCCCTAAAAACTTTTCCCGGAAAAGAATCTACGGCAATCGTAACAGGGTCGCCTTTTTTAACGTTTCCTATAACGGTTTCTTTTACGTTTGCGGTAACCCAGACGCGCCTCAAATTATTTTCCATAACTATAGGCGTGCCGGGCGTAACATATTCTCCTGCGTAAGACATTTTTTCCGTAACCAAGCCGTTTATAGGAGAATAGATAAAAGTATTTTTGTAATTGGCGAGAGCTACTTTATAAGCTGCTTCAGCTACTTTAACCGCCTTTTTTAAAGGAACAAGCGTGGTCAGCTTGTTTGCGTAAGTCACGCTCTTTACATACCTTGATTCTACGTAATTTCTTCTGGCGGTTCCGAGCGCCGACTCGGCAGATATAAGCGCCTGCCTTGAAATCAGATACTGCGTATTAAGGGTATCGAACTGTTCTTTCGTTATAAACTGTTTATTTAAAAGGGCAAGTCCCCTAAGGTAATTTTTTTTGGCAAGTATATACGACAATTTGGCTTTATGGAGATTTGCCAAAGCGGTCGTATAAGACAGTCTGTTAATATAGAACGAATTGTAGGAATTACCTATAAATTGCGCTACCGCTCCGCCGGCGCTGAATAGTTTTGCCTTTGCAAGTTTATAATTTTCTTTAGCCTGAAGCATTTCGGGATAGTACGTCGAATCGTTAATTCTGGCGATCAGCTCGCCTTTTTTGACTATTTCGTTTTTATGCACGTAAACGGCTTTTATATTGCCCGGAACTATAGTGCTTATAGATACTATATGTCCGTCCACTTCCGCATCTTCGGTATATACGTGGGTAAGTCCGAAAATATACCATCTGAGTACGAAAATACCGCCTATAATTGCGATTAAAAGTATAATGGAAGCGGTAATAATATTTTTTTTGGTAAATTTACTGTCAGCTTCTTTTAAATCGGCGTTTTGCGCCGTTTCTATTTTTTCGTTTTCTCCGTTCATTCAGAATCACCCGATTAATTATTTATTCGTTATTTATTTAATTGATTATTTAATTTAATTTATCGATTTTCATATCTATAAGTTTCCTTTTAAAAGAACCGATAAGTCTTTTTAAATCCAGAACCGATTCGTAATAATCGAGTTTCGCCGAGAGAAGATTATGCCTCGCCCTCGTAAGTTCCGCAAGCGCCGTAACTACGTCGACGCTTGTAGCGACTCCGGCTTTAAATTCTTCTTCTACAAGAGTAAAATTTTTAGAAGCAAATTTTTCTTCGTGCCGAAGAGTCCCGACCTGCGATTTCAAGCTTTTTACGTTATAGAACATAGATATTACCTGAGCCTTAAGATTTCTCTTTGCCTGAAGCTTATCGTACATAGCCTGGTTTGCTTCGGAACGCGTTTTTTCTATAGAAATAATCCTGTTCGCACCCTGAAATATAGGCATAGTCAAGGTAGCGCCCGCCGTCCAAAAATTAGTGGAACCCTGCGGAATAAAGTGATCGTTCGACAAAGCGTTGTAGGAAGCCGAAAAAGATATTTTTGGAATATACTGGGATTCATAATACGCCGTCTGGTCCGACGCCGATTTTTGGGCAAATTTCAGGGACTTCAAACCCGGATTGTTATTATATGCAAGAACGATTAGTCTGCGCAGTCCGGTTTTTTTAAACAAAGGCTGTTTCGGCTTAGCAACTTCAAAATTGCGGCTTACTCCGAGCAGGGAAGCAAGCGCCGCTTTATCCGATTTTAACTTATTTTTAGCGCTTATAAGCTCCTGCTTAGCCGCATAAAACTGGGATTTTGCCTGAAGAAGGTCTGTTATAATAGCAAGTCCGGCGTTTAGTTTTGCGGTAGTAAGTTCAAGATGGGCTTTTGCTTCTTTAAACGTTTTACGGTCTGCTTTTATTAAGCTTATATCGTTTAAAACGGTATAATAATCAGCCGCTACGCTGTAAAGAGTGCCTGCGGAAACGTCGTTAAGAGACATTTTGGACGACTTTTCCGTATTTTCGGCGGCCATATAAGCCGGAATAGCGCCGACGTTAAACAAAGGTTCGTTCAACGTAAAACTATACTGGTAATTGGGAAAAAAGAACAAAAATATATTTCCCATAAGCGGCGTGTACCCGGCGGGAATAGGAGCCGAATTTTTATGCATTCTCTGGTCGGTATATTTAAGCGAAATATCAGGCAGAACCATACCTACGGCTGACCATTTTAAAAGAGACGACTGATAGTAGCTTTCTTTTGCGGCTTTTATAGTGTCGTTGCGGTTAACGGCAAGCATATAAGCTTCGCTTAATGTAATCAGCCTGCCTGAATGCACTACCGGCTTAAGATAAAAAGCATCTGCATCTTTGGCGGCAAAAGGAGATAAAAACGACGCCGTATAATAAAAAGCAGCAAATAAGATTACTAGTATGATTTTAACCGAATATTTATTGCTATCGGCAACTTTAAAGCAGCTTTTAATTTTCATGATTTTATTTTATCTATTTGCTTACCTATTTCCTGAATTTATAATGCATTATTAATTTTTATTTTTATACAGTCTTTATTTTTTCCTATTTTTCATCGCATATTTTTATTATAATGACTTAATAGTCATAAGTCAATATTTTTTATATTTTTTGTTATATTATTTTATATTTTTATTCATAATTATAATTATTACGGCTTATCGCGAAAAATTATCAATAGCGCAATTAAAGATAATTATATAAAATTATTTAGTTTTAATTCCGGTAATTATAAAACCGATATGGAAAGGAAGATTTTTAATCTTTAAGTCTTTAAAACCTTTTTCGCCGAGTATTTTAAGCATTTTTTTCCTGTCGAATGCCAGTATGCTGTATGTAAGCCATTCATATGCTTTTTTATCTATAAGGGAGCCTATTAATCTTATGAAAATAAAATATATTTTAAAGAAAATATTGAAAAAATTATTCTCCGGCCTGCCCATTTCCAGTATAATGAACTTGCCTCCTTTTTTTAAAACTCTTCTCAGTTCGTCGGAAAAAGTTTCTACGTTGTCCACGTTCCTAAGCAAAAAACCCGCCGTAACTACGTCATAAGCGCAACCCGGTTCAACAAGATCCATGGCGTCCTCTACTTTAAAACAAATATTGTTTATCTTTTTCTTTTTAATCTTATTTTCGGCGATATTGACCATATCGGCATTAAAATCTACGCCGACTATTTCGACGCGTTTATTCTCGGCTTTTGCTTTTCTGGATATATCTATGGCAATAGAACCCGTTCCCGTAGCGATGTCAAGAATTCTGTAACCGCCTAAATTATCGTTATCCGAGGAAACCGCTTCTTTTGCTACTTCGAGCCGCCAAAGCCCGTCGATTCCAAAACTGAATACGTGTCCCCAGAAATCATATACTTCTGCTATAGAGCTAAAAATGTTATTTATTTTTTCCGACATATTAAATTAATAAACCATGACAGCTGCTTCTATAAAAAAGGGAATAAGGGGTTAAATTTAAAACAGAAAAAGCGCAACCGCGTTTACAGAAAATATAAAACATGGTGCGCCCAGAGGGATTCGAACCCCCGGCCTGCAGATTCGTAGTCTGACGCTCTATCCAGCTGAGCTATGGGCGCGCGCTATAGAACTTATATCGACAAATTATAATTATATCGATAATTTAACATCGGATAATTACACAAATAATTATATCAATTGATTTTATAGTATTAATTATATATAATATTTAGCCGTAACGCAAATTAATTTATGCCGCGTTATTAGCCTGCAGAACAATATGCCCCCGTAGCTCAGTAGGATAGAGCAGAGGTTTCCTAAACCTTTGGTCATCGGTTCGATTCCGGTCGGGGGCACCAGTT
>JAJYPL010000054.1 GCA_021795355.1 bacterium | reverse complement strand
GATTCTTTAAAAGCCTTTCAAACGCTCAGGAATTAACTGAAGAGGTTTTAAAAGAATGGTACACTTACTTCTGGCAGTGTTCCGAATGCAGAAGATGTTCTCTTTATTGCCCTTACGGCATCGATACCGCAGAAATCACTATGGCGGCAAGACAGATTATGGATTCCATAGGTCTCGGTCAGAAGTACACCACGGAAGTTATTCATAAAGTTTTTAGAACAGGGAACAATATCGGGATCCCGCCCGCGGCTTTAAGAAACACCCTTGACGATTTAGAAGAAGAAATTGAAGAAGAAGGCGGAAAAGGCGTTAAAATACCTATGGACGTAGAAGGCGCCGAAGTTTTATTGGTGCCGCCGTCGGCTGATTTTTTTGCTATGCCCCACATGGAATCCTTAAAGGGATACGCAAAAGTATTTCATAAAGCGGGTATAAGCTATACAGTTTCATCGTATGCTTCTGAAGCCGGCAATTTCGGAAAATTTATAGGAAGCTATCAAAACACTAAAGAAATAAACAAAAGAATATGGGATGAGGCAAGAAGGCTTAAAGTAAAAAGAGTTATCATCGGCGAATGCGGTCATGCATGGAGAGCGGCGTATATGTACTCCAACACTATGAACGGTCCGTTTGATTTTCTTGACGGCAAATATAAACAGCCCACTCATATATGCGATTTTACTTTAGGCTTGATTAAGAATGGAGCGATAAAGCTTGATCCTTCCGCAAACGACGACAAGGTGGTTACGTTTCACGATTCATGCAATGTAGCCAGAGGTTCTAGGATAGGGGACGTCGTAGGCGGACAGTTTACGATACCGAGAGAACTGATTAAAGCCGCCGCAAATAAGTTTGTAGAGTTAAGAGAAGGGACGACTAAAGAAAGCACTTTTTGTTGCGGCGCCGGCGGCGGTCTTTTGACGGAAGAGGTTATGAATGTTAGAATAGCAGGTTCTATGCCCAGAATGCAGACGGTTAAAGAAGCCGTAGATAACCACGGCGTTAATTTCTATGCCCTTATATGCGCAATCTGTAAAACCCAGTTTACAAAGGTATTTCCTCTTTACGGATTAGACGAAGAAATGGTCGGAGGAATTCATCAGCTCGTAAGCAACGCAATAATAATGTAAAAATAAAAAGGCGTCCGATTTTAAATCGGACGCCTTTTTATTTAAGGTATCATATTTAAAATCTGATACCTTTATTGTAATAATGTGAAGATAAAGTAATTAATTAAGTTAATTTGTTAATTTGCAAGGAGGAATTGATGAAACTTGGAGTTCTTGTTAAAGAAGGACCCTATATGCATCAGGCTATCGATACCGCATATAATTTTATAGTTGCGGCAATGGAATCGGGGCATGAGATAACGGGCATATTTTTCTACAACGACGGAGTCTATAATAGGTGCAGTACTTTAGAGCCGCCGAGAGACGAAAGAAATATAACGAAACTTCTTTCGGAGCTTGAGCTCAAGGGCGTAAGATTAATAGTATGCGTTGCTGCCGGAAAAAGAAGAGGCGTAGTAAACCAAACGGTTTGCAAAGTGGAAGAAATATCCGGTCTAGGACAGCTTCTTGAACTTTGTATAACGTCTGACAGGATGGTAACCTTTTGATTAAATTTAATTAAAATATTATTTGTTAAGGGAGTAAATAAAATGTCGGAACAGGAAAAAACTAAGGTAATGTTTGTTTGCAGAACCGCTCCTTACGGAACGATTTTTGAGCAGGAGGCAATTGAGGCTATGATTATGTTTGGGGCATATGAACAGGATATAAGCGTCAGCTTTGTAGGAGACGGAGTTTTTTCGTTAAAAAAAGGGCAGGATACGGCTTTGCTCGGGAAGAAAAATTTTTCTATGACATATCCTATTTTAATTGACGATTTCGAGATTTCACATATTTATGTCGAAAAAGAGTCTCTTGAAGAAAGAGGTTTAAGCGGTGACGATTTAATGACTGAAGTTGAAATTGTCGATAGAAATTCATTAAAACAAAAAATGAACGAAATGAAAGCATTGTTACCTTTTTAAATTAAAAGTCAAAATATACGAATTAATAAAGGAGGAGAATAAAATTGTTGCATATAATTAAAAAGTCGCCCTATGAATCTTCAGCTTTTAATGATGCCGTAAACTATATAGGTCAAAACGACGATGTAGTTCTATTGGCAGAGGACGGCGTATATGCCGCTAAAAAAGGCGGCAAGTTTGAAGAATTATTAAGAAATTTGACGAAAAAAAATAGCGTTTATTGTCTTATGGCGGACATTAAAGCCAGAGGAATACAAGAAAATGAAATAGTGGAAAACATAAAAGTTATCGATTATAAGGGATTTGTGGAAAAGGTTGTAGAGCATAATCCTATGACATGGTCTTAATTTGTATATAAGTTATAGGTCTTAGAACAAGGTAAAAAATAATTTTTTGGGCGCAAAAATAGTTGTTGACATTTTGAGCGAATAATATTAAATATATAGAATTAACTTAAAATCCTAAAAATCACAAGAATAATTCATTCTGGAGGGACAATATGGCATTAGTAAATCCGCACGGTAAAGAGAAAAAATTAAAACCTCTGCTTTTGTCCGGCAACGAACTTAAAGGGGCAAAAGAAAAGGCAAAAAATCTTAAAAAATTACCGATGACTTCGAGAGAAACATCGGATTTAATAATGATGGG
>JAJYPL010000029.1 GCA_021795355.1 bacterium | reverse complement strand
AATGTCAAGTATTTTTATTATTTTTTATAAAAATTATAATCTTTTTGATTTTATTTTAACTCTAAAAATCGTATAATGTTTCTAAAAAAATTAATAACGCTATGAATAAAAACAAAATAACCGCTTACTCTCTTTCTTTAATCCTCGTTATTTTATTCGCCGTCAGGCTTATATTAATAACTAAAATCGACCTTATACCGGAAGAAGCTTATTACTGGCAATGGTCGAGGCATCTCGCACTTTCATATTACGATATGTCTCCTATGGTTGCCTATACTATTGCGTTAACAACTTTTTTCGGAAGATTCAATTCACAGTTTTTCGTCAGATTTGCGGCTCCGGCGATTTCTCTGCTGTTGTCGGTGTTCGCTTATTTAATCTTAAAAAAAATAACCGGAAAGACCTTGCAGCCGTTAATATGGGCGATTTTATTAAACGCCGTCCCGATATTAAATATAGGTTCCGTTTTGATAGTTTACGGAAATTTGCAGATGCTCTTTTTCTCGTTGACTATTCTGCTATTGATATATTTTATTATTTCCGGCAAAGATTTTTACTGGTATTTAATCGGAATATCCACCGGACTTGCTTTGCTGAGCAAATACACTGCCGTATTTATTTATCCTATAGTTTTAGCTTTTCTTCTTTTAAGCCAAAAGCACAGGAAATATCTTTTTAAAAAAGAGCCGTATATCGCTTTTTTAATATCGGTAATTATATTCGCTCCCGTAATAGTTTGGAACAGCCTTAACGATTTCGTATCGTTCAGGCATCTTATGACGCTGTCGGGAGGCTATAAAAGCTTCGATATATTTCTAAACAATCTTTTTTTGTTTATAGTATCGCAGGCGGGTATTATATCTCCTTTTTTATTTTTAATAATAATGGTTTCGATGTTTGCAGGATTATATATCGGCTTAAAAGAAAAAAACGACCTGTATTTAGCTCTTTCCGCCGCATCTATAATACCTTTTTTATATTTTTTATATCAATGCGCAAAAACTATGGTCCAGCCTAACTGGCCGGTTTTTTTATATTTTCCGGCTTTCCTGCTTGCTTCTCTTGTCGCTTACAGGCTTTACGAAACTTCTAATAAGAAAATAAAAAAAATAATCGTTTATTTTTACGGTCTTTCGTTTTTCACCGGCATTCTTTTTTCGTTTATTATTTTTATTTCCCCTTATTATCTTCCGGTAGGAAAACTGTTTAACGTTAAGGTAAGCAAAAGCCCTTTAAGGGATATGCTCGGATGGAAAAAGATGGCCGAAGACGCAGATTTTATTTTAAATAAATACAAAAAAGACCGGCTTCTTATAGCCGCAAGAAGATTTCAAACGGCAAGCGAACTTGCATATTACGTTAAGGGAAGACCGCAGACATACTCGTTTAACTATTTTATTAGAAGCAACGAATATTCGCTATGGAATAATTTTAAAAACAAAAAAGGACGGAATTTTCTTTACGTGATAGATACAAAATACGGAAAAAACTTGGAAAAAAGCTTATGCGAAAATTTTAAGAGCTGTTCGCTCGTTAAGAAAACCGTAATCAAAAATAAATTCGGCCGGAAAATCAGAACGGTAAAATTTTATATACTTAAAGATTTTCTCTACAAAGACAAGTATATGTTTAAAAAATTCTCATCAAAAGAATTTTAATTTAAAAAACTTAAAATTTAAAAGCCTTTTTCGTTAAGAACTTTTAAAGGTTCCGAAATCATATCGCCGAATTCCGCCTCTTTCTTTGAAAAGCCGAAAGCTAAAGCCATTAACTGGGTCAGATATACAATAGGGAGTTCGGAATCTTTTCCGAATTTCTCGACTATTTTCGGCTGATTAACGTCTAATGCTCCTGCGCATTTAGGACATATAAGTGCTATAACGTCGGCTCCGGCTTTTTTAGCCTTTGAAATCGTCTGCGAACATAACGCAAAGGACGTCTCCTCGTCCTGGACGACGTTCCTTCCGCCGCAGCACTGGACTTCGTTGCCGTAAAAAACCGTTTCCGCGCCTAAAGCTTCCAAAAATTCATGCATGAATCGGGGTCTTTCGGAATTATCCATTTTAGGTTTTTTATCTGTAAAGGTGTACATCGAAGGCCTGGAATAAAGGCATCCGTAATAAGGAGCGACCTTAAGTCCCTTAAGGGGTTTAACGACGTTCTTTTTTACTTCTTCTACGCCTTTTTCGTTATATAAAAATTCGAGAATGTGCCTTGCTTCGCCGTCCGGAATAAATTCCTCGTTAAATTCGCCGGCTTCTTTAAATATTTCGTTAACGGCGGAAAGTTCGTTTTGGTTTTCCTTAACTCTGGCAATCGACCTGCTGAATTCATGGTAGCATACCGAACAAGCCATAACTAAGTTTTTAGAGCCGAGCCTGTTTTTAGCAAGCATCATATTTCTAAGGGGCATATACATGGAAGCCGCCCCCTTAGATTTCATTTCGCCTATTCCGCAGCAGTTATAATCCGGAATTTCGACAAGTTCTATGCCCATTTTTTTTGAAACTAATTTTGAACTGTTATTGTAGGCTCTGTCTATAGTCAATAATGCGCATCCAGGATAATATGCCGCCTGATTTTCCTTTAATTTATCCATTTATCTAAACCCCCGCTTCGCCGTTTTCAATAGTATTTAGTTTACGTAAATAATTTTCTATAGCTTCTTTTGATCTGCTCCAGTTATGGGGCTTGCCAAGCCTTAATATCGAAAATGCCCTGCCGTCTTTAGCCATTTTAAAAATCGTATCTCTTTCTATCTTTCCGAGCAGTTCTTTCGTTCTGCCGGATTTTTGCATTGCGGACGTATGAAGTTTTGCAAGATCCAACCTTCCGTGTCCTATTATCATGTCTTCGTATATTTTTTTTACTTCCTCGTCAAGTTTTAATTTAGTTTTAACCTCTTCCGGAAAATATTTTTTTATAACAAGCGCAAGTGCTTCCATCATTTCTGCAGGGTTTACCTGCTTTGGGCATCTCTGCGAACATTTATAGCATCCTACGCAGCGCCAGGCAACGTCTATATATTTTTTCAGTTCTTTTAAATTTCCCAACTGCATCATATAAATGAACGCCCTTGGATTGAATCTTCTGTATAAAGGCGTTACGGTACAGCTTGCGGTACACATCCCGCACTGCCAGCATCTGTTTATCCTGGAACCTGCGACGGTTTTCTTAATTTCTTCAAAAAAACTTCTGTCGAAGTCCGAATCCACGCGGGAAATAATGAAGGTATTCCAGCGGCCGGAAACATCTACGCCGTCGATAACCAGATTTTTTTCTTCTTTAATATTGTCGTCTTCTATAAGGTGCCTTGCTACTATATGCTCGCCTTTTTCGGCAACGGGCCTGCCTCCGCCCGAATTTTCTTTATCTTTATCATGCTTTTCCAGAGCCATATTTTTCCTCCTATTTTATTGCCGGTTCCAACTTTTCGATACCGAGAAGTTTTTTCATTAAAGTAAATCCATCGGGAACGCCGACCGACAAAGACTTAGATTCGGCGTACACCATTTTATAAACGTAATCGGAATACATATAGCTTAAAAGAATATCCGCACCGTAAGGACGCCCCAAATTAAGCCCGTTTTTGCCGGACAGTTCGTAAAGATAATCGATTTCGTCTTTCATTTCCCTAATACTGAAAGGCATAATATAAGGATTGCCGTCCCACGTCCTTTTTAAAAAATCTGCCATATAAGGCAGGCATCCCGTTCCGTTATCCTGCCTGTAAACCCATGAAGTCCAAAAAACATTCTTATCCGGTTCGTAAAAATGCAAAAGTTCTAAAGCTATGTCCCTTTTAACTATAACATCATCATAGGAAAACAATTTTAAAAAACGCCCTATTCTTATTTCGGCGGACTTTTTAAAGTCTGACAGCGCGGCGAACGAATTTTGTAAAGCTTCCCCGCTTACTGCGTTTAAAATTTTTTCCTTATGCCTTCTAATCGAAAAAATCATGGATAATATTTTATCCAATCTTTCTTTTTCTAATTTGCCGCCGGTTTTTGATGCGTTTATTGCATCGTATAAAAACTCCTTTATAATTTCCGTTTTAAAACTTAAAAGACCGTTAAAAAGCTCTATTTTTTCATCCGGTAAATTTTCTCTTACTATCTCGAAAAATTTTTCTTCGTATCTTTTATCTATTTTGTTATTTTTTAGTATATAAGGCATTTTACCTGTTTTTTACTGCATACGTATAAGCATTCATAGCAGCGGCTGCGCCTTCCGTAATTGAATCGGAAATAGCCTTTGGTCCGGTACAGGCGCCCGCCAGAAAAACTCCGGGTTTATTAGACTTAAACGGTGAAAGAGTAACGTTTTCCGGCTTTAAAAATCCGTGTTCGTCAAGTTCGATGCCAAGTTTGCTTGATATTTCGGGTGACTGCGGCCCGCCTTCCATGCCTGACGCAAGAACTACCATATCGAAAGGAATTTCGAACGGCCCCCTTAAAAGAGTGTCTTCTCCTTTGCAAACGACCGTATTGTCCGGTCCGGAAGTAATTTCCGCAATTCTGCCTTTAACTATCTGCACGTCATGTTCTTCCATAGCTTTCCAGTATAAATCTTCAAAAAAACCGTACGTTCTGATATCCATATAAAATATATACGCTTCGCAGTCCGGAAAATGCTCTCTCATTTCAATAGCCTGCTTCACGGAAACCGTACAGCAGACTCTGGAACAATACTGATTTCCCACATGCCTGTCCCTCGAACCGACGCATAGAATAAACGCTACTTTTTTAGGAGGTTTTCCGTTTGACGGCCTTACGAAATTATTTTCTCCCATCATTCTTTCGAGGTCTTTTATATCTATAACGTCGTCAAAAAGCTGATAAGAATATTTTGCGTCTCTTGCCGGATCGAAATGCTCAAAACCGGTCGCAACGATAACCGAATCGAATGTTTTAGTTTCGCTTCCGGAGGCAGACTTTATAACGGCGTCGAATTTTTTTCCGTTTTCTTTAAAATCCGAAACTTCGGAAGAATAATAAACTTTGATATTGCCGCCGGACTCGGCTTTTTTAATAAGCTCTCCTATTACATTGTCAGCCGGCTGCATATCGGGAAACAAAAATTTATATTTGAATTTTTTAGGGTTGCCGCCGAGAAATGAATCTCTTTCGACCAAAGCTACGTTAACTCCCAATTCGGAAAGCATGACGGCCGCGTTTAAACCTGCCGGACCTCCGCCTATCACTAAAATATTTTCAGACATAAAAACATCCTCCATTAAATCGCCGTTTTATAATAATTAATCTTTATTTATTTATCTCTAACTTTTCGGATACTCGTATAAATTAACTGTTTTACCGCCTGCTTTAAGTTCTTCGAGATAGGCGTTGTATTCTTCTTCGGATTTTTTCCAGTCTATTCCGATTTTATCGCATAGCGGTCTCCAATCGGTCGTATGCCATTGAAGCTGGACGATTTTAAAAACGTCCGCGCCGCACGCTAACGCCGCAAACATAACATCGGCCATGACCGGAACCTGTTCCGTGTAGCCCATAGCTTTTCCTATCCACTGGTTTTTATCTAATGTAGTGGTGCATCCGGTATCCTGCGTAATACAGACGTCGGAATGGGCTTCCCTTACCATCGGCCTTATTTTTCTGTCCATTACGAAAGACCTCGATGCTTCCCTTTCCGTTAATATATGCCTGAAACCGAAACCGCAGCAATCATACCATGTAGAATAATCCGCCACCTGTGCGCCGAGAGCAAGCATTACTCCCGTAGAAACGGCAGTTCTTTTTCCCGCATATATATCTTTGTCGTAAATGCAGTCTTCAGGAATCATTTTATATGTATGGCAAGCTGGATGAACGGTCGCTATGACGCTGCTTAAGTCGTATTTTTTTAACTTTGCAATTTCAAAGCGCATAACGTGAACCCATTCGCTGTAATGCACGATATATTCGGGGATTACTAATTCTCTTCCTATTTTTTGCATAATTCTGCGGACTTCATCCCGCAGTTCTTTATTTTCGACGAGCAAATTTCTCATCTCTTTATAATCGCCGAACGTCGTAGCACAGTGAAAAAGCGGAAATAAACCTAATTCGTATGCCCTGTGCCAGTTTCTTACTGCAACGGCGGCAAGCCCGACGGGGTTGGATGTTCCGGACCCGTGGTAATTCCAAGCGGTGCATGACGTCTGATTCCTTTCGTCGACATATTCCAAACCCATCTGGTTCATAAACCACAGCAGAGACACCGGATATCCGGGAATATTGCCGCACTGTCCGCAGGATTTATGATGCCATAATTTATTGGTGGGGATTTTTTTCTTCCATCCAAGCAGGGTTTCGGCTTCTATAGGTTTATTTTCTTCTTTTATATGTATTACCTTAACCTCGCCTTTTGCTTCAAGTTCGAGAAGCCGCTCATGTATATCTTCGAGTTTTCTTCCCGCAGTGTGGATATAATCAGATTTTACGTTTGCAAGGCCGAGCCTGTTGCTGATTTCTATAGCCATATTTATTGTCTCCTTATTTCTCCTCTTAATTAATGACGCTTCCCGTCAAGAACTCCTGACGTCGTCTACGATATCCTGTATTATTTCGTAAAGCGAAGGATCGACGGCTTCTATTATTTTAAAAACTCCCGCTTCGTCGAATATGTCGTATAATTCTTTCATCGTTTCGGGAGCGACGTCCCATGCCAGATTAGTAACCTGAAGAGTCGGCATAGGAATAGCTTTTCTTTTTACGGCAAGGTCGGTTGAAGCATATCCTATATGCGGACCCCAGTCGGGAAAGAAATCCGGCTGAATCATGTCGGGAGAAAGCTGATTGCCGTATGCGGTAAGTTTTAAAAGCACTCTGGAATAAGGCTTTAAGACTTTTTTTGCCGATTCGAATCCTCTTCTTACGGCAATTTCCCTTAATATGGCTATAACTCCTCCGGGACTGTTTAAAAACGGGCAAATCATCGCGCACGTAAAACACTGGAAACATGCCCATACATATTCGTCCATCATCGTCCAGATAAGTTCGGGGTCTTTTGATTTCATTTTTTGCAGGACTATACGCGGGGAAAAATCGAAAAATCTATGGGGCGGACATCCGCCGGTACAGACGCCGCAGTTTAAACAACCTCTGACATATTCTTCGTACCGGAAATCTTTTCTTGCTTCTTCGAAAATCTCTTTTTTTAAATCGGCGGGAACTATACTTACTCCATTTTCATCATATTCCATAAAGCTCTCCTGCTTTACCGTTTTCGTTTATATCTGCTCAAATATCAAACTCAAACACAATAATATCTATAATAAAACATTTCTATTTAAGAATATCACAATAAATAAAAAAGTCAAATTTTATTTAAAGCGTGTCCTCTATATTTTCTACGTTTTCCATTGCGTCATATTTTGCCCTGCCGTTTCCGCCGCCCATCATATCAAGTTCGTACGAAGAAGCGGAAAAATGTTCGTCCGGAACCGTAGGCGCGGAGTGTAAAATCTGTAAATACTGCAGAATAGTAACAAAAAATAAACCGCCTATCATATTGCCGACAAGCGTTAACGGAACATAGCTATAAAGCCAAGAAATATAAGAAATATGCGAACCTGTATTTATCGCTATTAAAATTTCGGACGATGCCACTACTATATGGCTGAAAGAGTTCAGATAAATCATAAAGCCGACGACCCATATAATAAATATTCTTGCAAGGGTGCCGCTTGACGCTATCAAGAGCCACGTCATAAGCGTTATCAGCCAGCCGGCAAAAATAGCGCTTAAAATCATTACGAAGGGCGTTCTATCCATATAGCTGTTTGCAACGCCGTGTATGTGATTAACAACGAAAGACGGAACAATCTGATTTAACGAGCCTGCTATTACGAGCGCAAAAATAAAAATACCTGCCATATTTCCGATAAGCGTAAGCGACCATAATTTTAAAAGCTCAAGGATTCCGCCTCTTTTTGCGATGACTGCGGTTACCGGAACTAAAAAATTTTCCGTAAAAAGCTCGCTTTTACCTATCATTAAAAACATGAACCCTATAGGAAAGAAAAGCGCTCCAAGTATTTTTGCCACATTAGCACCGACTAAAGGAGCGGTCGCTCCGGCAACGTACGAAGAAGCAATTATGCCGAAAGTAACGTTCATGCCGGCTATAAGACCCGACATAGACATTTCCAGCCAGCTTCGTTTAAGCCTTGCCTGTCCGACCTCGACCGAAGCTTTGAAAATTTCGGAAGCTTCTTTCCCTCCGGGCTTTTCTATTCCTTTAATAGCGCCGATACGCGCTTTGGTGGTTTCTAAAATTTCGTTTATTCTTTTCGACAAGTATAATGAATGGTGAATTTCTTCTGCAAGATTGTTTTCTATAAGAGCTCTTACGCCCAGGTCGTCTATTACTTCTAATCCGGCGGTATAATCGTTAATTGCGTTTTCTTCTATTTTTAAATCGATTCTAAGCATATCGAGGGGAGCCGAAACCTGATGGGATGCCTCACTCACGCCCTTCTGAGCTTCCCTGATAGAATTTAAAGTATTCGGCGTTCCGCCGAGTTCGGTTATTTTTTCCCTGATGTTTATGATGTGTCCGCTTTCGGTGGACGCAAAAGATTTTAACGCCTGAACTAAAATAGGGTCTTTGAGAGTTTTAGCCTGCTCGACGTAAAGGTCCCTGCCGGCTACTTCTGCGGCAAGATATTTTTGAAGCAAAGCGATAGTATCCTGAACGGCTTTGGTATTTTTAGAATGTCCGGAACTTGAACCGCTTTCGCGTTCGTCGTTTTTTAAATATAAATCCGTCATGATATTAATTATATATCAAGTCTATTAATTTGACAACACGGGTGCAAGGCATGTCAAAACATGTCTTGCCAATAATTGACTAAAAAGTCATTATACTGTAAAATAACTGCTTATGGAACCAAAACCTGCGCCTTCATCCACAAAAAGACTTTTAATTGCGATACTTTCGACAATAGCTCTTGCCGACTTCGGACTTGGATTAAATACCGTCGTGCTTCCTCTTTACGCTAAAAGCCTAGGCGCAAACATAATCACTATCGGTTTAATAATAGCATCTTTCGGGCTCGCCCGCATATTCGTAAATATTCCTATAAGCATTATAAGCAAAAAACTGAATGCGCAATATATACACATAGGAATACTGTCTATTTTTCTGGGCGCAGTAGGATACCTGCTTTCAACATCATATTATCAGCTTTTCTTATTTAGATTTCTCGAAGGATTCGGCTCAGGTATAATCAACACGTCTTCGATGATAATTCTGACTAAACGCCTTTATAAAGAAGAAAAGAGAGCTAAAGTTTTGAGCAGGTATATGATAGCGAGAAGGCTTTCTATGGGCTCCGCGCCGTTTCTCGGCGCCGTCGTCGCTTACGAATTTTCCGATAAAGCTGCATTTTTACTTTATGCTTTAATAATGGCGGCAGGAGTGATAATAGCTTTTTACAATAAAAAATTCCTAAACGGCATAAATAATATAAACAAAACATCCATAGAAAATAATGCGGAAAACGTAAAAGAAAACATAAAAATAAAAACGGATAAGGAAAATAACGCGCTAAATTCCGGCATAGATAAACACGGCAATGCTTATATCAAAACTGCCGATGCAGATAAAAATACCGATAAAGTTAAAAATATTAATATTAATATTAATTACGATAAAAATTTCGGAATGAATACGCGTAAAAAATATTTTTCGCTTCTGTATAACTTTAATTTCATCGCATTATGTTTTTTAACGTTTACTTTTTTCTTCTCAAGAATAGGATCGAGAAGAGAACTGGTGCCTTTAGTAGGTTACAGCATAATGGGTTTAAATAAAGCGGACATAGGACTGCTTGTTTCTATATCGGCGGTAATAGGCGTCGTTCTTACATATTATTCCGACAGAGTTATAAACATTATGGGAGTTAAAAAATCTATAATAACCTCCTTCGTTATTACTGCCGTCGGAGTTTTAAGTTTTATAATATTTAAGAACTTGATATCGTTCGGATTATCCATTATTTTATTAAGCGCCGGCGGCGGATTTTCAGGTCCCGCAAGAAACCTTTATTTAATGGACAGCGTTGATAAAAACCGTTACGACGAGGCAATCGGCATTTACAGAACGTTAAGCGATTTCGGTTTTGTTCTGGGACCTTTTGCCGTAGGCGCGGTTTTCGATTACTTTAATTATATAAATGCATATAGTTTAGTTGCCTTTGCATTAATTTTTGCCACTGTTTTATTCGGATTTTTCGCTAAATCGTATAGTAATAAGAATACGCCGGTCGTCACAGATTAAATATAAAATAAATACTGGGGGGCGGGGCGGAATTCATTTTTTTAATCCCTGTCACAAATTTGACAATTAACTATTCCTTATTTCCTTATGCGGAAAATAAATCTGACACTTTTTCCCAAAAATTCTATCGGCAATTTTGTGTTATTTAGCGATAAATATCGAGCAAGGAAGAGCATTTATTATCCTTTCCGCGGTGCTTCCGAAAAAAATTTCTTTTATTCCTTCTTTATCTCTTCCCTTAAAACCTAAAATTAACAGTTTTTTGCCGGTTTCTTCGATATAATCGATTACTTCCTTACAAGGAGCGCCTTTCTTGACAACGATAGCAATATTGGACTTTTCCTTTGCAAACCTGTAATTAAGTCCCCGCATTACGGATTCAAATTTATCGGCAAGATTTTTTTCATAATTTTCCAATTCGGCTTGCGTAGAATCCTTTAGTCCTCTGATTAATTTTTCGTCTATAACGTGCAAAACAGTGAGGAGTTTAACTACATCGACAGGTATTTTCAAAATTAACGGTATAGCTTTAAGCGAAAAATCGGAAAAATCGGTAGCAAAAACTATATCGTCGAACAGATTTCTGCAGCTCGTTTTCGCATCGTTCTTGAAATCGCTCGAAGAATGAAACAAAACCCTTCTCATAACAAGTATCGGCTTTTCCGTTTTTATAATTATATCGTACAAAGGAGAACCGTAAAACGAAAAGTACCCTTTATTTTTTGCATCCGCCTTTTTATCTAAAACTACAAAATCTATATTTTCGGCTTTTGCCTCATCGGCAATTTCCTCTGCTACGTTACCTACCCTTATGACATATCTTACGCCGAAGCCCGACTTTTCCAAATATTTTTTAATATCTTCAAGCTTTATTTCCGCAAATTTTCTTATTTTTTCTTCGTCTTCTTTTTTATAAACGGAATAAAGGCTGTGATGAAAAACTGAAGGGTCTATTACATGTATGAGCACTATTTCTTTTAAACCGATTTTCGAATAGTTTATGAAACAATCAAGATTTTCATAATAAAAATCTCCAAAATTTATAGCATACAGAGCCGTGTTGAACATTTTAGCAAATCCTTATTTATATATTTATATACGTATAATTTTTGTTTTCTAAATATTTTAAAAAATTTAATTTAATTATACTCTCTTGCATCATAACGTGTCAACAAACAAACCTTACCAGAATTTGCCGATAGAAAATCGTAAGGGCGTGATTGCGAGCATATCTTTTATATACTAAAAGATAGAAGCAATCTCCATTCTTTTTTGCAAGATACCTTAAGATTGCTTCGCTTCGCTCGCAATGACTTAATATTACCTTATCTAACATTTCTATCGGCAAATTATAGCCTTATATTTTTTATTGACTTAAAACCTCATATTATAGTATTATAAAATAAATTAATTAAACCGAAATGTATATAATGGGGCTGTAGCTCAGTTGGCAGAGCGCTTGCATGGCATGCAAGA
>JAJYPL010000053.1 GCA_021795355.1 bacterium | reverse complement strand
GAAAATGGCGTTCTCCATGATAATGGAAATAAACGCCTGTTTCGTTTTTAAACGCTTTAAGGGTATTATTCGCAAAATCCCTTCCGTTGCGAACTGTTCCGATGTTGAGATTTTTAAGATTATTATTCTTAAGAAATTGCCTTGCCTCAAGCAAAGTAGCTTTTTGTTCCGAATTTATTTTTATTTCCCTTGCGCGGGAGTTTTTGCTGCCGTCCCCCTTAGCTGCTATTTTTAGAATATTGTTTGAAAGGTCTTTTTTTCCTAATTTAACAAGCAGGCTTTCCCTGAGCCTTAAGTTTACGGACTGGATGGAAACTGCGTGCCTTAGAGCCTCATACTTCAGGTCTTTAGTCTCGACGTATTTCTGATTAAGCCATTCCTTATAAGCCGCTGCCGCTTCTCTGCTGTTTTCTTTGTTTATTCCGTCCTTTTCGTTTATTTTCCTTGACAAGCCGTAGTCCGATGCCTTAATGACATGCAAATCTTCTCTGCCTAAATACTTTATAATATTGTTGATAGACGAAATGTGAGAGTTTGCATTTGATAAGCTTATACCGCCCGCCTCGGCTTTTGCTTTTGAGCCTAACACGATTCCTTCAATTTGGGATTGTTCAAGGTTTTTTAACGTTTTTAATCCTGTTTCTTCTTTTATTAAATGCAATGTTGCGGAAAGTTTTTCGGTTGTCGCAGACCCGCGGTGAATATATTCCGATATCTCTTTTGCAAGATAGTTTATTTTAGAATCGCTTTTAATAGAAAGTGCTTTGCCACTCATTTCAATACCTCATTCTTTTCTATATTGATTTTAAAGAACCGCTTATAAAGCTCTTTTATAATCAAAAAATATTTCCGGCGCGATTCATAGGATTTGTTTAACATTTCGCTACTATTGAAAAAGTCTATCGCCATTTGTTTTTTGCTGATTCCGTCCGTGTGGAAGACATTTTTAGATTCGCAGTATAGTAAAAATTTAATTACAACGGCATCCCGAAATTTTTCCGTTTGCGAGGTATTCTGATGCTTCTGCCTCAAAAAAAGCCGCCGATGTTGCTTATAGAACTCGATTAATTTCCCCATATTTACCTCTAATATTTGTCAGTCTTCTTATGTGTTCCGATACACCGTTTCCGGTTGTTAAATACTGAACCTGTTTTCCTTTCGGATGGTAGGCAACCCCGGATAACTTCGGAACATACATATATCATATATTTGTTCGTGCCCGTTAATACCGCCACAAGGTGCGCAATTAACGAAATTTTCCACGATTTGCGACATTTTTCTATGTCCAAAAACATAGAGAAATGTCGCTGGGAAGTCCATTAAAAATCAGCAATGCCAATGCGGACTGCCGATTTTAATCTGCGGACTGCCCATGCACTTTCTTAAAAAACCGGACTTATCCGGTTCGTTTTTGCTTCGGTTCAGACTGCTTTGGACGTTATAAAAAACGCAAGAGGCCTGCCATGAACCTACTCGCCACAATTTGATAAACTACTTTAGACCGTTTCCTGCAACCGTTTCTGCATTAAATTTAGAATAATGGTTGCGGTGTAAATCGTTAAGAGGCCTGTTTAACAAATTATTAGTAGCGGGCTTCCGGACAGTTTTTTTATCTACCTGCATAGCATAGAGCTGTCATCTTTTGATATTGTCGTTGCCGGCGGCAATCAGGGTTATCTGCAGTAAAAAATTATATTTTTCAATCATAGAATATTCTTGCCTTTAAATTCCTCAAAACTTTCTATTTTCCGAGTGTCTAAGAATTTTTCTAAATCGGCCTTGCGAAAGATAATCCTGCCTTTCAACTTATAATGCGTTACCCGTCTTTCATAAGCATAGCGCCTGAGGGTGGTTACTGAAATCCGCAAATATTCGGCAGCTTCTTGAATTATTAAAATTTCCTTATTCATAAGAAATTAAGTCAATTATTAAATTACTTTACTATTATTATAACGCATATTTTTTCAATGTCAAGTAGAAAATTATTTGACTGTTTGACATATTAAATTTTATTTTATATAATTAGTTATATTATGGACGACGCAATAAAAAAATTAGAAGAAACCGATATCGATGTAGATACGCCTAAATATATAAAACTTCCTTTAGATTTTTTCACAATCCCCGAAATAAAGGTATTAGACAACTACCCCGAAAAAGATAGGTTAATTTTATCCTGGATTACTTTAGTTCTGTTCGCCGCCAAATTGGATAACGATGGGAAACTGCAGGTAAAATCAAACAGCGCGATGCGCAAAAAATATAACCCGATGGATCCAAACAACCATCTATTCACGGCGTCGGTAGCGTTCCTTATTAGGTTAGATAAATCGAAAAAGACAGAGGAAGAACGTGAATTTGGACTGAGGGCTATAGATATTTTTTTCAAGGAAGGACTACTCGGTAGAAACGACAATCCCAAAGAACCTTATCTTTTCGTCAAGAATTGGAATGATATTTATAAAGCGTCAAAGCCCGGCAAAAAAACGGAGTGGACTAAGGACAGGGTTGAAGAAATTCTTAAGGAAAACGACTATAATATGACAAAAGCCGCCTATACGACAGGAAACACGAAACAATTTTTTAGTTTCTTGGCCAAGAAGTTTGGGATTAAAAAACCAGAAATACAAAAAAGTTAAAGACCTGAAAAGTAATTTGACTTTTGGGGTCAAAAGTATTAAAATAAAATAAACAATACAATAATTTTATATGCCTAAAAAAATTGATTTATCTAAAATTTTAGGAGCAAGCAAACCGGCTTCCACGCAG
>JAJYPL010000009.1 GCA_021795355.1 bacterium | reverse complement strand
CGGTTCACTATGCTTTTCTTTGGAAATATGCCGAAAAATTTTCTTTTTTCGTTTGTCGCTCCTATTACAAGATGAGAAATATTATTGCTTTTAACAAAATCTATAACGCCGGAAACAACATCGTCTGCCCGAAAACTAAAAACTGCGGCTCCTAAATTTTCCGCAACGGAAATATTTTTTGAAAGAGATCTTTCGTAATCCTCCGATTTATTGTTCTCCCTATGTTTTAAATTAATATGCAGAACATAGAGGTTGGAATTCAGCCTTCCCGCAAGTTTTGAACCAATCCTTACAAGCCTTGCCGAATCAGGATTAGAACTGATCAGCACCATAACCCTTTCGTTAGATTTTAATTCGATTTTATCGTCGGGATTTCCTATTTTATTGGATTGAGCACTTAATTCATCGGCGATAGTCCTTAATGAAATCTCTCTTAAAACTATAAGATTTTCAATTTTAAAAAAATTATTTAAAGCGGCTTGAATTTTTTCTTTAGAATAAATTTTTCCGGAAGTAAGCCTTTTTATTAATTCTCCCGCAGGAATATCGACGTTTATAATCTCGGTAACATAATTTAAGATATAATCCGGAACTCTTTCGCTGACCTTTATTTCAAGTTCCGATTCTACTTTTTCGGCAATAGAATTAAGATGAAATATATTTAAAGTCGTAAATACGCTTATGCCTTTTTTATAAATTTCTATGACGTCCTGATATCTTTTTAAATTTACCGAACCCGGAATATTATTGTGCGCAAGCTCGTCAATTAAAACAATAGAAGGTCTCCTCTTAATAACAGCCTCAACGTCGAGTTCTTCAAAAATAGACCCTCTGTATTCAATTTTTTTTCGGGGAATTATCTCGAGATTTTTTATTTCGGCTTCCGTTTCGTTCCTTCCATGCGGCTCGACATATCCGATAACTACGTCTATTCCGTGTTCAAGGAGATAATTCCCGTCTTCAAGCATCATAAACGTTTTGCCCGACCCGGGAGCCGCGCCGAGATACACCCGAAAAACGTTAGTTTCGCTTGAAGAATATTTTATTTTATTAAGTATCGAATCTGCCGACGGTCTGTTATATTCTATTTTCAATATTCATTGCCCTTTTTATTTTTTTTATCTTAATTTTGTTCTTTGATGCGATTGATCCACTTCCTAAACGCAACAATGCCCCAGATAATTTCCGCTATCCCGAACGGCCATGTTCCCGCCAAAAATCCGTATAAAGCCGAAGCTACGCAGGATAGTCCAAATAAAAAAGTGTAAATATGATCCTTTGGTTCTAGGGCATAAAAAATCACCATTAATGCAACTACAAATGCTCCGTATGCAGTAAGTATAGTCATAGTCATTTATTAAATTATACTATATAATTTTAACGCCTCATCAAATTAAATCAAATGCAAATAGGTAATTATCATATCAATTATTTTAATGCCTATAAACGGAACTATCAGCCCGCCGAGTCCGTAAATTAAAAGATTTTTAGTTAAAATAGAAGATGCCGCCGCAGGTTTATATTTAACCCCTTTTAACGCAAGCGGAATGAGAATTATTATTATAACAGCATTGAATATTACCGCCGAAAGTATAGCCGACTCAGGCGAAGAAAGCCCCATTATATTTAAAGGCGCAAGCCAGGGAATAATAGGCGCAAACATTGCCGGTATTATGGCAAAATATTTTGCCACGTCGTTTGCTATAGAAAACGTAGTGAGCGATCCTCTGGTTATAAGAAGCTGTTTGCCTATCTCGACTATTTCTATCAGTTTAGTAGGATTAGAATCAAGGTCTATCATATTGCCCGCTTCTTTTGCCGCCATAGTGCCGGTATTCATAGCAACGCCGACGTCGGCCTGAGCTAAAGCCGGAGCGTCGTTAGTGCCGTCGCCCGTCATCGCTACGAGTTTGCCCAGCGATTGTTCTTTTTTTATAAGAGCCATTTTGGTTTCCGGCGTAGCTTCAGAAATAAAATCGTCCACTCCGGCTTCGTCCGCAATAGCTTTTGCCGTTAATGGATTATCGCCTGTTATCATAACGGTTTTAATGCCGATTTTCCTTAGGCTGTCAATTCTGTCTTTAATTCCGCCCTTGACGACGTCTTTTAAATGTATAATGCCGAGCATGCGGTCATTTAACGCAACGGCAAGAGGCGTTCCGCCTTTTTTTGAAATTTCTTCCGCTGTTTTTACGGTTTTATCCGAAACCTTGCCTTTATTCTGCCCGACGAACTTTATAACCGCTTCTACCGCCCCTTTTCTTATCTGCAATTTTTTATCCAGCAGATTAACTCCGCTCATTCTGGTAAAAGCCGAAAAAGGAATAAACTCTATATTTTTTTCGTCGATATGCCTTCCCCTGAAACCGTACTGCTTTGCCAAAGTTACTATAGATCTTCCTTCGGGAGTTTCGTCGCTTAAAGACGAAAGCTGAGCATAATCGGCTAATTCGTTAACGTCCGAACCGTCCGACGGAATAAAAGAAACGGCCATCCTGTTGCCGAAAGTTATTGTTCCGGTTTTATCCAGCAAAAGAGTATTAACGTCGCCTGCGGCCTCGACGGCTTTTCCCGACATAGCGATGACGTTATGCTTGACGAGCCTGTCCATGCCGGAAATGCCTATTGCCGAAAGCAGCGCTCCTATAGTAGTAGGTATTAGACATACAAGAAGGGCAACCAATATAACGGGAGAAATGTAGCCGCGAAAATAACCGGCCATAGGTTCTAAAGTAACCACCACGACTAAAAATATAGCCGTAAGCATTACAAGCAAAATATTAAGCGCTATTTCGTTGGGCGTTTTCTGCCTTGAAGCGCCTTCTACCAAAGAAATCATTTTATCTATAAAATTTTCTCCCGGATTGGACGTTACTCTTATTATAATTTTATCCGACAATACCTTCGTGCCGCCCGTAACGGCGCTTCTATCTCCGCCGCTTTCCCTTATTACCGGAGCGGATTCTCCAGTAATGGCGGATTCGTCCACAGAAGCGATTCCTTCTATTATCTCTCCGTCCGAAGGTATCGTGTCCCCCGATTCGGCAATTACCGTATCGCCTTTTCTCAACAACGAAGCTTTTATCTTTTCTTCCTTTCCGTCTTCTTTAAGCAGTCTTGCCGTTACCTCGGTCTTTGTTCTTCTAAGGCTGTCCGCCTGAGCCTTGCCTCTTCCTTCGGAAATGCTTTCGGCAAAATTTGCGAATAGAACCGTAAACCAAAGCCATACGGTTATCTGAAAAACAAAAGAGACAGATTTAAAATCGTGAAGGAAAAGGTCTTTGATAAATATTGCCGACGTAATAACCGAACCGATCTCGACTACGAACATAACCGGATTTTTAACCGTTATTTTCGGATTAAGTTTTTTAAACGAATCTTTTATTGCGGATAGCATTATATCCTTGCTGAATGCAGAAACATAATACGATTTATTCGACATTATTTTTTTCCTCTGTTCAAAATTAAACTAAATTAATTATTAATCCTTATATTTAAACAAGTCCTTTGAAGATATTTTTATACAGCTTGAAATTATATTTTTTTATAAGCAAAGACAGTTTTAAATTTAATTTTACCGTATTTACGCCTGGAGTTCCGAATATGCCTAATTGCCGGTAAGATATATTGCGCTTAACAAGATTATTAAGCACAGCCTTTGGTATTCCCGTAAGCGACGATATTCTGCCAACCTGATCAAACGCTGCCGCTATAGAAATATAAAGACCTAGTCCCGAACCGGAGCCGGTTACGATATCTGCCGGTACTCCGCCTTTTTTAACGGAAGGATTTTCTTTTAAAAATCTATCTATTAATTTCTTCTCAATTGCAATATATTTGCCGTTTGCAGGAGCATAATTGGATGCGCCGGATTCCGTACCGTTATAACCGTTTCCGGCATAAGACGGCCTTCCGTTGAATATATACGGAGAAGTAAATTTTTCGCCTATAAGCATCGAGCCTATAGGTTTTGAATTTTTATAAACGATGCTCCCGTCGGCTTGAAACGGAAAGGCTATTTTTCCTATGCCCCAGATAAGAAAAGTATAGCCGAGCGAACATATAATATATAATAAAATGGTTAGTTTTATCATTTTTACCAATTCTTTTAACATAATAAACATCCTCTTTAGATTATTTTAATTAATAAAACAGATGTCCTTTTACCATCGCAAAATGTTCGGCGACGGGTCCAAGCGCAAGCGCGGGGAAAAACGTTAACGCTCCCACGAGCAGTATGGTTGCCGTTACAACCGTATAAAATAAAAAGCCGTGCGCAGGAAAAGTTCCTGCAGATTCCGGTATGCTTTTCTTTTTGATTAACGAACCGGCTATTGCGACCTGGCATATTATAGGAATATACCTGCCGAAAAATATCGCAAGTCCAAGCGATATGTTATAAAAAAGCGTATTGCCGTTAAGACCCGCAAACGCGGATCCGTTGTTTGCTACCGCTGAAGTATATGCGTATAAAATCTCGCTTAAACCGTGCGGACCGGGATTCAGTATGCCGGCTAATCCCGCCGGTATCGCTAAGGCTATAGCAAACGGGATAAGAATAATAAACGCGTGGGCAAACATTGCAAGCGTAGCGAGCTTAACCTCCTTTGCCTCTATTTTTTTTCCGAGAAATTCGGGCGTCCGCCCCACCATAAGCCCGGCAATGAACACGGCTATAATTACCATAGTGAGCATATTTAAAAGCCCGACGCCTTTTCCGCCGAATATCAGGTTCAACATCATTTCGGCGATAAGAACCATACCCGAAAGAGGCATAAAACTGTCGTGGGCGGAATCGACGTTGCCGGTGGTAAATGCCGTGGTAGCCGCCGCAAATAAAGAGGTCTGCGCTATTCCTATATGCTCCTGTTTCCCTTCCATATTGCCGCCCGGGTTATTTTTAGAAACGCTTATATTAGCTCCTAACTTTGCAAGGAACGGATTGCCGTGAGCCTCCTGAGAATAAACAACGGCTATACAGACCAAAAGAAGCGTCATAGCAACTGCGAATAAAGTCCAAGCATGCTTTTTATTACCTGTCATTATTCCGTACATTAAAAAAAGCGCTATAGGAATAGTCCCCATCATAAATATAGTTAAAGCGTTAGTAAAAGGATTAGGATTTTCGTAAGGCTGAGCGGCATTTGCGCCGTAAAAACCTCCTCCGTTGGTGCCTATGTTTTCGATGGATACCATAGAAGCTACGGGTCCCATCGAGAGCTTCTGCTTGACTCCCGTCATATTAACGATTTTTTTCTGCATTACAAAAGTCTGCGGGGCGCCCTGCCAAAGCATTATAACCGCAAATATAATTGCCAAAGGAAGAAAAAGCCTGTAAATCGCTTTTATAAAGTCCGCGTAAAAATTGCCTACATATTTTGCTTCGCGCCTTACAATCCCGCGGATAAAAGCTACGGCAAAAACAAGCCCCGTAGCGGCGGAAGTAAACTGCAAAAAAACAAGCGACATCTGCGAAAAATTGGACAATGTTTGTTCTCCCGAGTAATTCTGCCAGTTAGTATTTGTTATAAAACTTATTGCCGTGTTAAAATCCAGAGCCCACGGCATTCCCGGATAATGCATCTGGTTAAACGGAAGAAAATTTTGAAATCTTAATATGAAATAGACTGCCGCCAGCATCAAGAAATTGACTATAAGCCCCGTCTTTAAATATGTAACCCAGCCCGTTTCTTCATTTTGGTTAACCCTCAAGAATTTTAAAGTTAAATTTTCCGCAGGATTTATTATCCCGTCTAAAAACGTATGTTCGCCGTTAAAAACATGCGCAAGATATTTGCTTAACGGAACCGCTGCTATAACCATAGCCGCAAGCGTTATTAAAATCTGCAAAACTCCCGTATAAGTCATTATTCGCACCTCTTTTATTTTTAATTATATTTAACTTAAATTAAATATTATCTATAAAATCCGTAAACAGCCATAATACGGCATACATTGCGGCTATGCCGGCAAAAGCGATTAAAAATGCTATCATTTTGACTCTCCTTCCGTTTTTAATTTCAATTAAATTTCAATTTAAGCTGTTGAGCTAATTGCATCGTTCTATAGTTCATAATTTGATATCGATATTTTGTATTTTGTATTTGTTCAAAATTTATCGGGGTATATCAAAACATAAAACAAATATGCCAGTACTAAAATCGAAACTATAAGAAGAATAATATTTTCTATCATAAATCGTCCTCCTCCGTTCTTATTAAATAAATTAAAATTTTGGCGGTTTTACTCCTATGAGCCTTACATCTAATGCATAAATGCTTAAGTCCGCATTTTTGCAAAAAAAATAGCCGGAGGTTCTGAAACCTTCGGCTATTAAAGCAATAAGCAAAACATTATACGGCAAACATATGACGCATTATTATTTATTAAATATAATTGAATTTATTTCAAGAATAATCTGCGTATATTGCGTTTATTATAAACTAATTATATTTAACTTTATCTAAAACTCTTTAATAGCTTACGAAGTTAGCTGACGGGCTAAGGATAAAGAGTATTCCTCTATCGAAAAGATATTCGCCCCTAAATATTGGTTTCTCCGCTTCCCTTTTTTATGCAAGGGAACTAAGCTTTAAATTTCAAAGAACTATTTTTACACGAGCAATGATGTAATTTATTATAAATATATATCCGATAAAAAATTAAGTCAAGAAAAATCGGAACGGCTTAATATTATTATTTAATTTCATCTAACCGTTTATTCCTCGTTTCCGGCAGAAAAAAAGAAAGAAAAAAGGCGGCGGATATTAAACCCGCTACGGCATAATAGCCCAGATTTTTATTCTCCCTGACAAAGTACGTCATTATTAAGACTCCGCATACCGCCCCTATTTTGCCGGCCATAGCCGAAAATCCGTAAGCCGACGACCTGAAAGACGTATGCGAAAGCTCGGCGGGAAAAATCCCTACCGTTAAAGACGCTAAAGAATTAAAAATTTCGGCCGTAAAAATTACGGCGGCAAGACCTGCTAACGTGCCGTAAAAGTAAGGAATAAGAAAAAGGGAAATGCCCATCCCCGCAAAACCTAATAGCTGCAAATTCTTTCTTCCTATCTTATCTATATTTAAAAGCCCGGCCGCTGAGCTTACTATGCCTGTTAAAAGAATTAAAGACGTTATAAGCGCATTGCCTTCGTTTGAAATAAATCCGCTTTTTTTAAAAATTAACGGGATTAAAAGCCCTATGCCGTATGCTCCGATATCGTACAAAAACCAGATAGAAGAATACAGCAGGGTATTTTTTATATGCGCCTTGGAAAACATTCCCGCTATATATAATTTATTTTTTTTATATTCCTCTTTAATGCGTTTTGCATTTATCCATCTTTCAGATTCGGGCATAGAGATTCTTAAAAGCATTACTATAAATGCCGGAATTACGCCGATACCGAACATAAAACGCCACATTTCCGGTCCGAAAGGAAAAATGGCCGCCGCTGTTAAAGAGGAAAATATCGAGCCTATGCCGAACGACAAGCCGGCGAAGGAAAGATGCTTGCCCCTGAGCGCTTCGGGCGCAGTTTCCGCGATATAAGAATTAGATACCGGATAATCGGCTCCTACCGCAACGCCCAGAGCAATTCGGGATAACAATAGCATTATAAAATTTGCGGAAAATGCCGATACGATACCGGATACAACGAAAACAGCCATATTTAAAATATAAACCGACTTTCTCCCGAAAACGTCGCTGAAATATCCGATAAGCAATGCTCCTATTATACTGCCAAACACGACGGACGCTATAATTAAGCCGGACTCTAAAGTATTCAGGCGGAAATACGGATTGATAAGTATTATAGCGAATGCGGTTACGGTTAACGAATAACCGTCCAAAAACATTCCGGCGGAAGAAAGGAGAAGAGGCGCGGTGAAAAACCTGCTTTTATTTTTATCGTTATCCGAGAAAGGCATTTATATAATTTAAAGTATTCATATTTACAATATCTGTAATATCTATAACCGGTTTTTATATGAAATTATGCGCTTTCAAATAATCTAAGGAGGTTGTTAAATCTTCTTTAGACCTGTTTTCTATTATCAAAGGTCCGGAAAATTCCCCCTTCTCTATAATGGAACGAAAAAATACCGCGGGGTTTAAAATACCGGTTCCCAGCGGCCTGTGTTCGTTTCTTACGGTAGTTCTTAAATCGGTTCTTTTTTCCGACATATTCTGTATATGCATTTCGCCTATCCGGTTAATGCCGAATTTTTTTAGAAAATCCTCCGGCATAAAACCGTTTAGCCCCCAGTGTCCCATATCGAAACAAAGGGATATGGCTAATTCTTCTGCTATCGGATATAAATAATCGAACGGAAAAGCCTCAAGATTTTCTAAAGCAAAAACGTCCGGCGGCAGTTCGGTTTCTTTTAATATTTCGGACATGCTTTTCTTTGCCTGGCGGACGGCAATATCGATTAAAGCCTTTTTTGCTTTTTCTTCTATAGGAAAAAACATAATTGAATCTTCAAATTCGGAGGTCAGATGGATAACGAATTTTTTAACGTCCAACCCCCTGCATGCATTTATTACCCCAATAATCGCTTTAACCGAAACCCGCCTATAATCTTCTAAAGGACTTGCCGGATTAAGCTGAAGATAAGGAAGATGGACAGAAACGGAAAGCGGGAACGGCAATTTTGAAGAAAAAGCGTTTATCGAAGGAATAACGAATTTTTGTAAAGAACCATGGCTTAACTGTTCTATTTCAGTGTTTATTTCGATATTGCCTATATTATAGGAATTTAAAAGATTGAAGAAATCGTCGAACGAAGACTGAAGACGGTCTATATTGTTATCGCCGAGAAGACCGAACCCTATACCGAAAAATGAATCGGTATTTACTCCGAAATTCAGCCTGCCGTCTTTATTAAAATTTTCGCAATACATTTATTAATTATATCAGATTTAAAAATAAAAATAGATAATTAACTGCTTATTTTATTTCGGAATAAAAGGATAAGGAATATATAAGTTTTAATTGAAAATATTAATCTGACCGGCTATAATAAAAATGTAACGTAAAACTAAAACTTTGTTAGGAGGTTCAAAATGTCCGTTAAAAAAATATTTTTGTTAACTTCTTTTTTATTTCTTGCCGGATTTTTATTTATTTCCGTTAAAATAAATACGGCAAATAAACACTAATCTAATGCCGCAACACTTTTATTATTCAATTATGATAAAATAATTATATGTATCTATATGAAACCGATTCGTTTAAAAGAATTATCGACAAAATAAAAACCGGAGCGGGAAGCAATATAATAAGCGTCACGGCTTTCGGTTCGCGGGTAAGAGGAGATTTTTCGGAAGATTCCGATATGGACGTTCTCGTAGTCGTCGGTAAAAAATTGCCTAAGGAAATTTCTTTTATAAACGATATTTTTTATGAGGAAGAAATTAAGACCGGCATCCCGTTTTCAGTAACAATCGTTCCATTGCATTCATTTAATAATAACAAAAGATTTAAAACAGGTTTTTATCAAAACATTAAAAAAGATGGGGTTGTTTTATATGGAATTAACCCATGACGAAAAAACGGCATTATCCGATTTAAGATTTCAAAAATCGAATGAAATGCTTGAAGATGCCTTATTCAACCTAAAGTCCAAGAGATTCAAGACGTCGGCAGACAGAAGCTACTATTCCGTATATCATGCCGCAAGGTCGCTGCTTATTCTAAAAGGCATAGATCCTGCAAAACACGACGGCGTAAAAACCATGTTTTCGCTTCATTTCGTAAAAGACAAAACGGTTGATTTCGAAACCGGTAAAATATATCAGGAATTAATGTCTTTAAGGAATGAAGCCGACTATGACGATTTTTCGGAAGTAACCGAGCCTGAGGCAAAAAGGGCGGTAGAAATTGCCGGAAAATTTATAAAAAGCATCGATAAAATAAGGCAATTATTAATCAAGCAAATAAATCCCTGATTTTATTTTTGAAGTATTGATTGTTTAATCTTATAAAAGAAAATTTTTACGCGTTTTTGGATTTCGCAAATAAAAATAAAATGGATTATTATTCTTTTTTAACAGGGGTAGTATAGGCGGAGTTATAATTAAATAAATTAAGCCATCAAAAAATCAATTAGATTCTGATGAATTATACCGTTCCTATCTTCAGGAAAAAACTTATCCATAGAGACTACGATTTTTTCGTAGTTGTCCCTAATTTTTTCTAAATTGCCGAACTCACGGTCTATTATGCTTTTGTCGTTTAATAAATAGCAGACCTGGATGTATTTTATATCGTTTTGTTTTTCGGCAATAAAATCTATTTCAAATTGGTTAATAGCGCCGACGGATACTTTGTAGCCTCTGGATTGCAATTCTTTATATACTATGTTCTCAAGCAGTCCGTTAATATCTTTCTCTCTGTATCCTATAAATCCGTTTCTAAGTCCTATATCGTTTAAAAAAAACTTGTCGTGAAATTCTAAAAACTTTTTGCCTTTTATATCGTATCTGGGCACTGTATCGATAATTAAACTTGTTTCTAAATAGCTTATATAGTTCAAAACCGTATCGACGGAAACTTTCACTTTTTGCGACTTGAAGTAATCGGCAATTTTTTTTGCCGTCGTTATATTGCCTATATTATCGAACAGGTATTTAACTATTTTATCGAATACGGCGGCATCCCTAATTTTATGTCTTATAATTACGTCGTTGTATAAAACGGTATTTAATATAGAGTTCAGATAAACGAATACGGCATCGTCATTTAGGGGTAATAAATGTATGCCCGGCAATCCTCCATAACGCAAAAAATTCTTAAATTCCGTTTCCTTATCGGTTTTTTTTAACCTAAACCGCAAAAATTCTTTAAACGTAAGCGGATAAACCGGCATCTCGATATATCTGCCGCTAAGCAGGGTAGCAAGTTCCGAAGAAAGCAGTTTTGAGTTAGAACCGGATATTATAATATCGCCGTAATTATCGGCTAAAAAAGAGTTTACGGTTTTTTCCCATTCTGCAATTTCCTGAATTTCATCGATAAAAATATATTTTCTGTTTTTAACGCCCTTAAAATAATTTAGTACGTATCGATATAAATCTTTGTAGTTTTTTATTTCGTCAAATTCAAGAGATTCTTTATTTATATAAATGATATTAGAAGCGGGTATATCTTTTTTGAGCAGTTTATCGATTAAAAGCTTTATAATAGCGCTTTTTCCAACTCTGCGCATACCTATCAGCACTTTTATTATAGGCTTATCTATATAATTTTCAATGTCTTTAATATATTCGTCTCTCTGTATAAGGGCGATTTTTTCATTTTTCATACTTTCGATTATATTATAATCTTTTATATAATTCAACATATATTTAGATTATAGTCGAATCAGAAACATAACTATATTAAAGTCTTCACTTATTTCATCATTGAAAATATTAATCCGAATGCTATAATAAAAATGTAATATAAAATTAAAATTTTGTTAGGTGATTTTCAATGTCTATTAAAAAAATATTTTTATTAACTTCTTTTTTATTTTTTGCCGGATTTTTATTTATTTTTGTTAAACATAGTTTTGCTTTACATAAGTCTTTAACAAAAACAAAACTTAAACTTTATATATTAAGTGGTAAAAGAATTGTTTTAAAGTCGGGCTGTATCCGCTGCCATTCATTCGTTAAAGGGAAAAGAACCGATAATATAGCAGCTCTTGCGGGATGGGGAAATAAACATCTTTCGATTAAGCAGACGGAAAAGGCAATAAGAAGCTGCAGGATGGATCCTTACTGTTCGCAAATTTTAACCGATAAGCAGGTCAAATATGTTGCTTATTATCTTAATTCGTTAAAATAAATACGGCAAATAAACGCTAATGGGCGAAACAAGGGTAAATTTACATCATTTATTGGAAGATATACGGGATTCCTATCCGTTCCCTCAGGAAGAAGTTATCGTTACCGAACTGGTCGCAAATTCACTCGATTCTCATGCAAGCGATATAAGATTTATCGTCGATTCCGAAAAATATATTCTGACCGTTATAGATAACGGGAAAGGAATGAATAAAAAAGAACTGGACGGATATCACAATATCGCATCGACCACAAAAACAAGAGGCATGGGCATCGGCTTTGCAGGCGTCGGCGCAAAATTATCCCTGCTTATAGCGAAAGAGGTCGTTACGGAAACGGCGAACGGAAATTTTCGCGGTGCAACAAAATGGAAATTGGAAAATGACGAAAAAGCTCCATGGAAATATATAACTCCGGCCTTTGCAGATTCTAAATTAATCAATTCGCCGCACGGAACCGCCGTATCGATATTTTTCAAATCAAATCATTCCGAACTGCTTAATCCAGGGTTTATTAAGAAAACTATTCAAAAACATTTCTATACCATTATGGATGCAACTTTTCAAATAGCTTTAAGGTTTATTTATAAAAACGGCATTAATTTTTACGTAAACGAAGAAAAAATAAGCTTATCCGAGATGATGGATTTTGAAAAGAGTAAAGCTTTTAAAGTTCAATTTGGAAAAAAGGCAAAACCTGTAGGGGTCGGTTTCGTCAGGAAATATAAAAACCCGCTTGATGAAGAAAAAAGAGGAATAGCGATATCTACTTGCGGAAAAGTCATAAAACACGGATGGGATTGGCTTGGAATTTCGTCAAAAAATCCGGATTATATATCGGGAGTAGTCGAAATGCCGGGTCTTTCGTTAATTTTAACCACCAATAAAGCCGATTTTTTAAAAGATACGGCAAGCCTTCAGAAATATTACCGCTATCGTAAAGCCGTTCAAGAAGTTATAGAACCTATTTTAAAAGAATTCGGCGAAATAAACGAATCCCGAGAAAAACCTGCAAAAGAATTGCGTCCGCTTGAAAAAGAAATTCGTGAAATTCTGGATAATATGCTTAACGACTTCCCTGAATTAGACCCTTTGTTCGGCAGAAGAAAAAAATTTGAAACCGATAACGGCGTTTCTGCCGATACTTCAGCTTTAGAAAAAGGAACGGCAATAGAAGAAGGCTCTGAAAGAACCGATATAAACAACGGCAATATAGGAAAAAAAGAAGATACCGAAGGAAGCGAAGATATAAAAAATAACGAAAATACAGAAAACGATAAAAATACCAAAAACAGACTTCCAAATTTAGATATAGATGCAGACGAACAAAAAAACGGTAAAACGCAGGAAGGAAAAAGAAAGCCGCCCGGATTAATGATCGGGTTTTACGATAATAAAGATTCTAACGAATTGGGAAAAATAGAAGAAGGGACCGTATGGATAAATAACGAGCATCCTGCTTTCAAGAAAATTGCAAAAAGCGGCGGAGAGAAATACCATATCGTCGTTTCGACCGCATTTGTTTTATCAGGCTATCTTCAGGAACAGAAATCTTTGCAGACATTTATAAACCGCTTTTTATCGGACTGGGGAAAAGAAGCATGAAAAGAATTATTAAAGCGCAGATAAATGAAAAATATCCTTTAAAAATAATAAGAGACAAAATAACCGGAAGATGCAAAACTGCTACTTCTATAGACAAACTTGACGACGAAACAAAAAATATTCGCCAGGAATTAAGTTTTATCGAAACAGACTATACTATTTTATTGAGCAATATAAGGGGATTACTGTCGGAAGCATCTGTGCGTTCCAAGAAGAAAGCCGACCCCCGTCTGTATTGGTTAATAGGCGAACATATACTGCGTTATCTTGAAAGAATCGACGACCTCGGTTTTTATATTGTAAAGCAAAATAAAACATTTGCGGCGGATACCGGTATGTCCGAAAGTTCTATAGGCAAAATAATTTCTTTCAGAAAAAGATTTTCAAAAATCTCTATGTTAGACCCTGAAATATCGTGGTCTAAATACAGGGATAATAAGAGTGCAAAGAAAACATAAAGGGAATTTCTTTTCTCAATATTATAATCGAAATAATCCCTGATTTTATTTTTTAAGTATTGATTTTTTAATCTTATAAAAGAAAATTTTAGACTCTTCGAGTCATATTAACGTTTCTTTTATAGTGAGCGGGCTTCCGCCTAAACGGTCGTCCGAGGATATAACGTTATTATTATCGTTATTATTATTATTGCTTTCGATTAAATTATTTAAATTATAGCGCTTGGGCGTAATTTTTTCTTTTTTCATATTTTAAACTTATCGCTTTTTTAGTTCTTTAATATCCTTGTTATCTTTATTTTTATAATTCAGAAAAAAAATCGTCGTAAAACATATATTGATTATATCAGATTTAAAAATAAAAATACCCGCTTTTTAGGGCGGGTATCAGGGAGGTGCTAGAGAGAAAAGTTTTGAGTTTGTCTAGAATGCAATTCTTGCCTGCATGAAAAATGCGTTGGTCTGCCCCATCCACTGGCCGTAATCTTCATAATACTTATATTCCGGCGAGGTAGAAGGTATATCTCTATAGTCTTTAGCATATAAATATTGATAGTTCTGCCAATCCCAAGTTAATGTAACATGGCTGTTAAGATGATATGCCAATCCTGCAACGCCTCTTTGGAAATCGAAAGGATTGCCGCTCGGCAAAGCATCGCCTTTGGAGTTGTAATTGGTATCTTGATAATAATATCTCTGAATAAGTCCGAAAAATCCGAATTTAGTATTTGGAATATTATAATATCCGAAAGCATCGTATCCGTGTTCGACGTTATGACCGGTGTATAAAGCTGTTATTGCACCTGAAGAAGCAAATGATGAATCTGATATGGATGTACTGCCGCTATTACATTGATAGGTGCCGGATGTATTAATTCCGCAATAACTATCGTAGTCCCCGCTTTCGCCGGCACCTGGATTTACGATGTGATTTATTGCGTGATCGTACTGCAGTGCGATATTGGCATTCGGCGTTTTATAGTCGAGTACAGCAGAAACTCTCGTTTCGGGAGTATTTGTATTACTTGTATCCACTGCATCTCCAAAATTTGAATTGTCTTCAGCCCATGCGTAATATCCGCTGATGCTAAGTCCGTTTAAAGCGGAATCCGCCCCTAAGGGATAAATGGTTAATCTTGCCTGAGGAGATTTCTGGTCAACTGTTTCGTTTGCGTGAAACGCGGCGTTGTCAAAGAAACCTGCGTTATATGCAAGATAAACCCTTCCGTTAGTTCTGTATTTACCCGAAACACCGAGTCCCGCCTGAGTAGATGTTACGTTTAAGAAACCCCATGGGGTTCTTTCCGCAACGTGATAACCCAATAAACCGTCTTCCCAAGCGACCATTGGGGTCGGAAACTGTCCCGCTTTCAAGTTAACGGTTAAACCGTTTGCGTCGTAAACATGATTGAACTGTAAAAATGCGTATTTCAGCCTGAAATATTGGTTTCCGTCCGTAGCACCTGAATTATTAGATTTGAAAAAATTAGGCGTAATTTTCAAAAACCAGTTATCCTGATGATACAGGAATATTAAATATGCCCTGTTTACGTTAAACGCGTTATAGCCGTTATTGCCGGTTGCAGGCGGATTTTCTTCCAACTGCAGAGAACCTTCGGTTAATCCAGGCTGGGTATAATATCCGTAACCCATATAAACTAATGCGCCTAATGAAACATGCTTCGTCCAAGCCGGAAGAGTTTCACCTTTGACGGTTTTCAGCGAAGCCTCCAACTTCTTTTCGGTCGTTTTTAAATTATTAATCTGCTTTGTAGTCTTTGCCGCATTCGGCTTCAATAATTGATTAATAACGCTCTGCCCTACTTTTACCCTGCCTGAGCCGGGCGTTAAAAATATTTCGCCGGTGTTGGGGTTTTCGTAAAGGGCGGCTCCCGATGCGTAAGCCTTCCCTGCCCCGCTGAACGAAAAGACTAATGCAAGAACTGCGGCCGCTGCAAAAACAAATGTCGGCAGCATACTTAATCGCATCATCTTTTTTGTCTTATTAATTTTGTACATGACTTCCTCCTTCTTCTTAGTTTAAAGTTACATAATTTTTATATTTCCGCTTTGAAACAAAAAATAAATACGATATTTTTCCCTTCACGCTTTTTTATTAACCGCAACCGGGTATAGCCGGTCCAAAATAGTTTCCGCCGCCGAAACTGCAAACGGCATTCCACTTCTTTTGCAATGCAGGAGACATCCCTTTAGGATGGTTTTTTAAATTTTCGTTGCACCAGTTTTCAATAGTTTTCTGATCTTTTTTAAAACCGTTCCTTATTTTTAATATTTTTTTCATATTAATATTAACTGAGGATAATAAGGTTTTGTCTGAAGATTCTTTTTTAATTTTATTTAAAAAAACCGTATAATTTTTAATTAAGTTTAAAAGTTCCGATACGTTGCTGACTGAATAAGGCTTTAATATACCGATCTCTTTATAAATAAGCCCTGTTTTTTGTTTAAGCCCCACTGATAAATTAGATGCAGATTGCGTTTGCGACGCAAAAGCATTTCCTTGCATCGATATTGCATATATTAAAAATGTTGATAAAAATAAAATAAATAATTGTTTTATTATGTTCATATTTTTATTTTTAATCTTTTTCAGCTTGCATAGCTTATTCTATCAAACGAATATTACAAGATTATTACAATTAAGTTAAATTTTTGTAACAATACTATTATAATCCCTCTTTTCGCATGCTATGAAACCCTGCATAAGTTTAGCCGCCGACGAATAAAACGCCGAACCCGACCGCTGGATTATCTCGTCGGCAAATAAGCCTGCCCAGTTGCCTACGAATTCGTTAAAAAACATAAATTCGTTTCCTACGACTTCTTTAAAAGCCATAGGTTCTTTGGTCTGTCCCGTAAGATACCTGTCTTCAAGGCTTATAAGCGCCGCCATAAATCCTAAAATATAGGAAATGTGGTCGGGCCTTTTCATAGAAACGCTGCCTTGGTCTTTCAGCTCGAAATTTAACGTCTTATACGTAATTTCTAATTTATCTACGAGAGCGAGATCGCCTTCGTTTCCGGATTTATCTCCGCCTCCCAAGCCCGTTTTTTGATTGCCCCCTCCGAGATAATAGCTTATATAGGGAGGTATGAATCTTCCCGGCGTCGGAATTATGAAAAGTTCGTCGAATTCCCTTTCGGTATTTTCTAAATTATTATTTGAAGATAAAATTTCTTTGACGGATAAACCTAAATCTTTGGCAGCCTGGTCGTCTTCGCATAAACCGCCTATTACGCTTTCTATTTCTTCATGGGTAAGGCTTTCCAAAAACTTTAAATCCGGTCTTTTTGCAAACACTCTTGAAAAAAAGTTATATATCATGTTTCTGTAAGAAGATAACTTTCCAAAAGTTTCTAAATCGATTTTTTCTTCGGTTATAATATTATCGAAATCCATGAAAATGCACCTTTTGAATTAATGTAATAAATTAAAATTGTAATTTTAAAAGTTTTATTTCCGGACCTCCGCTTTTTTCGGTAATGGAATCGGTGAATTTTCACCGAAAGAGGGGTAAAATGTTACCGTAAAAACGGAAATCCAGAATTAGTGATTTTATTATTTATACCTTTTCTATCTTGACCGGCGCATAAAAGTAAACCATAGAACCGCCTACGGGGTCGGTTAAAACCGTAGTCCAGCCGTCTTTAGCCGCTATCGAATCATCCAGCAGGAACAGGGCGTTAGGATGCACACCCGCATTTCTCGCAGGATCTCCGGTGTATTTCTTTCCGTTTATATACCATTCTCCCGAACCGTAAAGCCATCTTCCGAAAGCGGTAGCCGCCGTAATTACGCCGGGCCTTACCGAAGGCATAATCCTTACCCTGTGCGTAATGCCTTTCTGATAAGTGGGAGAGATTACTTTTATCGTATCGCCGTCGGATAATCCAAGCTTTTTAGCATCCACTTCGTTTAATTCCCAGAAGCCGCCCGGCAGTAACTCTAACAGCCACGGGTCTGCGATAGTCCTGGATTTTGAATGAATAGGCTGCCTGTGCGTTGACGCCCTGAGCGGATATTCGCTCTTTGGATACAATTTATCCAAGAATTCTCCTTTCATGTTTCTGTGGGGCAGCAATATCGTCGTTCCGCAGAACCTTTCGCCCGATATTGCGTTATGCGTCGTAGCGACGTCTTCGTTATACATATTGACAGGAGCTTTAGGATTCCATAAGTGCGTTACCCACTTCGGTTTTCCCCAAGGTAGGTAGCCGACGTTATAATCTTCGTATCTGCCGCCTCTGGCTATTACATAGGCGACTTTTTTCCACTCATACGGACGCAGGGATTTTCCGAATTTGGCAATATAATTTTTAACCGTCTGCATCTCGTCGGCATTTGCATCCGGCACGGGGCCTAAGTGAACGAATCTGCTCCCTTTTTTAGAAAGATAGGACTTGCCGTCGTATGCAATATTTGCAGCCATTTTTAAATAATAGTCTTCTGCGCGGTTCAGTTCTCCGCCTTCGAGGAATGCGTTTTCTCCGAATCCTGGAAGCTTAATTGCTTTTGCTACGTCTATAAGAAAATTCTCCATGCATATGGGTCTTCCGTCGGGAGTTTTTTCCGTCATAGGTTCTATTACGGGCTGTCTTACCGAAGTCCTTGCAGTCGGATATGTCGGAAGATTGCCGAGAAACGCCCATCCCTCCAAATAAGTTATATCGGGAACGATATAGTCTGCATATGCCGAACTTTCTGAAATATAACAATCGGACGCAATAAATAACGGGACTTTCTCCTTATCTTTTATCATCCTCATCCAAGGCTTGGATTCGTCGTCCACTCCGCCCATAGCCGGCATTGACCATGCGGGATTTGCCATATGCTGGAAAAGTATCTTTACAGGATACGGATATTGGAAATAGGTCCCTCCCCATATCTCCTGCCACATGCCGAAGCTGAACGGAAACCATGGCCTTTGAGCCGGAAACGGCGATTCACCCCTTGCAACTTTTTCTTTATATTCCAAAGATTTCTCGTAGAAAGATCCTTCCCTTGAAATCTTTACGCCTTTTGCGGGAACAAAATCCGGCCATTTTCCTAGCGCATAAGGGAAGCCTTTGCCGCCCATTATGTTGGCTCCGCCTCCGCCGTTAATATAGCCGCCCTGCCAGTTAACGTTTCCGACTATTACGTTCAAAAGCTGTATTGCACGGCCGTGGTAAAATCCGTTGGTATGTTTTACAGGACCTCTGTAGTAATCCGCAACGGCTTTTTTGCCGTGCGAAGTAAAATCGGCCGCAAGTTCTGGTATCACCCTTGTAGCAAGACCGGCCTCTTTTGCATATTCTTCTATAGTGTGTTTTTTAAGTTCGCTCCACAGCATCTGCATACTCGTCATACAGTTTACGCCGTTCACGTTTATGGGAGCTAAAGATAAAAATCCGGTAGGCCACAGGTCGCCTTTTCCTGCACCTGAAGTTAATACAGGCTTTCCGGTTGCCTTGTCTATCGCATAAAATGATTTGCCGCTTTTTAAGAACTTTGCAAAACCTTTATTACTTTCGTCTGCGACTACCAGATAAGAAGCGTTGGAAAAATTAGGCTCGCCGTTGGCGTTTGCAGAAACGTGGTTTAGATTAGTCAGGAAATTTTCATCGTATCTTTTGTTTTCCACTATCCAGCGCAGCATTCCCATAGCAAGAGCTCCGTCGCCGCCGGGGGCTATCGGGATATACCTGTCTGCGTGAATAACTTGGTTTCCGGCTCTTACGTCAACTACGATTATTTTTAATTTTCCCGAAGCTGTCGCTTCCGCCGAGCGTCTTCCGAGCGTCTGCATCGGAAAATTAGCCTCGTAATAGTTTGCTCCGAATATCAGCAGATGCTCGCAATTCGGCAGGTCGGGTTTCAGCATATTGGTTCCCGGAAAAGTCCTGAACGTAGAAACGTGGTGCGAGAGTTCGCAAATAGAAACATGCGGCATTGCATTAACCGAACCGAGAGCGTTTGCAAATCTTGATATAAAATTAGCCTGCCCCGCTTCCGCTCTTCCCCAATAGCTTACGTACTGATTTGTTTTAGGACCGAAATCAGGATATCTTGAATCCGCCGGAACAAACCTGTTTTTTCCGTCGTTCCATAAATGCTTAAAGCCTTCGACGAATCTTTTCTCTTCGCCCGGCACGTCTTTAAACAAATATCCGCCGTTTACAACTTCTTTTATTAACTGTTCGTAAGAAATAACTTTGAATTTTTTCGAACCTCTTTCTCCTACCCTTTTTAAAGGCATATATACTCTGTATGGATCGTAAACGGTCTGTGTTCCCGCCGCGCCTCTCGGACATACGGAATGCGCCCCGTCGACGAAAGGCTTAGACGTGTCGAAATTCGTCCCTACGTAATCGATTGCTTCTTCCATCGGCGTAGCATAAGGAATATTCGGCTCGGTCGTCTGAATATCGTATGGATTGCCGTCTAATTTAACGATAGTTCCGTTAAATACCCTTGCCATTGCGGCGCAGTCGCTGTGGCACTGTTTGCAGGTAGTGAACTTTACTTCCACTCCCTTCCAGTTTTCCGTTCTTCCGGGATATACGTATTCTCCTTCGTAATGAAACAGCCCTCCTGCCCACTGGGTTAATCCGGCACCCGCCGCGACGGTTACCGCTCCAAAAGTTGCATATTTTAAAAAATCCCTTCTGTTCATTGACATTATATTTCCTCCTTATTGCTTATTTAAAGTTTCGGGTTCATGTTCCCATCCCAGAAAATAACCGAAAACGAATATTATAAAAATACCTAATCCGAAAAGCCCTATACCGGTCAAATAACCGTCGTAGTCCCAAAAAGGGATGTTCAGCTGGATAGTCCCCTGACCTATCTTGGTAGGCATCTGACCTCCTATAACGGTATTAAATCTCATCGCCCAAACGCCTACGGTCACAAATATGTCGAGAATAAGCGTCCAGAAAATAGACCTTCTTACTCCTTTTGAAATTATTAAAAGTACTACAGGAATAATTAATCCGAATAATAGCTGAATTATATGGTAGTTAACGGTTAAAACGCCCGGCGCACCCCATGAAAAAACGGCATGCCAATCTTTATAAATCTCATAAGAATTATATCCCCTGACCGAATACAGCCATTCGATGAGGTCAAAAAACAGGTCTGCAAAAATTGCATAAATAAGCGCCTGGTTTAAAGTGTCGAGAGTGTCTGCTTCTATTTTATTTTTATTCGAAAAAACCCCGAAACCCACTATATATAGTAATCCTACGAATGCTATACCCGAAACTACCGCTGAAGATATGAACATCGGCGGAATTATCGGGTCGGACCAGAGCGCCCTGGCTTTTATGGCGCCGAATAAAAACCCGACGTAGCCGTGGAACAATACGGACAGTATAATTCCCAGAATGGATATAATCCACAAAGCTTTGTGGTCTCTTTTTACGGAGATTTCAGATATATCCGTGCTTCCAAAGGTTAAAAATTTAGATACTTTGCCGCGCAAGCCCGTATCGGCAGCCGCTCTTTTAATATTATCCGTCCTAAAAAGAAAATACAGTTCAAAAAGAAACGTTACGGCGAATATAGTCCATATTATTATAAACATGCCAAGCGGAGAATAGGGGAAATGGTCTCTTAAATATAATTCCCATATTGCCCTCGACGGCTGAAGGGCATCTGCAAGCGGAGCCATCGCCGCCAAGAGAAGCATAGCGAAACTTGATATAAGGGCAAGTTTCGATACAGGCTTAAGTTTTTCTATATGAAAAAGATGATAAAGGGCGCCGACCACGAAAGAACCGGCAAGAAGTCCCGAAAGAAAAGGATAAATAACTATCGGAAGCCCCCAATAAATATTTTCCAGCGTACCGTAGGTACCGTTAATCGCAATCATATATATACTCCTTAAAATTTAAAAATTAAAATTAGTTATTTCAAATTAGCTCTAATAAAATCTTATCCCGCGTATGGATTTTCTTTTTCTTCTTTAAACGGAAGGTCTGCTTTGCCGCCTAATTTTTTATAGGAGCTTGTTTCCAATCCCATTCCGTAAGTATAAACCATTTTGACCTCTTCGGGATTTGTCGGATCTACAAGCCTGCCTTCTAAATCTATATAAAATACCTGAGGATCCGTTCCTGCGCCAGGTTTAAGTTTAGCGGTAGGAAACTCTGCAATAAGCCTTGATACTTCGCTCTTCGGGTCGTTTAAATCACCGAACTTTCTTGCCCTGCCGACGCAGGAAGTTACGCATGCCGGCATAAGACCCCTGTCTATTCTGTGAACGCATAATGTACATTTATCGGCCGTATGCTGAACCGGATTTGCAAATCTCATATCGTAAGGGCAAGCCTGAACGCACGTTAGACAGCCGATGCATATGTTGTAATCTATAAGAACGACTCCGTCCTGCCTTTTAAACGTAGCCTTAACCGGGCATACTTCAACGCAAGGCGGATGGTCGCAGTGATTGCACATTCTCGGAAGGCTGAATCTTTTTACGTTAGCGGTATAACTGCCTTCATCCGTAACGACGTCTCCCGAAGGATCGGGGACCATATGACCAGTTTCCATTACCTGAACAACCGTCCTGAAAACGCCCAAAGGAACGTTATTTTCGCTCTTGCAGGCTACTACGCATGCCTGGCATCCCACACATTTTCTCAAATCCATTACGATTGCCCAGTGATGTTTAGGTTTGGATTTTTTAATCGTCCAGAAATTATCGTGCCATATCGGAAGATTGTGAGGATTTTCTATCGTCCTCATCCATTCGTTCCATCCGTCTTTTACGTCCTGCGACGGATTCATCCATCCCATCCATCTGTGATTTTTTAAAGCGCCGGTGGGTATGCCGCTGCCTTTTTCGGGCGAGTTGTGTCCGCTTTTTTTAGCGTTTCCTTTTTTTAAAGCAGCCGCAGCCGCTTTGCTTGCGTTAGACAGCCCCGCCGCGCCGCCGACCGCCGCCGCCAATCCTCCTAACCCGAGCATTTTAATGAAATTTCTTTTTGAGCCGCCTTCTTTTAGCTCTTTTTCTTTCTCTTTTTCTTTAAATTTTGGGTCTTGATTCTCAGAAATATTTTCTTCTTTCATTAACCTATCCCCTCCTTTATATTAAAATTATCGTAAATTGCAAATTACATATATATTAATATCACGGAAATAGACTTAATGAAATAATACAAAGTAGGATTTTTGTAGGAAAAAATCTGAAATAAAATGAAGAAAAAATATTACGGTAAATTTATTTATTTATTAATTTAAGTTTGAAGAAGACAATATCCACGAGTTCCGATTTGCTGATATAGCCTAATTTTTCCATTCCCCTTAAGCGGTGCGTAGCAACGGTTTTGTCGTTAATAAAAAGTTTTTGCCCTATTTCCTTGTTTGAAAAACCTTCCGCTACCATTATAAGCACTTCCTGTTCTCTGTCGCTTAAATTATGCCATAAATCCAGCAGAGTATTCTGGTTTCCGGCAGAATCGCCGCCTTCGTTTTTATTTTTATCCCTGCCGATTAAATCTTTAACCAGCGAAGAATGAATATACAGCTCTCCTTCGGCAACGGTCTTAATCGCGTATATAAGGTCGCTTTCTACGGCTTTTTTAGGCAGATAGCCTAATGCACCGTTGTCAAGAGCCCTCTGAACATACTGCTTGTCTTCATACATCGTTAAAATCAGTATTTTGGAATCCGGAGAAATTTCTTTAAGTCCGATTATCAGATCTAATCCGTTAGTTTTTGGGAGCGAAATGTCCAAAACTATAACGTCAGGCTTCTTTTCCTTGACGATTCCCATTGCCGACGCTGCATCGTTTGCGGTTCCCGCGACCTGCATATCATTATGTCCGGCTATTATCATTTTCAAGCCGGAAACCATAAGAAAGTGGTCGTCTATTAAAACTATGTTTATCAAGATTCTTTCTCCGTATATATTGATATTATTTATTTGTATTATTTTAATTCTGCCGGCACATAAAAATTTATCTCGGTTCCGCGGCCGGTTTGGGATTTAATTTTTAAATCTCCGCCAAGAAGTTTTGCTCTTTCTATCATTCCGAATATCCCGAGGCTCTCTTTGCTTATAGACTCATAATTAAAACCTGTTCCGTTATCTTTTATGATACAATCGATTTCCCCTTCAATAGTCTTTAAACTTATTTTAACATTATTTGCCTGAGAGTGCAGTATAGCGTTAGACAGAGCCTCCTGAATTATTCTGTAAATGTTAATTTCTATATTCTGATCAAATCTTTTATCTTTAATGTTTTCGTTAGGAAAAAAATCTACTTTAAAATTAAGGCTCTTTCTATTAATATCGTCTATATAGCTTGACACGGCGCATACCAGACCCATTTCTTCAAGTATCCCCGGCATAAGGCTTTTTGCGATATTTCTCACTGCATCTAAGGCGTTCGTAAGCTCTTCGCCGATTTGAGCGATGCTTTCTTTTGCTTCTTCAATATTATTAAGGTTTTTAAGGAGACCTATTCTTATTTTTATATATGCCAGCACCTGGGCAAACTGGTCATGCAGGTCTTTTGCTATCCTTTTTCTTTCTTCTTCCTGAGCTTTTATAACGTTATTAATAAAATTTTTCCTTAGGTTGTCGTTTTCGATTCTTTCTTCGTCTGCTTTTTTTAAGCTTAACGCCATTTTATTAAAATCTCTAGCGAGCATTCCTATTTCATCGTCTCTTTTGATATCGATCTTTACGTCGTAACTGCCGCTTTTGACTTTTTTAAAAGCTTCAGACAGTTTTACTACCGGAGTCATAACCCACCATGCAATAGAACTTGAAAGTATAATAGCTAAAACGGCGGCAAAAATCATCACTATTATTATGGATCTTATGAGGGAATAAAGGAGCAGGCTCGACCTTTTATTTGAAATTCCGACTCTTATTAAGCCTAATCTGCCGCGCAATATCGGAACGGCGGTATCGTATACCAAACCATCGTTTGTTTTGATACTGACGGCGGATAACTTTTTAGGATTAAAGCGGTTAACTTTCAATAAAACTGCAGGAAATCCGCCGTCAAAAGTGGAAGCGATAACTTCGCCTTTTCTATTTTCGATAAATACGTAAACTACGTCGGGGTCGCTTTTAATCGAACTTTTTAATAACTTATCTAATGCATAAATATTGTCTTCTAAAATATAATTTACCGACTGTGACGATAATTGTTTGCCTATTGCTAAGCTCATTAATTTTAACTGCATATTATTCTGCAGAGAAAAATCTTTATTTACGAAATATATAACCGGGAGTCCGAGCAGAAGAGTAGCAAATATGACAAGGCTTATAACTTTTATCCTTAAAGAAATGTTATAAAAATTTTTTAAAATAGATGCTGCAGAAGGCAATAAAGAAAGTCCCATATTTATTTATATATACTTATATCCGGCGCGGCAAAACCGTTTATATTGAGTTTTTTTAAAATTTGTCTGCCTTTAGGATTTTTCGACATGTCTAAAAGAATTTTTTCAACTTTAGCCCTTAATCTTTTATTAACCCCGTCGGGCATAACTATAGGCGGGATAGGAAACAGAGGGGATTTTAAAATAATTTTAGTGTGAAGCCTTACGCTTTTATATTTATCGTACGTGTAAGAGTAAACTATGGAATCGACCGATGCGCCGTCGGCGATGCCGGACGCAACAGCTTTAATGGAATCAGTATGATTATAAGTGAATATTACTCTTTTAAAATAAGTCTTCGGGTTTATGCCTTTTTTTTTAAAAAAACTTACGGGATATTCATAACCCGTATTAGAAAGCGGTTCGGTAAAAGCGAACACCTTTCCTTTCAAATCTTTAATAGATTTAATCTTCGAAGGCTTATGTGCAATTATATAGGCTTGATACGTCTTTCTTCCGTCTATAACGGGTACGGCGATTATTTTTACTTTGTTTTTTAATCCTCCGTAAACGTATGCTCCGGTACATATAAAAGCTAAATCTATTTTATTTTTTATAAGCAGGTTATTAACCGCCAAATAAGTTCGCTTCTGAACAATCTTAACGGGCATATGAAGCGCGCGGCCGATATATCTTGCAAAAGGCTTATAGGCATCGATATTTGCTACGGGCGACATCATAGAAGCTATTGCAAGATTAAAGGTTTGCGGCGCTTCGGATTGCTTTGCCCGCGTGCGCAAACTCAAAGCCCGCTTATTTATCACGCTGACAGGGGACAGCTTATTAAGGTTTAGTGCATCTTTTGCGGAATTATTTTGATGTATAAAGTAGATTGCAAAAATAAACGCAAAAATAATTATAACGGCAAGTGCGATATAAAATATCGTTTTGTTTTTCATAACGATATTTTACCACATTATTTGTTAAAAATTTATAACTTCCGATAAAACTTCCTTATTATTTTTTTTATCTTTGGCAAAATCGGCGATAGAATAGGCATTAAGGGCTTTTATTAGGATTTTTCTTATATCCGCCCACATATAATGAACGTCGCAATTGTCTATTTCATTGCAGGCGGATTTATTTACGGCGCAGCGGTTGAGCAATATAGGTCCGTCGATAATTTCGATAACCGTTTTTATAGTAATATTTTCGGGCTGAACGTTAAACGTAAATCCGCCTTTAGTTCCGATAAAAGAATGAACAATGCCGCTTTTTGCAAGCGTTTGAAATATCTTTGACATAAAAGAAGCCGGCGAATTTGTGTTTTTTGCTATATCTTTTACAAAACATACCGTTCCTGCAGGCTGTTTAGCCATATATACCAGCCCTCTTATAGCATAATCGCTGGCTCTTGAAATATTCATATAAACACCTCAAATTAAGATAAAATTTGTCTTATATTTTATTATATAAGAAATTACAAAAAAATGCCCTATAAAAAATTAAGGGGGGTTAATTTTATTATAGGGCTTTTGGGTAAAGGTTAAAATTTATATATAAAAAATCAATAACTGCTGTCGTCCATTTGAACCTTTAAGCCAAACTTTTTATATGCGTAAATTGCATATATTAATACAAGCGGCAAACCGATAATAGTTGCAATGAGCATAACTAAAAGCGTTAAATGGTTTGAAGCCGAATTATATATGTTCAAGCTGTATTTTGTATTAATAGAAGACGGAACTATATCGGGGAATATACCGACGGCTAAACTTGCCACAGCGCCTATAATAGCTACGATAGAATATGCAAACGGCTTTATATCGCTTGAAGACCCGGCCGTCAGTATAACTCCTATAGCGCCTATAAGCATTATAACCGGAACAATGTCGCCTATTGCGCCGAAACTGTTGCCGAGAAGCCTTGGGGCAAATATCGGAGAAATTATTAAAAACAGCAAAGTAACGATTATAAAGGCTGCGGCAAATCCTTTTGCAAAAGTCCTTGCCCTCTGCTGAACTTCTCCTTCGGTTTTCATAATTAAATAAGCAGAGCCGTGCATTAAAAACATTGAAAGAGATATAAGTCCGCCTACCAAACCGAAAATATTTAAAAGGCTGAAAAGCGACTGATAGTCCACATGTTCTTTATTCAGCGGAACTCCCATTAATATATTTGCTATAGCCACGCCGAGCAGCAAAGCAATGCCGAGACCGGTAACCGTAATATCGGCATCCCAGAACTTCCTCCAGCCTGCGCTTTCGACTTTGCTTCTAAATTCAAATGAAACCGCCCTGAATATTATAAGCCATACAACCAGCATCATCGCAAGATAAAATCCGCTGAAAATAGACGCATAAACCAGCGGGAAAGCTGCAAAAACTGCGCCGCCTCCAAGTATGAGCCAAACCTGGTTTCCGTCCCAAACAGGCCCAATTGCGTTAATAACGTATCTCTTTTCTTCATCGTTTTTTGCAATGAAATTTAAAAGTCCGCCTACGCCGTAATCAAACCCGTCCATAACCGACCAGCCCAAAATGATAACGGCAACAAGAATAAACCATAATATATTTAAGTTCATGATAATAACACCTCCTAATTCTAATTATTTTAATTTGCCGCCTTTGCGGATTCGCCGGAAAGTTCGTCTTTCCCTTCAGCTCTTTCCCTTAATTCTCTTTTAAAAAGATAAACGGCAAAGGAAACTAATGTCAGATAAATTAAAACAAACATTACGACGGATAAACCTACGTCTAAAACGCTTACGTTCTTAGAAACCGAATCAACGGTTGTTAAAAGTCCGTAAACCGTAAACGGCTGCCTTCCGATTTCGGTCGTAAACCATCCTAATTCGATTGCAATTAGCGGCAAAAATGTAGAAAACCACAATAATTTTAACATCTTCGGACTGTCGAACAGTTTGTCTTTAATCAGAAGATATAAAGCTATAAGCATAATTAACGCAAAATAAAATCCGAAATACATCATTATATGAAACGACCAAAACACGATCCACACAGGCGGAAACATAGCAAGGGTAAGTTTAGTATGGTCGGTTTTATAATCTTTTTTGTTAATATAGCGGATAGCCGCATTCAAACCCATAACTTTTGCGGCAGGATTTAAATAAGAAAGCATACTTAGCATATCCGGTATCCCTATTTGCGGGCCGTTAGATTCGGTAGCATTGTTAGGCAGTGCAAAAAGCGTTTCCGGCGCATATTTCTGAGAATGCCAGAGAGCTTCCATCATTGCCAATTTGGTCGGCTGGTACTTTACGACTTCTCTTGCCCCTATATCGCCCACTAAAATCTGTCCGCAGGCAACGATTACGCCTACTATAACGGCCACTTTTAAAGCCTTTCTCATTACCATATCTTTATTATTTTTAATTAAGAACCATGCGGCAACGCCCGCCATAAAAAAAGCGGAATATTCCCATGCGCCCATTATCGTATGAATAAATTCGGACGGGAAGTATGGATTAAAAACCACATGCCAGAAATTAGTCATTTTCGGTATTCCGTTAGAACCTATTTTGTAGCCTGCAGGCGTCTGCATCCACGAATTTGCTACTAAAATCCATACGCCCGACAAAGTAGAACCGAATGCTACAAGTATCGTAGATACCCAGTGGGCTTTGGCAGAAAGCCTGTTCCATCCGAGAAGCATAACGCCAACGAAAATAGATTCCATAAAAAATGCAAACAATCCTTCTATTGCAAGAGGCGAACCGAATATAGCGCCCACAAAAGACGAATACTGCGCCCAGTTCGTTCCGAACTGAAACTCCATAACGATTCCGGTTGCAACGCCTACGACAAAGTTAATAGCGAATAATTTTGCAAAAAAACGGGTAATCCTTAAATACTCCTGATTGTTCGTAAAAACATAAGTTCCTTCGGTTATTACTAAAAGCAGGCCCAAACCGATGGTCAAAGGCGGGTAAAGAAAGTGGAAAAAGGCCGTCATTCCAAACTGGATACGCGCCAGTAATAAAGCTGTACTATCCATAAAGCACCCCTTAAAGTTAGAAAAAATTAAATTAAAATAAAAAATAACGCCAAATGTAAAATAAATGACAATATCTAAAGCGATCAAAAATTAAATATTTAATAATTATAAATAAATAAAATTTAATATTATTTAATATTATTTAATTAAATTTTACCTCATAATTTAGAATTGTCAAAAAAATAATTAAGATAAATTTAATCCTATTTATCATATTTATATCACATGCAAAAAATTTGTCAAGAAAAAAATGAAAAACATCGGATTTAATGAACTGAAAATGTTAAAGTTAAAAGAAAATAGCGAATTTTTACTTCTTAATGAGCTTCCGCCCAGTTTTTTGCGATTCCGATATTTACGGACAGCGGAACGCCGGACAGAAGATTTTGGTCTGTCATTAGCGGGGCGGTAACTTCGGCGAAGTCTTTTGCTATTGATTCTTCAACTTCGAATATCAGTTCGTCGTGAACCTGAAGGAGCATTTTTGCGGAGTTTTTTAGAATTGCGTCGTTTTGAACGTATTTATAAATATTTACCATGGCTATTTTAATTATATCGGCGGCTGTTCCCTGAATAGGCGCGTTTATCGCAGCCCTTTCGGAAAACGACGACAAATTTTTTATTCCGGAATTTATGTTTTCTATATAGCACTTTCTTCCGAAGGCTGTCCTTACGAATCCGTCAGACCTTGCTTCTTTGACCGTTTTTTCCATATATTCTTTTATGGCGGGATGGTTTTTAAAATATAAATCTATATACCGTCTGGCTTCCTCAGATGAAATACCGAGTTCTTTGGATAAACCGAAAGGGCTCATGCCGTAAATTATTCCGAAATTAATTACTTTCGCTTTTCTTCTCATATCTTTATCGACCGCTTCCGCGGCAACTCCGAAAATTTCTCCCGCGGTTTTTGCGTGAATATCTTCGTTATTTTTAAAACTTTCAATTAACGGCATGTCTCCGGAAATTGAAGCCATTACTCTTAAATCTATCTGGGAATAGTCCGCCGAAAGAAGCGTAAAGCCGTCTTTTGCTATAAAAGAGCGTCTTATTTTAAGCCCTTCTTCTCCGGAAACGGGAATATTTTGGAGGTTGGGGCTCTGGCTCGCAAGCCTTCCCGTAGAAGTCGTTATTTGAGACAAAGACGTATGCACCCTGCCGTCTTTGTCAGTCTCCCTTAAAAGCACGTCGACAAATGACGTCTTTAGCTTAACCTTATTTCTGTAAGATATCAAACTGTCTAAAAATAAAAGATAATCTCTTAATGTCTTATCTTCGCTGCCGTTTCCGAGAAGTATCTCGAATTCCGCTTTTAACGTCTGAAGAACTTCTATATCCGTGCTGTTTTTTTTAACGCGCTTAAATTTCATTTCGTCGAACATAATTTCGCTCAACTGCTTAGGAGAATTAATATTAAATTCACTGCCGGCGATTTTATGTATTATACCCGTAAGTTTTTTTGAATCCGAATCTAAAGACGCCGATAAAGACATAAGCATATCTTTGTCCACTTTAAACCCCGCCTTTTCCATTTCGAAAAGGACCGCCGAAAGCGGCATATCGACCTCATAGAACAGGCGTTTTAAACTGCCGTCCGTTTCTATTTCGGTTTTTAATATTTTATATAAGTAATAGACCGTAAGGGCATAATTTTTTGAACCGCCGAATTTTAAGGACCTAAGGGCGTCTTGAAATTCCGCTTCGATATCTTCGAAAGTATGTTTATGTTTTATCGGATTTAAAAGGTAGGAAGCGATTTTTATATCGAAATAAAGTCCGTTAAATTCGATCCCGTTATTTTCTAAAAAAAGTTTTGCGGCGTTAAGCCCGCACCCTATTTTTAAAACTGAACCGTCTTTCAATAAATCCGTTAAACGTTTGCCGTCCAAAATATCTTGAAGTCCGTATGAAGCTTGACCCGTTTCCTTAGAATAAATATATATAGGATTTGATTCGTCGTCGAATAATTCTTTCTTTTTCTCGGTAAAATCGACGTAAATAGAAAGAAATTCAATGTCTTCGGAGAAATTTTGAGAAACGGCGGAAACGGTTTCGGCGTCTTTCATTTTCATATTATCGTTAATATCTTTATCCGCTTCGCCCGATTTATTATCTTCGACTCCTAAATCTTTTATCAGTGAATTAAATTCAAGCTCTTTAAAAACTTTATAAAGCCCTTCTCTGCTTTTTTCTTTTAAAGCAAAATCTTCAAGGGCATTAAATGCTTTGTTATTTTCTTTATTATTTTCTGCGGATTTTTCGGAACCCGGAATAAAATACGCTTCATTTAAGCTGATATCTTCGTAAAAAGATGCAAGCTCTAAGCTTTTATAAGCGTCTTCCTTGTATGCTACTAAAAGTTCTTTAAGTTTAGGCTTGTTAATATTATCTATATTTTTATAAATGCCGTCTAAATTTTTATATTCTTTAATCAGCGCAAATGCGGTTATCCCGCCTATTCCTTTAATTCCGGGTATATTGTCGGACGCGTCGCCCATAAGCGCCAAAACGTACTTGTATTCTTCCGGCTTTATTCCGTTTTCTTCCTCAAAAATATTTTTTGTTATAATTTTATTTTTAAGGGCATCGTACATAAAAACTTTATCGGAGAGAAGCTGCTTAAGGTCTTTATCGCTGCTCACTATGCAAATATAGGTATCGCCGCCTTCAAAGTTTTTTACCGTTCTGGCTATTAAATCGTCCGCCTCGTAACCGTTAAGTTTAAAAGTTTCAAACCCAAGAAGATAAGAAATATCGGTTAAGTAATCGACCTGCGAGACTAAATCTTCGGGCATTCCTTTTCTGTTGGCTTTATATTCCTCGTAAGACTGCTTCCTGAAACTCTCTTTGGAATCGAACAGGCATGCGCCGTATTTTATGTCCGCTTCCTTGATTAGTTTCATAAGCATTCTGGTATATCCCAAAGCTGCGCCGGTAGGTTTTCCTTTTGAATTTGTAAGCGGGGGAAGGGCATAAAACGCCCTGTAAAAATAGGAACTGGAATCTATCAAAAAAAGATCGGCTTTAATGCTGTCTTTTTCCATTTTTTTATTTATTTCTTGGAACGTCTATTACGTGGGTAAAGGCAAATCTGTCGCCGAGCCTGTCGCCTTCAGGACTTTTTATAATAAAATAGATTTCCGCCGCATATATAATAGCGCCTATTACAACTAAAAGAAAATAGCCCAATAAAGGAATGAAAGAAAAAAGCAGGGGAACCGCTATAAAAGAATTTCGTATAATGGATTCTTTAAACTCAGGCTGTTTATTATCTAGACCGGTCGTAACTTTTAATCCTATCAGCCTTTTGCCTAAGCTCGCCCCGTCGAAAAAACCGTCGGCAATCAGCAGATAAAGAACTCCCGCAAGATAACCGTAAGGGTAAAACATCTCGCTTAAAAAGCCGAATATCAGCAAATCTATTGTCTTTGCGATAAATCTGTGAAGGACGTTTGCTTTCTTATCCATAGGTTAATTTTATTTACCCGAAATTCTTCCTTTTATCGGCTCGTAAATACAGTAAGGTTCTTCTTCCATATAATCGCCTTTTTCGTAATATGCTCTTGCCCTGCAGCCTTCGCAGACTTTTTTATATTCGCAGATACCGCATTTACCCTTTAAAAGTCCCGTATCCCTTAAATTTAAAAACACCTCGGAACCGCTCCATATCTCTTCGGCAGACTGTTTTGTAACGTCTCCCGCCTGAACAGGAAGATAGCCGCACGGCTGAACAACTCCTTTTCTCGATATAAACATCACTCCGCTTCCCGCAAGGCATCCTTTGGTAACAGCATTCATTCCGTGCGTTTCCGGAGTTATAGTTATGCCTGCGTCTTTTGCCTTTTTATGCATAATCCTGAAAAAATGAGGCGCGCATGTAGCTTTTAATTCTATTTTACCCCTAAGCTCCATAGTCTTGTCGTAAAACCAAGAAAGTATATCTTCGTATTTCTGTTTATCGAGCATCTGGGAATCGGCGATTTGAACTCCGCATCCGACCGGAACCAGCATAAATATATGCAGGGCTTTTAAATTGTTTTTAATAGCTAATTCAAGTATATCCGGCACTTCGTCTTCATTATGCCTTGCTATTGTAGTGTTCACTTGAACTTCTATGCCTTCCTTCTGCAGATTTTTAATTCCGTTAAAAGCGCTGTCGAAAGAACCGGGTATCATCCTGAAAGAATCGTGGGTTTTGGCGTTTGAACCGTCAAGACTTATAGAAACTCTTTTTACGCCGCTTTCTTTAATGCGTTTTGCAATTTTTTCGTCAACTAAAGTTCCGTTGGTGGCAAGCGCCACCCTTAAGCCTTTTTTCGTCGCATATTCGGCTATATCGAAAATATCTTCCCTGTAAAGAGGCTCGCCTCCAGTTAAAATAAGTATCGGGCTGCTAAATTTGCATAAATCGTCTATTACGCTGAAACACTTTTCGGTAGAAAGTTCATCTTCCTGCCTTTCCATCTGCGCTTCCGCCCTGCAGTGAACGCATTTAAGGTTGCATCTTGCGGTAAGCTCCCAGAAAACCAATCTTAGTTCGTTTTTTTTGGGCATTGCTCCGCCGTGCATCATGCCGGCCGGATGCCCGTGAGGATGAGACATATGATTATTTTGCATCGCTTATCTCCTCTTCGGTCAAATAGCAGGCCGGATCCGGCGACCATAAATCGTCTTCTTTCGCCTCGGACCTTACCCTGAAATTTCCGTTGCAGATATCGAGCCATTTGCAGGTTTTACATTTTCCCTGAACGTATTCTTTTTTGTTCTTAAGCTGTTGCATTAAAGGGTTAGAGGTGTCCGTCCATATTTCGCTGAATTTTCTTTCCTTCACGTTTCCGAAAGAATAGTGCCTCCAGAACTGGTCTGCATAAACTTCGCCGTCCCAGCTTACACATCCTATGCCGACTCCCGAACTATTGCCGCCGTTCATTTTAAGAAGGCTCATAACGTTTGCCGCTTCTTCGGTTTTGCCTTCTTTTAAAAGTTTTAAATAAATATAAGGGCCGTCGGCGTGGTTGTCCACCGTGAGGACTTCTTTTTGGTTATCTCTGGAATAAACCTCTTTGGTCAGTTCAAGTATGGTATCCACCGTCTGCCTCGTCTCTTCATGCGTTAAGTCTTCTTCCATGAGCTTCGTTCCTCTTCCCGCATAAACAAGATGATAAAAACAGACTCTTGGAATATTTTCTTCTTCCATAAGCTTAAAAATTCCGGGTATTTCCTCGGCGTTTCTTTTGTTTATGGTAAATCTCAGTCCTACCTTAATTCCGGCTTCTTTAGCATAATTTATGCCGTCTATCGCTTCCCTGAAAGCGCCCTTTTTGCCCCTGAACCTGTCGTGAACAGGTTCTAATCCGTCAAGGCTTATGCCTACGTATGATAAACCCACTTTTTTTAATTCTTTGGCGAGTTCTCTCGTAATAAGCGTTCCGTTGGTTGAAATAACGGCTCTCATTCCTTTAGACTTCGCGTAAAAACACAAGTCTAAAAAATTAGGATGCATCAAAGGTTCTCCGCCGGAAAAAAGCATAACCGGAGAACCGAAAACGGATATATCGTCTATAAAAGCTTTCCCCTGTTCAAGCGTAAGTTCGTTGTTATATTGCAGGTTTTTGGACTGCGAATAGCAGTGTACGCAGTTTAAATTGCAAGTCCTTGTCATATTCCATACTATAACGGGTTTTTTATCTTCCGAAAACTGCAAAAGATGGGACGGAAGTTTGCTCGACATGCGCCCGTATCTAAGTGCATCCGAGGCATGAACCCCTCCGCAGTAAAGTTTTGAAATTCCTATCATTTATATCTTCTCCTTTAGTTTTTATTATTTTTTTTATAATAATCGACTATTCCGCCTACAAGCGAATCTATATTAACGTCTTTAGATATTATATCAGATTTTATGCCAAATCCCAACGCATATTCGGCCGTTTTGTTTCCTATGCTTGCAAACTTAACGCCGGAAGAAACTACTTTTTTTAAAAGGTTTTTGTCGATATCTTTTAAAGCGCTTGCAAAATTTTCTACGGTAGAATAGCTTGTAAAAGTAACAAGAATATTTTTAAAATCTAAATTATCAGGCAGACCTATATTTTTGCCGGTTTTTTTTAGGGAAACGAAAACTTCTCTTATAGCTTCTTGAGACTCTTCCGGCACTACGGTTTCGTAAACGGGCAGATTTTCGACGCCGGCTCCTTTAGAAGCAAGAAATTCCGGAAGGTCTTTATTGATTTTTAAAGCCTGCGGAAAAAGAATCTTTTTAGCTTTAATATCGATGTCTTTTAAAGCATCGATTATTCCGGCCTGGGAAGGCTCGGACGGGACAATATCCGGAATTATCCCGTATTTTAAAAGCTCCTCGGAGGAAACTTTGCCTACCGAAATAATTTTTTTGCCTGAAAGCGCTCTTACATCCATTCCTTTTGAAAAAAAACGGCCGAAGAATCCGGAAACGGCGTTTGCGCTGGTAAAAATCAGATAATCATAGCTTTTAATATTGCTTACGGCTTTGCCGATTTTTGCTTCGTCTATATTTTTGCCTTCTTTTATTATTTTTATAAGAGGAAGATTTATAACGAATGCGCCGAGTTTTTTAAGTTTCCCCGACAGGGTTCCCGACTGCCCCTCTCCTCTGGTAACGATAACGCTTAAACCGCTTAACTGCCTCGTTTCGAACCAGTTAAGCGTATTTCTTAATTTTACCACGTTGCCCACTATTAATATCATAGGGCTTTTCAATCCTTTTTTTTCTACCTCTTCGGCTATGGTGCTTAAAGTGCCTACCGCGGCTTTCTGGTTTAAAGTAGTTCCTTCCTGAATAACCGCGCAGGAGGTATCCTTATCTTTACCGGCTTCTATTAAATTTTTAGTATTGGAATCTAAATTTTTATAGCCCATTAATATGACGATAGTATCCGCTCCAGCCAATCCTTTCCAGTTTATCGTGCTTTTTTCCTTATGCTCTCCCTCATGTCCCGTAACGATGGCTACCGTAGAAGCATAATCCCTGTGGGTCAGCGGTATTCCCGCATAAGCCGGAACGGCAAAAGAAGAAGAGATACCCGGTATTACCTCAAACTCGATATTGTCCTTAAACAGCCTTTCGGCTTCTTCGCCGCCTCTTCCGAAAAGATAAGGGTCGCCGCCTTTAAGCCTTAAAACGATGCTATTGTTTTTAGCTTTTTCCGCAAGAAGTTCGTTAATGGAATATTGAGGAAGAGTATGGTTCGAAGATCTTTTCCCTGCATAAATTATTTCGCATCCTTCTTTTGCATAAGATAAAATTTCCTCGGAAATTAGGCTGTCGTAAACTATCACGTCGGCTTCGCCGAGAATTCTTTTGGTTTTTAGCGTAAGCAGTTCCGGATCTCCGGGTCCTGCGCCGGCAAGATAAACTTTACCCGTTTTTTTAACTTCTTCAGTCTTCATATGATTTTAAATTCCTTTCATAATTTAATTATTATTATTGTTTTGTTTATTTTACAAATTATTTTTTCCGAGTATTCCTATAGCTCCATTTTCGATAAGCCTTAAAGCCAAGCCGTTCCCGATATTTTCATAATCTTCTTTTTTGCCTTTAAATTCGTCTTCCAAATATTCCCCTAAAGTATTTGAAACAAAACCTTTTATGTATATTTCTCCGCCTTCAATGTGTGCATAAGCGCCGACAGGCGAAGCACACCCGCAGTCCAATGCCCTTATGCACGCTCTTTCCGCAAAAACAGCTTTAAACGTATCTTCATCGTTTAAGGGTTTCATAGCTTCTTTAATATCATTCCTGTCCGTCCTGTATTCCACTGCGATTACCCCCTGTCCGCACTGAGGTATATATACCGAAGGGTCTAAAAACGCGTCTATATAAGACTGAAGATTAAGCCTGACTAATCCTGCAGATGATAAAACTACCGCATCGAAAAAACCTTTTTTAACTTTTTCGAGTCTCGTATCTATATTGCCCCTTAAAGGTTCAAATATAAGCCCTTCGGAATATCTGTCCAAAAGAGACCGCCTTCTTAAACTTGAAGTGCCTACGATTGCGCCTTTTTTTAAAAGTTCCGTTAAATCTTGAATATAGCCGGTTAAAGCCGATTTCGGTTTTTCCTTAAGGATTATGCAGTCGCTTGGATCGTCTCTTTTAAGGGTTACGCCTATTTCCAAACCTTCCGGAATTACTTGCGGCACGTCTTTTAAGCTGTGGACCGCAATATCTATATCTCCGCCGAAAAGAGCTTCTTCTATTTCTTTAACGAACAAACCTTTTCCGCCGAAACTGCTAAGCGAAGCATTTAAAATTTTATCTCCTGTTGTTTTTACCGTTATGATTTCTACGCTTATATTCTCATTTAAACTTTCGTAATGCGATTCCAGTCTGCTTTTAACGAGATTTGCCTGATATAAAGCCAGTTTGCTTCCTCTTGTTCCTAATTTAATTTTCAAAATTCGCCTTTTTATTTTACAAGTTTTATTTTAGTTTCGCTGTATTCCGATTCCGCTGCCGTTTCCGATACAGATTCCGAAATATGCTTTTTAGAAACTTCGGAATAATCTTCCGAGTCTAAGTTAAAAAGGGCCTTGACGGTTTTAATAGAATTTATTCCGTCGGGGTTTAAAGACGACTTTTTAATCAGCATGGTCGGTTCGTGAAGCAGTTTGTTGGTTAAAGAATTGACCACTATATCTTTTTCTTTTTCGTCCGTTATATATCTCGAAAGTTCGGATTCAAGCAGATTTTTAATTTTATTTCTTAAAGATATTATAACGGGAACGGTATTCAACGACTCTTTCCAGTTCATAAACTCAGCTACCGAGGCATTTATCAAATCTATAGCCGCATCGGCTTCACGCTTTCTAATTTCGATATTGTTTTCGATCATTTTTCCGATGTCGTCGATGTCGAATAAATAAACGTTGGGTATTTTATTTATTTCCGGGTCTATGTTTCTCGGCATAGAAATATCGATTAAAAATAAAGGTTTCTGTTTGCGCATTTTTATAACCGGCACGATATCTTCATACTTTAATATATAATCTTCCGAACCGGTCGAACACAAAACGATATCGGAATTCGGCAAGTTTTTATAATATTCCGAAAAATCTATGACGTTTAAATATGTTTTTTCCTTATCTTCAAAAGATTCTTCGACGAACCTGCGCGCTTTCTCTGCGGTTCTGTTTGCTATATTGATGTTTTTTACGCCGTATTTTATAAAATGTTTTACGGTGAGCTTGCCCATTTCGCCCGCACCGAGAAGAAGCACTTTTTTATCTTCCAAACCGTTAAAAATTTTGCGGGACAGTTCCACGGCGGCATAACTGACCGACACGGCAGAAGACGCTATCTTAGTTTCAGTTCTGACCGTTTTTGCGCAGTTAAAAGCTTTATGAAACAGTTTATTTAAAAACTGTCCGCTGGTATTAAACTTACAAGCCTCATTATAAGCTCCTTTTAACTGCCCAAGTATCTGCGGCTCGCCTATTATCATGGAATCTAAACTCGACGCTACCGTAAAAAGATGTCTTACGGCATCTTCGTTAAGATACATATATAAAATTTTTTCCTTTTCCAAATCGTCGAAAAAATATTTTGCGATGTAATTTTTAATCGCATGTCCGCCTTTTCCCTGAGTCCAGTAAGAAAGATTCATTATAAATTCGGACCTGTTGCATGTCGTAAGAACGGCTATTTCTTTTATAAGCTGTCTGCCGGCTTCATCTTTAAGTTCAAGCAGTTTTTCTATAAACTCCCGCCTTAGTTCCGGCGTGAGAAGTTTTTTTGAAACCGTCTCTCTTTCGTTTATAGTTGATGTCTTATGATTTAATCCGATAATTAAAATATCCATAAAATTTATTATACTATAATATGTCTTAAATTGATTAATTATTCAAATCCGTGAAAAGCCGGAAAAAAATAAAAAGAGAAACCTAAGCTGGCCAATATAAGCAGAAAACCTATAATGCCGAATACGGCCGCTCTCTTTCCCCTTAAACCTTTTGCCATTCTTTCATGCAGCAAAACCGCATAAATAAACCATGTTATCAAAGACATAATTTCGATAGGCTTGACTACTAAAAATGTTTTAAACAGTGAACCCGACAGATAAATTCCCATAACAATTCCGATAGTTATAAACGGAAAACCTACTTTTAAACAGATATAGTTTATATTATCCAGCAGTTCCAAATTGTAGCCGCTTCTTGAAGGCATATCTAAGATTTTCAAATTCTTTTTACTTTTTATTTTTCTTTCCTGAAAAATATATATTAAAGAAACTATAAAAGCAAGGGCAAAAAGGGAATCGCCAACCAATATCAGCAATATATGGGTAAGAAGAATAATTCTGTCCGTATTTTCCATAACGGGCCTTACATGTATATGCGGAACAAAAAAAGCTATGATCAAATTTACGGCGACTAAAGGGGTAATATACAGGAGAATATATTCGACTTTATAAAAAAAGCCGAATATTACCACTACCGACATCAAAATCCATGCATTGAAAAAAACGAATCTGTCAATATGAACGGGCACCGCAAACCCTTTAATTCCCAAAAATGTTAAAAAAATTATGCTCTGGCATATAAATCCGGCATAAATTAAATAGATAAAAAGTTTATAATATTTTTTGTCTTTAAACGCAAAAACGATATAAGAAAAAATATATATAATTAATGGAATTAAATACAGCTCTTTAAGCATTATGTTTATGCCCTCTTGATAAAATTGCTTATAAAAAGGCTTGCTTCGGAAAATCGTTTATCCTTTATAAGCTCGAAAAGATCCGAATTGATTAATTCTTCAAAAAGTTCTTGATTTTTACTCTGCTGATATTTTTTTAATTTAATCTCTTTTCTTATAAAGCCGAGGATTTTAACGTAAGTATCGTATTCTTCCCCGTAAACTTTTTCTAAATCTTCCCTGATTTTTCTGGCAAGCCTCGGACTGTGTCCGCTGGTAAAAATCGCTATATCGAATTCGCCCCTCGAAACAAGCGCCGGAAGCGTAAAAGTACAAAAATCCGGCTTATCGGCGATGTTTATTAAAATATTTTTTTTAACGCATCTTTCGTAAAGTTTTTTTTCCATCTTGGAATTTTCATCGCCTGCCGATACCGCGCAGAATACGGCAAAAAAGCTTTTTTCATCGCCTGCTTCATATATTCTTTCAATAATTTTTAATGCGTTTTTATCGGCAAGTTTTTTAATTTCTTCCGATATTTCAGGGGATATGACCGTTATATCGGCTCCGCGCTCGTAAAGCCTTTCGACTTTCCTCGAAGCGACCGATCCGCCGCCTATAACGAGAACTTTTTTACCTTCGATATTAAGGTTTACGGGATAATATTTCATCAATTTTCACCGAAAACTATAGCCGAAAAAATAAGTATTTCGGCGTCCTGCTTATATGCATCGGGAGGCAGGCCGGCTTTCATGGAAACCGCCTCCAGAAACTGCCGCCTGTCCATACCGTTTTCAGTTGCGACTTGCGGAAGTAAAACCCCGTGACGGCCGTTTTTTATAATATATAGTCCGTGTTTACCTATTTCTATTTTTTCAAGGTCGTCAATTTTTTGCAGGGGCGTCAAAACCGATATTTCTATTTTTACGTTTTTAAGTTCGTTAACATCGAGCGGCATAAATCTGGGATCGCTGAAAGCCGCCTCTTTTGCCATGTTATAAACGTTTTGATAAACCGGAATATTAAAGTTAAAATTGCCTATACATCCTCTTAACTGTTCGCCTTTTGTTTTTAGGGTAACAAATACGCCCGCGTCCGCTTTAAGATTATCCGTCAATGAAGAAATTAAGTCTTTCGAGTTAATATATAAATCTCTGCTGCGGTTAAAACTGTCCTCTATCGATTTTCTGGCTATTTTCAACAAAACGGCTTTTTCGTTTTCCGTTAAATCATAATTTTTCATGTTTATCGCCTCTAACAATTTTTAATTTTATACGACCATTCTATATCTACGCACTGTTTCAGCATAGCCCAGACGCTGCAGTACTTATCTTTAGAAAGCTCTACAGACCTTTGAACAGCCTGTTCGTCGATATTTTCGCCCGTAAATTCATAAATTATAGATATTTTGGTAAAAACTCTCGGATGAGTATCCGCTCTTTCGCCCGTAACGTTTACCTTAAAATCGGTTATAATCTGCTTTTTTTTCTTCAGAATGGATATTATGTCCATAGAGCTGCATCCGGCTAGGCTTACCATAATCAAATCGGTCGGCCTTATACCGGCTTCGTCGCCTCCGGTGTCTTTAGACGTATCCAATAGTATAGAATAGTTTTCATTATGTTCGGAAACCGCTTTAAACTGCAAATTTTTTAAATATTCTAATTTTATTCCCATAATGCCTCCACCTCCCTACTTTCGGGAAAAGGTGTCAGATTTTATTTTCCGCAAATAAATTATATGTTAATAGACTATTACGTATGCGGAAAATAAAATCTGACACCTTTTCCATTAAATTCTTCAATTCCGCCACCTGATTCAATTTTGCGGCGGTGCCAGAATTAAATTCTGGCACCGCATTAGATAAATTCATCCTTTATATCTCTTTCCAAAAGCTTGATTATGGCGTCGGAAGGCTTCAGCCCTTCGTAAAGAATGGAGTAAACCACTTCGGTAATGGGCATATAAATATTTTTTTGTTTAGCTATATTATGCACCGATTTTGTCGTCGCGACTCCTTCCGCAACCATCTTCATTCCATTTAAAATCGAATCTATATTTTCCCCTCCGCCTATCCTGAGCCCTACCGTTCTGTTTCTGCTTAAGTTGGAAGCGGCGGTCAGCATTAAATCACCTATGCCGGAAAGTCCGGTAAAAGTTTGACTATCCGCCCCCATAGCTTCGCCGAATCTCGTCATTTCGACGATACCGCGGGTAAGAAGAGCCGCCCTTGCATTGTTGCCCAGTCCAAGCCCGTCGGAAACTCCGGCGGCAATAGCTATTACGTTTTTAAGGGATCCTCCGAGTTCTACCCCTTTAACGTCGTTTAAAGTATATACTCTAAAGTTTACCGCATTTTTAAAAAAAATTTTTATTTCTTTTAAAATTTCATCGTTTTGCGATGCTATGCATACTGCCGTAGGCAGATACCTTGAGACTTCCGCCGCAAAACTCGGACCGCTTAAAACGGCGTATCTTGCAAACATTTTTTCGCCGAACACGCTTTTAAAAACTTCGCTCGGCAAATTCATAGACTCGTCTCCAAGCCCTTTAGCCGTATTTAAAAATATATAAGAGCCGAAATCGAATTTATCCTCGTTTTCTTTTATATCTAAAAGAGTATTCTTCAGCGCTTTGGACGGAACGGTTAAAAATATAATTTTACAATTTTTAAAGACGGTTTCGTAATCGCCGGTTACCGTTATATTTTCGCCCAGCCTGACATCCTTTAGATAATACTCGTTATATCTTTTTATTTTTAGTTCTTCGGCAAACTCTTTACTTCTGCATTTTAAATAAACTTCATCCGCAAATTTTGAAAAATTAACGGCTAAAGCCGTTCCAAAACTTCCCGAACCGATAATTCCTACGGTTTTATTCATAATCTTCCGTTATATCGTTTGACGATATTACAGCGCTGACGACTCTTTCGTTTTCGTCTAAATTGACCAATTTAACGCCCATAGTATTTCTTCCTATGCTTCTTAAATTAGACTCGTTAATCCTTATAATTTTACCGTTTGAGGTTATTAATATTATATCGTTATCTCCAGAAGCTTTAAGGACGGATACCACGAATCCGTTTCTCGCTCCGGTTTTAACGGCTATTATCCCCTTGCCGCCCCTGCTCTGTTTCCTGAATTCGGTCATGATAGTTTTTTTGCCGAAACCTTTTTCGGTAATAGAGACAAGATAATCGTTTTCCGAAGAAAGTACGTCCATAGACACTACCTCGTCGTTTTTTGAAAGCGCTATGCCTCTTACGCCCATGGCTCCCCTTCCAAGCGTTCTAAAATTATCCACATCCGCGCAAAGGGATTTTCCGTTTTTAGTGGCGATTACGACAAGCTGGTTTTTTAAAGCATTGTCCACTATCCGCGTGCTTATAACTTCGTCGCCTTCTTTAAGCTTTATAGCTATTAAACCGTTTTTTCTGATATTTGAAAATTTATCCAAAGACGTTTTTATTATCTGCCCTTTTTTAGTAGCAATAAAGATAGAATAATTAACGTCGAAATTCTTAATCGGAAGCACGGACGAAACGGTTTCTTTTTCTTTCAAGTTAAGAAGATTTACTATCGGTTTGCCTTTTGAGGTTTTAAGAGTTTCCGGTATAGAGTAAACGTTTAATTTATAAGCATTTCCAAAGTTGGAAATGAAAAGAATATTATCATGCGTATTTGCGCAAAAGGAGCTTGCCACAAAATCTTCCTCTTTTGATTTTATGCCGGTCTGTCCCTTGCCGCCCCTGTTTTGAGCCTTAAACGTCGAAAGCTTGGTCCTTTTAATGTAGCCGTTTTCAGTCATCATGACGATCATTGCTTCATTGGGAATTAGGTCTATAAGTTCGGTTTCGTTTTCTTCAGGAACTATTTCGGTCTTTCTTTCATCGCCGAACTTATCCCTTATAATCTTAAGCTCTTCTTTTATGACGTCTTTTATAAGTTTTTCGCTGGCAAGCAGTTCCCTTAGTTTTTTTACTTTATCCAATATTTCTTCATATTCTTTAATGATATGTTCGCGTTCAAGATTGGTGATTTTCTCTAATTTTAAGTCGAGTACCGCCCGCGCCTGAATTTCTGAAAAGCTGTATTTCTGCATAAGGCGTTCTTTAGCGGCGGAAGGAGACTCCGAAGTTTTAATAAGTTCTATAACTTCGTCTATATTTTGCGCTACAATTTTAAAAGCTTCCAAAATATGAAGACGGGCTTCGGCTTTTTTCAGTTCGAATATCGTTCTTTTCGTTACGACTTCTTTTCTGAAATCCACGAAAAGAGCCAGCATATCCTTTATATTTAAAATTTTAGGCTGGTTATTTACTATCGCAAGGAAAATTACCCCGAAAGTTTCTTCAAGCTGAGTGTGTTTAAACAGATTATTCATTACCACGGTTTCGTTTGCGTCTCTTTTCAGCTCTATAACTACCCTCATGCCTTCCCTGTCCGATTCGTCGCGAAGGTCGGATATTCCTTCTATCTTTTTTTCCTTGACGAGTTCCGCTATGCGTTCAAGTATTTTAGACTTGTTGACCTGGTAAGGTATTTCGGTAATAATTATTTTTGCTTTTTCAAAATGATGTTTTGCCCTTACTTTAACGAGTCCTCTTCCTGTGTTAAAATAATTATTGATTCCCGAATAACCGTAAATAATGCCTCCTGTAGGAAAATCAGGGCCTTTAATTATTTGCATAATGTCGTCTATAGAGCATTCAGAATTATCTATGTAATAAAGAACGGCATCCACGGCTTCCGTAAGATTATGCGGAGGTATATTTGAAGACATGCCGACCGCTATTCCCGACGAACCGTTGACTAAAAGATTCGGAAATTTAGCCGGTAAAACAGCCGGTTCCTGCAAAGAACCGTCATAGTTAGGAGTAAAATCGACCGTTTCAAAATCTATATCGTCGAGCAGGAAAGACGAAAGCTTAGTCATCCTTATTTCCGTATATCTCATAGCCGCAGGAGGGTCGCCGTCTATAGAACCGAAGTTTCCCTGCCCGTCGACGAGAGGATATCTTAAAGAAAAATCCTGCGCCATCCTGACGGTTGCATCGTAAACCGCCGCATCGCCGTGAGGATGATATTTACCTATAACGTCTCCGACGATTCTTGCGGATTTTTTATACGGCTTGTTAAAATCGTTGCCTATTTCGTTCATAGCAAAAAGAATTCTTCTGTGAACAGGCTTTAATCCGTCTTTTACTTCGGGAAGCGCCCTGCCTATAATAACGCTCATCGCGTAGTCTAAGTAGGACTGCCTCATCTCGTCTTCGATGTTAATGTTGATAATGCTTGTCTGCTCCAAAATTTTTCTCCTTTGTATTTATTTATTTAATCAACAGTCATTGCGGGCATATCTTTTATATAGTAAAATACGGAAGCAATCCATTGGCATTTCGCAAAATACTATCATGCGAGATTGCTTCGCTCGCAATGACTATAAAAAGTCAACTACAAAAATTAATTACCCGCCGATTGCGTTCATAAAATCGCCTGCCAAAGACATGTTTACTTTTTTTTCCGCTTTTTCGTTAAAATTATGCTTGAAATGTTTTAACTTGACGATATTAGAAATTTTTTCGAAAACAATATCGTCGTCGCTTTCTTTTAGAATATCTTTAATATTGTACTCATTGTCGTAAAAGAGGCAAAGTCTGAGATTTCCTGAGGCCGTAAGCCTGAGCCTGTTGCAGTCCCCGCAAAAATGCTCGGACATCGGGCTTATAAAACCTATAGCCGCATCATTGCCGTCAAAACCGAACATCCTGCTTACGCCGTCGTAAACGCTTAATTTCTTTTCGCAAACATTTTCGTCCGATACGTTATTATATTTTATTTTCGATTTTTTAGGCTTAAAATCATCAAACTCTAATTTTATTTTTTCTTCTATCTCTTGAGAAGACACGGCATC
>JAJYPL010000008.1 GCA_021795355.1 bacterium | reverse complement strand
GATTAGAATGCAAAGTACAAACCGGTTCTGAACATATCATCTTCCTGCTTATTTGTAAAGATGTATCCTGCATAAAGATGTGCATTATAAGCTAAGTTTATATCGCCGAAAACATCAAATGCATCTTTTATACCTTCATTAAAACATCCATTAGCTAAATAGCTTCCGCTCTGATATAAATTAGTTGTACTACATGTATCAACTCCAGAATTTTGGCTTTGCTGATATAGCTCTTGAGTCTGCTTATGCTGCCATGAATAAGTAGAATAGTCAGCAACAAGCATTACTCCATGACCTAATAAGGTCGGGAATAAATAGCGTCCATATGCTTCGAAATCGCTGTATCCGTTTGTATGGTGTCCATCATATGACATACCACCGTATGGATTTGAATCATGCTGTTCCATATAGGTAACGCCAAGTTCATAGACATCGTTGGCAAGGTCAACATCAACGCCGTTGACTTGTATACCGTCAGTCCAGGTATTGCCGCTTACAGTTATCGGTTCTGCAATGCTTGCACCATAGTAACCGAATTCAAGCTGTCCCATTGGAATTGGAGCGTATTCTTTTAACTGATAAGAATATTCCATGGCGTTAGTTGCTTGACCTACATAATTTTGAACTCCGCTAGGAGCTCCTAGTGCATAATTGCCAGTGGCTGGTGTATTAGCTTTAGGACCTGCATCATTCGTCATTGTTACTTTATACCATAAATGATAACCTGGAGTACCGTAAAGAGCGATACCAGCATTTCCATTATGAATTAAAACTCCACTTTCACCGTCTGCACCAACATTTAATCCCTGACCGTTAATCGTTGGACCTATTTTAAATCCGCCGCTAAATGGCTGCTGTCTGTAAAAATATGGACTTGCTGTAGTAACGGTACCAAGTTTTAAGTTAAGTAAATGTGACGGAAGACCAAATCCTGCACCAAGTCCGTTTAAGGATGCCCAAACCGGACCGGAAAGACTACCTCCGTTTGCGCTTGAATAATTCACATAAAATGATAATGAATTTACAAACGGCGTATATAATTTATCTGCGCCGCCTATAACTATATCGTCAAGAGTGCCAAATGCATCTGACTGGCTATATCCTTTCCTAGTCGATACATTTTCATTAGTTATATGCTGATAATAGATCTGCGCTTCCAACACGATCGGAATCGGCCATGGATTCGGTAAGCTTAATCCATTGGTTATCTGAGTTGCGTCGGCAGGGGTTCCGTTTGTGCCCGGAAGTCTGAAGCCGTTTCTCCAGAATGCTCTTCCGAACGGGTTAAGGTTTGGGAAAACCGTATGACAAACTGCGCACGAAAAGTGGTACTTTTGTGCGAAAGCCGGAATAGCGTTTGCTTTCTTGGGAACCATTGCGAATGATAACGCCAAGACGAACAAAGCTACGAGTGTTACTGCTAATGACTTTTTCATAACTTTCCTCTCTCTTAAAGTTAAATTAAAATTAAATAGTTAAATTAGAACTTTTTTTCATTTGTTTTACTATCTAAATACTTACTTCAAATTTTTTTTAAATCTTTCTCCCTTTTGCACCTCCTTAAAAGATTTTTATATGTTAATTTTTTATTCTATTCAGTTATTACTATATTTATATATCTAAACTTAGCTGTTGTCAACATTTTTTTTGACTAATTTGACTTATTAACTTCATTATATATCTCATATATATATCGGTTATATATTTATATAATTAATTATAATATCAAAATTTCATATGTCAAGTGTTTTTTTATTTTTTATTTCAGCGAATCAAGATAAGACGCAAGGTCAAACAGCTCTTTTTTGCTTAGCATCTTGTGGTCGGACATAATAGCCATATAAGACTTTCCGCCGATTTTTACCATAGAACCGGATTTGAAATGTTTGGACGGAGTCGCAATTTGAACTTCAAGCCAATTAATAGAATGTTTCGCAAGTCCTTCTTTGGAAAGGTCGGGACCGATGGTTCCGCCTTTTTTTCCAATTTTGTGGCAGGCTAAGCAGTCTATGCCTTTTTTATGCGAATGAATAAGCTGATTTCCGAGCTGAGCGGCTGATAATTTTACCGGAGCGGTTATTGCGCGAACCGCAGCGTAGCCGAGAACTATGACGAGAACGACAAATATTACCGTTATTCCTTTTTTCATAAAACCCCCCTTAAAAGAATAAATTTATATAATTTAATAGTCAAACTTCATTAAAGAGTTTACAGTATGAGGTTTAAGTTTATCCGCCCCTTTTAAAAACGAAAGTTCGGCAAGGAAACAAGTATCCGCAACTTCGGCGCCGAAACTTTCGGCAAGTCCTATGGTCGCGAGAGCCGTTCCGCCGGTTGCAAGGACGTCGTCGGCGATAATTACCCTGTCGCCCGCTTTCAGCGCATCTTTGTGTATTTCAAGAGTCGCGCTTCCGTATTCGAGGTCGTAGCTTAAGGACGAACATTCATATGGAAGTTTGCCGGGCTTTCTGACCATTATGACGCCTGCGCCGAGCCTGTAGGCTATGGGAGCGCCTACTACGAATCCCCTTGCTTCTATACAGACGACGTAATCTATTTTTTTGGAAATATATGATTCGGTTAAAGAATCTATTGCGTAAGCAAATGCTTTTGCGTCGGCAAGCAGAGGCGTAATATCTTTGAAATTAATTCCTTTTTTTGGAAAATCCGGTATTTCACGGATAAATTGTTTTAAGTCCATTAAGTTTGTTTAATCTCCGGTATCGTTTAGTTGTTACTTGCTGATTATTGCTTGTTTCTTGTTTACGACAGTTAATTATATATTTACGAAATATAATTGTCAAGAAGGAAAAATGTAATTGCCAATACCGCCATTTAGTACATCCGGCTTCTTTCTTTTAAATGTTTAATAGCTTTAGGGGCGTTAAAATCTTTCATAAGATACAGATAATACGTTCTGACGGGCTTGAATTTTAAGTAGATGTCGAGGCGTCCGATTTTTTTTACGGATTTGAAATAAGGAGAATAGGTTTTTACGGGATTAACCATGTATTTGTCATCCATAACGAAAAGGGCATTTTTTCCGTTGATTTTATTTAAGTTCTGCCAGATATCGTACTGGTTAAGGAAGCCGGATATATCGTAAATATCGCCGTCCGGTTTGTATCCGCCGTAATAGACGAGTTCGTCGGCGATAGCATAATGGTGCGTAAGGATAAAGAGCGGCGCGTCGACCGTTTTATAGCCTTTATAAACGATTCCTATATATTTTGCGGCATGCTTCCAGCCGAAAAGATCGTTCGTTATATCGGCTGTAGAAGGCTTGCCGGGAATGTGCGGTATTACGGAAAACAATCCGCCCTTTTTAATGCGTTTTTCTTTGTCGATATAGCGGATTATTTTGCCTACGGGTATCGAGTTATAGTAAATCTGGTTGTAAAGTACGTATGAGAGAAAAAAACCGAAAAAAAGGGCAAAATAAACGTAATATCGGGTTATTTTTTTGCCTTCGATAAGCGCATCGGCGGCATAGCCCATAATAGGGAATGCGGCAAGGTAGCCGATATCAGGCCAGTGGACGAGTATTCTGTGCGAGTAGCCGTTAAGTACGAAAAATAAAAGGATAGGGAAAGACAAAGAAAGGGAGAACAGCAGCGGCTCGGAAGAAAAAAAGGGGTCTGATAAATTTTGCTTTTCGTTTCGGAAATAAAAAAGATCCGACCCCTTTTTAATAGCATAAATAAACGCTCCGATGAGAAATATGTATATAAAGGGGGTGACGACGAGAACCTGTCCGAGCCAGCCGGCTAAAAGAAGCGGCAAGCCGGGAGTCGGACGGGAAAAACCGTGCGAAAGCTGAAACCTGAAAGATATAAAGTTATGGACGGCATTCCAGTATATTACGGGCGAAAATACTAAAAGAGCGGCGGCAAGGGTCATATAAGGATAAGCAGTTTTAAGGCAATGCCTGTTCCGCTTGGAAAGAAGCAGATATAAAAGAGCCGCCGGCGGAATGAGAGCGGCGGTGTATTTGCTCAAGAAAGCGAAACCGAGGAAGATGCCGGAGAGGAGCCAGAACCACCCCTTTATTTCTCCCTTTTTTTCCACCGCTTTATAAAAAAATATGAAGAATAACAGGGTAAAGAATAAAAGAGGGGCATCGGGAAGCATCATGACGGAAAGAACCATGCCGAATATTATGGCGGAAAGGTAAAAAAGAAACGAGAAAAAAGCGGCGCGCCTGCTTTTGAATAAAATATAGGTCAGATAGTAAATTAAAAATCCGTCGAAAAAAGAAAATACGATAGAGCCGAGACGGACGGAAAGCTGGCTTTTGCCGAAAAGAGCGTCCGTAAGGTATATAACCCACCCTGCCATAGGCGCGTCGTCGAGATAGCCGAGGGACGGCTTTAAAGACCAGACGTAATAGTGGGCTTCGTCGTTGCCGAGATTTAAGGTTGACGCGAGATGGATATGGACTATAAGCGCAAAAACGGAAACTACGGTTAAATAAATTTCGTATTTATATCTGCTTATAAACGAACTCAATTTTATTCCTTTTCTTCGGCGGGCGGCTTGCCGCCTTCAAAACCTGAGTCGGCTGCCATCTGCCTGAGCTTTTTTAAGGCTTTTACTTCTATCTGCCTTATTCTTTCTTTGGTAAGCCCGAATATCCGTCCTACTTCGTTTAACGTGCGGGGTTTTTCGTAGTTAATGCCGTATCTTAAAATTACGACGCTCCGCTCCTGTTTTGAAAGCCTTAAAAGCCAGCTGTTTAAAAGATTAAGCGTTTCTATTTTATCGAGTTCGTCGAAAGCGGAATCATGGCTTTCGTCGGCTTTTATTAAATTAGAAAAAGCATTCGACTGGTTTTCTTCGTCTTCGCCTCCGGAATATACGGCGTCCAAAGAATAAATATTGCCTACTAAACTCATAATTTTTTCGAGTTTCGATTCTTTAATTCCCATGCGTTTGGCTACTTCGCCCATGTTGGGAGTCCTTTGGATTTCGGACGTTATTTCTTTTACCGCCCTCGAATACTTATAAACGTTTTCGGATATGTGGATAGGGAGCCTTACCACCCTGCCGGAGTTTAATATTCCGCGCTCTATGGTCTGCCTTATCCACCAGATAGCGTAAGTGGAAAACCTGAAACCGGATTTAGGCTTAAATTTTTCTACGGCTTTTATAAGTCCTAAATTTCCTTCCATAATTAAATCTTCAAAAGACAGCCCTCTTCCGAGAAATTTTTTCGCGACGCTTATTACGAGTCCGAGATTGGATTTTATCATTAAATCCCTCGCCTCTTCGTCGCCCTCTCCGGCTTTAATAGCAAGTTCGTATTCCCGCTCTTTGGTTAACAGAGGATATTTTTTAAGGTATTTAAGATACTGGCTTGAAATTTTATTGTCTTCGGACCTAAACGAATTATCGGAAACTCTGCCGTATTCTTCAACATAACCGTCTTGAACGTCTGCGCCGTCTATAACGGTTAAAGATTTTTCAGAAACCGCATCTTTGGCTGGATTTTTGCGCTTCATAACCGTTTTTCCCTATTAATTTAACGAAGTTAGCAGGAGCTATATTTTTGGAAACCATCGTTCCGTTTTTCTTTTCTATTACGCAAATCGACTGAGCGCCGTTTTGTTCTACCGGCACCACCATAATGCCGCCTTCGGCAAGCTGGGCAAACAAAGGAGCGGGGATTTCGGGGGAACAGGCGGTTATCATTATTCTGTCGTAAGGAGCATATTCGCCGTAGCCGATGGAGCCGTCACCGACTATAAAAATTATGTTGTGCAGGTTTAAAGATTCTATAACCGTTCTTGCCTGCATGGATAAATCCCTTATGCGTTCTACCGTAAAAACGGAACCGCATAGAAGGGAAAGAACGGCGGCCTGGTAACCGGAACCGGTGCCTATTTCCAAGACTTTATGGCTTTTATCGACGGACAGTGCCTGCGTCATAAGAGCTACGGTATAAATACTGGAAATAGTCTGGTTATGCCCTATAGGCAGGGGCGACTCTCCGTAGCACATATCGGAGTGCCTGAAAGGCGGAGCTACGAAAGATTCGCGGGGAATTTTCGCGATTGCGCCTAAAACGCCGGATGATGCAATGCCCTTCGATGACAGACCGTTTAGAATTTTTGCGTTCATATCGAAAAATCTATATTTTTTAATTTTTCTATAGCTTTGTAATTAGTCATGTCAAGGTGGATAGGCGTGACCGAAATAAGCCCGCTATGCACCGCTTCGTAGTCGCTGTCTTTTATATCTTCGAAAGTTATATTTTTACCCCATATCCAGTAATATTTTCTTCCCCTCGGATCGGTTTTTTCGACTACGAAATCCTCGAAATATCGTTTGCCCTGTTTAGTAATGCGGTATTCAAAAGGGTTCTTTTCTTTTTTTATTATAGTCTGAGGAATATTTACGTTCAAGAGGGTATTTTCGGAAAAGCCGGTTTTATCGAAAACTGAAGCAAGGTTTGAAACGAACTCGGAAGCTTTGGAAAAAGAAGTTTCGAGGTCTTCTTCGAGAGAAGCGTCTTTTGGAAGATAGCCCCCTCCCCTGTTAACCACTAAAGAAACGGCGATAGATTTGATTCCCATAACGGCTCCTTCCATGGCGGCGGATACCGTTCCGGAATAGATCACGTCGTCGCAGATATTGCCTCCGTAATTTATTCCGGAAATTACGAGGTCGGGCTTTGTTTTCATTATGGAGTGGACTCCGATATTTACCGCATCCGTCGGCGTGCCGTCCACCGAAAATATGTTCGGTTTGATTTCGTTTACTCTTAAGGGTCTGTCTATTGTGAGGGAATGGGAGCTTGCGCTTCTTTCTCTGTCGGGCGCTACTATGGTTACGTCGTGCTTCTTTTTTAATTCTTCGTACAGTATGTTTATGCCGGTTGCATAAACGCCGTCGTCGTTGGAAAGGAGTATATTCAAGTTTAATATCCCGTCTTTCTTGATTTAATGAATGTTTTTAGCGAATTAAGTTCATGACGGACCAATTCGAGCTTTTCGTGAGCCTGCCCGCCGTTTGCGGCATTTGAAACGCCTCCGTTTTCACCGGCGCGTTCAGCCGCAATTTCTGCTGCATTCTCCCCGCCGCCGTATAACTTGCGTTTTAAAGCTTTTCTTGCGCCTTCTACGGTAAATTTTTTATCGTATAAATAGTCTTTTATAAGGAGAAGCTTTTCGATATCCGAACCGGAATACAGCCTGTGGCTGCTTTTTGATTTATAAGGCTTTAAAAAAGAAAATTCGGTTTCCCAGTATCTGATAACGAACGGTTCGACGCCTATTTTTTTGGCGGCTTCGCCTATTTTGTAAAAATATTTTTCATCTTGAGCGCTGTTTATCGGAACCCGCATTTTTGTATTTCTTATTAACTTCCGATTTAAAAACTACGGAAGGCTTAAATTTTACGACCTTTCTTTCGCTTATAATAATAGTTTCTCCGGTCTGCGGATTTCTGCCTTTTCTCGCTTTTTTCTCTTTAATCGTAAAATTGCCGAAACCGTTAAGCTTTATGGTTCCGGCTTCTTCTATTTCGGATTTTATAAGTTCAAAGAACGAATCGACGTACGCGGCGCATTCCGCAGTCGGCAAACCAACCTTGGAACGCACTTTTGAAGTTAAATTTGCCCTTGTTAAAGACATAAACTATATACTCCGGAATTAATCGTTTTAATTATTTACGCCGCGATAGCGTCTTTTACTATGCCCGCGAAAGCCGACGGATCGGAAAGAGCTATTTCGGATAAAACCTTTCTGTTTAAATCTATGCCTTTTTTATTAAGCGCATTAATAAATTTTGAATAGGAAATTCCGTTTTCTCTGCATGCGGCGTTTATCCTGACTATCCACATACCCCTGAATTCTCTTTTTTTGACTTTTCTGTCTCTGTAAGCATAGTTAAGCCCTCTGTTTACGGCTTCGCTTGCGGACTTAAAAAGCCTGCTTCTTGCGCCGTAATATCCTTTGGCCGCTTTTAATACTCTTTTGTGTCTTTTTTTAGTTAAAATACCTCTTTTTACTCTCGGCATTATACTGCTCCTTATAATAGCTTATTATATTTATAAATTATAAATTTTACAGATACGGTATTAATCTTTTTACGTTAAGCGAGTCCATCGAATTAACTACCGACGATTTTTTAAGCCTGTTTTTCCTGCCGCGTTTTTTAGACGTCAGTATGTGGCTCTTGTTTGCTTTATGATGAACGACGAGTCCGGTAGCCGTTACTTTAAATCTTTTTTTTGCGCCTTTCTTAGTTTTTATTTTTATCTTTGCCATTTTAATAAATCCACCTTTTTAAATTTATTTTTATATTACGGTGCCGGAATTCAATTCCGGCACCGTCACAACTTGTTATTATACCGTTTTTTCCGCCTCTTTCGTTTCTTTAGTTTTTCCATTTTTAGCGACGTTTTTTTCGGCAGTCTTTTTAGCCGTCTTGACCGGCACTATAACAGTGCTGAACGTCCTTTTAACGTCGGGCTTAATAGGAAACTCAGGAACCCCGAACTCCTTTAAATCTTCGATAACCCTCAGTATTACCTTGATTCCCAATTCCGTATGGGCAAGCTCTCTGCCTTTAAACGTTACCGTAAGTTTGACTTTGTTTCCGTCTTTAAGAAAAGAAAGGGCGTTTTTTAATTTAAAATTGTAATCGTGCTCGTCGGTATTAGGCCTGAATTTAACTTCTTTTAAATGGATAACGACCTGTTTCTTCTTGGCTTCCTGAGCTTTTTTGTTCTGCTCGTATTTAAACTTGCCGAAATCCATTATCCTGCATACCGGAGGAACGGCTTCTTCCGATACTTCCACGAGGTCGAGAAGCTTTTCTTTGGCAAGTTTAACGGCTTCATATAAAGGCATTATGCCCGCCTGCCTGCCGTTTTCGTCGATAACCCTTACCTCTTTTGCCCTGATACTTTCGTTTATATGCGTTCTGTTATTTTTCTGTATATTAATTTCTCCTTTTTTATTTTTTTCGTTAGCATTAAATTATTGCATAATTTAAGCGCCGTGTCAATACTAATGTTCCAAGTTGTGACGGGGACAGAATTGAATTCTGTCCCCGTATCTATCATTCCGCATACCTGCTTTTAGGATATTTTGTTTTAAGCATATTCATGTAGCGGGCTTCCATTTTTTTATTTCCGAGATTCTTATAACAGGCCGAAAGATAATAAAGGGTTTTAGGTATAATAGGAACGCCGTCCCGTCCATACTGCTTTAATACCGTTTTAAACATATAAGCCGCCGATTTCCAGATGCTTGCATTGTAATAGTAGAGTCCGGTAAAAAAGGTGTTTTCGGAAAGTTTTATATTTATAAATTTAATATACTTAAAAGATTTTTTTGAATATTTTGAATAAGGGTATTTCGATATAAGTTTTTCAAAAATCTTTTTTGCGTTTTTAAGAGGGGCTTGATTTCTGCCGACAGCTAAATTTCTTTTAAAATAAGACATAGCTTCGTAATACATTGCGAAAGGAACGTATTTCGAGCGGGGATGCAGATGCACGAAATCCAAATATGCGCCTGCTGATTCGATATATTTTCCTTCAAGATAATAAACGTCGCCGAGCCTTATTTCCGCAATTTCGGTTTTGCCGTAAGCCGGATAATTTTCTATCAGGGCTTTAAAATTTTTCACTGCGCCGCCGTAATTCTTAACTTGCGAATCGTGCATGGCTTTGCCGTAATAAACGTCCGGCGGCAAAATATTCTTCTTTACGTTTTTGCCGCATCCGGAAAGCATGACGGAAAATGCGGAGGTTACCGCGATAACAGATATTAATAATGTCAGTTTTTTCATAATTAGTTAAGCAGTTTGCTTCCTTTAGAAAGACGTATATTCATTTTAACATTATATAAATAATCGTCAACATATATTTTTAAAGGCACCATGCTTTTATTAGCGCCGGAGCCTTTTAAAACGTAGTCTTTAAAACGTGCCGATTCTATTTTTTTTCCGTTTTTGACCGAAGTTACGGAACGGATAAGGTATTTTTTGGAAACGTTTATATAGTAGCCCGAAAAGCCGCAGTTCGAAGCCTTATGCGCAGCCTGCGCCTTCATATCTGCGCCCTCGCATTTTCCTCCGTATGCAAAAAAGAAACCTTTTTCGGTGTTATAAAAAACCGGCGCCTTTTTTATTTTATTTAATTTATCGATAAAAAGCAAAATTTTAAAAACCCTTAACAGCCTTTGGTAATTTTGCGTTTTACCGTTATCGTTAATTCTAACCTTATATTTTTTATCTAAGTTTATCGTTTTAACTTTGCCGTCTTTGGGATTTAAAAAGACGGCTTCCGTCCCGTTTTTCGTTTTAATTATTTTCGCGTAGAAAAGAACGTCGCCGTACATATCTAAAACCATAAAACTTATATACTTTCCGGCTATATATTTATAAATTCCCGCCTGCTCGACAGAAAAACCGCCGTCCGATACTTTAAAACTCAGTCTTCCGGATAACCCGCCGAACGTTCCGTAATTTTTAATAAGTCCCGCCAGAACTTCTTTTCTGCTTTTATATGCTGCGGGCTTGGCGCTATAAGGCTGAACAGGCGTCTTTACGTTTACCGCGCATCCGCTGAAAAAGAAAGATATAAATATCAGGGAAACAGACAACGATACTGCAGCAGTTTTCTTAAAGAGATTGCTTCCGTCTTTTATATATAAAAGATATGCCCGCAATGACTGCTCCGGCACTGCCGCAAAATTGACACTTTCGCCGGAATTCGCTTCCTGCGCCGTCTTAACCTTATCTGCGCTCATAGCAATACGGACTCGACGATTTTTTCTATTCCGTCGAATTTTGAAACGTCCTGCGTTCCGCCCTGAGAAAAATCTTTTTTGCCTCCGCCTTTTCCTCCGGTTTCCGAATTAATGCGCTTTATAACGGCGGATGCGTCTATGGAGCCTTTTGCCGATACGACGTAAATCAGCTTTTCGTCTTTAATATTGGATATAAAAACTACGACGGAATCGCCTTCAGGGAAATCGCGCCTTGAACTTAGTGTATTTACAAGCTCTTTTAATTCTTCGCCGGAAACGCTGCCGAATTTTGAAATTAGATATTTAAATCCGGCGGCGCCCGCAGTGCCCGTTTTAAAAGATTTTATAAGGCGTTCGGATTCGAAAGAGTTGAGTTTCGACCTGAGCTCCCCGTTGGTTTTGTCAAGCAGTTCATAGTCGTAATACAGTTTTATTATTCTGTTGTAAACTTCGGATTTTGAAGTATTAAGCAGTTTGGCGATATTAAATATATTGTCCTCTTCCACGTGCAGGTAGTCGAGATAATTAAAACCGGTAACGGCTTCTATGCGCCTTATTCCGGAAGCTACCGAAGATTCGCCGGTAATCTTAAAAAATCCTATTTCTCCGGTTCTCGAAACATGAGTGCCTCCGCAGAATTCTTTTGACGCCGTCCCCATCGATACCACCCTTACCGTATCTTCGTATTTTTCGTCGAAAAAGTGAAGAGCGCCGGAGTTTAAAGCGGTTTGAACGTCAAGTTCATGCGTTTTTACTTCAAGGTCGGCAAAAATATAGCCGTTGACTAAAACTTCCGTTTTCCTGATTTCTTCGTCGGTCAGAGGCTTGCCGTACGAAAAATCGAATCTGAGCCTTTCCGGATCGACGAACGAACCCTGCTGGGTTACGCGGCTGCCGAGTATCTCTCTTAGCGCAGCCTGAAGAAGATGAACTGCGCTGTGATTTGCCGCAGTTTTTTTTCTCGATCCCGCATCGACGGAAAAACTTGCCTTAACGGGAAAAACCGGCGGAGCAAGTATTTCTTCGGAGGAGGCGGCGCCGAGATTCTGTTCCGCATCCTTCATGCTTTCGGTAAATATTCTGGCATAATGAAGAATAACCCCGTTTTTAGTTTTAAAGGTATCGGAAACCGAGGCGGATAACGAATATTTCCCGTAATTAAACTTTATGGTTCCTCCGTCGCCGGATTGACCGCCTCCTTCGGGATAAAAAGGAGTAACAGCCGAGGATATATAATAAAAACCGCCGTCTTCTATATTTTCCGCAGGTCTGCCGTCTTCGTCGAATATACCGGTAATATCTGCGGAAACGGCGTTTTCTATATTACCGTATCCTTTAAAAAGCGATTTGGGTACGCCTTCCACGGTTTCGGGAACTCCGTTTTTTTCTTTTTTCTGCTTAGAACCTTTTTTCTGAAGTTCCATTAATTCGCCGTAAGTTTTTAAATCTACCGAAAAACCGTTTTCTTCAGCCATATCTATTGCTATATCTACAGGAAAACCCTTTTCGTCGTATAATTTAAATACGAAATCGCCGGGAACCGTCTTCTGCTTTTTATCTTTAAGTTCTATAATTTTTTCTTCCAAAAGTTTAATTCCCTGCCCTACCGTGTCGTTAAACCTTTCGTATTCTTCGGAGATTATTTTCTCGAAAACCGAAAGACCGTCGGCGGCTTCGGGATAAAATCCGCCCATAATTATTACGACGATATTGCCGAGATATTTCAGGCTGTCGAGACTTATGCCGAGCTTTAAAGAATACCTGATAAGTCTTCTTAAAATTCTCCTGAATACGTAACCTCTGCCTTCGTTGGACGGAAATACGGATTCGGCGGATAAAAAAACGGACGTCCTTATATGGTCGCTGATAACCCTTGCGGCGGTATCGTATGCTTCGTCTCCGCCGTTGTATCGTTTTCCGGTAGCGGCGTCTATCTCTTTTATATAAGGAGTAAAAACGTCGGTATCGTAATTTGACCGGACGTTCTGCAAAATTCGCAGTATGCGCTCAAGCCCCATTCCCGTGTCTATCGAGGGACGCGGCAACTTTGAAAGGTCTCCTTTTTTGTCTCTGTTGAATTCCATAAAAACGAGATTCCATATTTCTAAATATCTGCCGCAATCGCAATTAATATCGCACTCCGCATGTCCCGCTTCGGAATAGCCGGTATCGTAAAATATTTCGCTTGAATAGCCGCACGGACCGGTTTCTCCCATCTGCCAGAAATTCGTTTCGTCGCCGAGCCTGTATATTTTGTTTTCGTCGAAACCTACGGTATTTTTCCAGATATTATAACCGTCTTCGTCTTTATCGTTTACGGTAACGTATATTTTGCCGAGGTCGAGTTCCAGGACGTCTTTTATAAATTCATAAGCAAACAAAACGGCATCTTTTTTAAAATAGTCTCCGAAAGAAAAATTTCCGAGCATTTCAAAAAAAGTGTGATGGCGGGAAGTTTTGCCGACGTTTTCGAGGTCGTTATGTTTGCCTCCTGCGCGCATGCACTTTTGAACGGTTACGGCGCGGGATACGGGCGCCTGGGCAGCGCCCGTAAAATAGTCCTTAAACTGGACCATTCCGGCATTCGTAAACATTATGGAGTCGTCGCCCGCAGGAATTAAAGAAGAACTCGGAATAGGCGCATGTCCTTTTTCCGTAAAAAATTTAATGAATATTCCCCTAAGTTCGTTTGATTTTATCATATTCCATTTTTGTTGCGGGGACAGAATTGAATTCTGCCCCCACGGTTAAATACAAGGGGACGGAATTCAATTCCGTCCCTACTGTTTAATTAAGTCTTCTATTATTTTAGAGGAAAATCCTCTGCTCTGCAAAAAATCGTAAAGTTTCTTTTTGAATATCAGTTCGTTTTCCCTGTACTTTATCAGGGAAACTTTCTTTTTGTCCACCGCTTTAAGCATAACGGAACGTTCTTCGTCTTCCGTGTAAAACGTTTCGATAAGCTTGTCTATAATATTTTTGTTTATTCCTTTTTTATAAAGTTCATAGCTTAATTTTATTCTGCCGATAAGTCTTTTTTTTCCGTTTTCTATAAGTCTTTCCGCAAATTCCTCGTCGTTTAGGTATCCGTATTCTTTAAGTTTCTTTAATGCTTTGCCGGTATCTTCCGTAGAAAAGCCTTTTTTGATTAATTTTTCGGCAAGCCGTTTTTCGGAATAAGACCTCGCGGATACGAGCTTTAAAGAGTAATCCTGCGCCGATAGCGGCGTTTTCGACTTTCTTTTAGAAATATTTTCCTGCGATATTTTCAAAGAGGCTGCTCCGATAATATATTATATAGCGCTGTACTTCAAAATTTTGCGCATAAACATACCTGCGGTTACGTGGTCCAGTAAGAACCGGAACCGCCTGAAGCCGCCGCAGTTCCCGTTCCCGAAGGGCTTGCTCCGGCGGCGCCGGAAGTTTTGCCGCTCACGGCGGAGTCTGCTTTAACCCCTGCGCTTATATCGTCGTCGGAAGCATTTACTCCGGATATTAACAGGGCAAGATCGTTCGGCGAGGTGGACTCCGCAAGAGCATCTTCGTATGTTATTAAACCCTGTTTATAGAAATTATAGAGCGACTGATCGAAAGTCTGCATCTCGTACTGTATGTTTCCGCTTTTTATGAAGTCCCTGATACTCGCAGTTTTATCTTCGTTTGCTATACATTCTTTTATCGTTTCCGTTCCTATCATTATCTCGACGGACGGAAGGCGTCCTTTTTTGTCCGCCCTTGCAATAAGCCTCTGGGATATTACGGCTGAAATAACGGAAGCAAGCTGAATTCTTATCTGTTTTTGCTGATAGGGCGGAAAAACGGCTATAATTCTGTTTATAGTCTCCTGCGCATCGAGCGTATGAAGGGTGCTCATTACGAGATGTCCCGTTTCGGCGGCAGTTATAGCGGTTTCTATAGTTTCCAAGTCCCTCATTTCGCCGACTAAAATAACGTCGGGATCCTGCCTTAAGGCTTCTCTTAATCCGTGCGAAAAAGAATAAACGTCCATTCCGAGTTCCCGCTGGTTTATTACGGCTTTTATATCTTTATGAAGATATTCGATGGGGTCCTCGATGGTTATTATGTTTACGGGCTTGTTCCTGTTTATAAAATCTATCATAGAAGCGAGGGTCGTGGACTTTCCGCTGCCGGTTATGCCGGTAACGAGTATTAATCCTCTTTCTTTAAGGGCTATAGACTTTATGATTTTCGGCAGGTTAAGCGATTCAAAAATAGGAATATCGAAGGGAATATAGCGCATTGCTATGCTTAAAGAATTCCGCTGCGAATAAATATTGACCCTGAATCTTCCTACGCTGCGCAGGCTGTATGCTAGATCGACGTCCCTGTTTTCCTGAAAAACTTTAAGCTGATGCTTATCCATCATGCTTACGGCTATTTTTTCTATGACTTCTTTGGACATAACGCCGAAATTTTCCTGTCTGTAAATATCCCCGTCTATTCTAAAAATAGGATAAGAATTTACTTTAAGGTGAATATCCGATGCTTTTTTGCCGACCGCCGTCATTAAAATCGTTTCTAAAAGAGAAGGCTGTCCTCCGGGCTTAACCTGTTGAACGTCCTGTGCGGCATTAGACTGTAAAACCGTTTCGTCCATTTTTTTTTATTTAAGATTAAATTTTTCTAAAATTTTAGAATGTATTTCGTCGCGTAATGCAGGGTTGTTTTTGAGGGTTTCTTTTGCGGCTTCCCTTCCCTGTCCAAGCCTTTCTTTGCCGTAGCTGAACCAAGTTCCCGATTTTTCGATTATGCCGTTTTCCGAACCTATATCCACTATGTCGCCTTCTAAAGATATTCCGCTGTCGTAAACTATGTCGAACTCGGCTTCTTTAAACGGAGGAGCTACTTTATTTTTTACTATCCTGGCTTTAGTCCTGGAGCCGACTACTTCGTCGCCTTTTTTTATAGAGCCTGTTCTTCTTATATCTATACGGACGGATGCATAAAACTTAAGAGCGTTGCCGCCGGTAGTGGTTTCGGGAGAACCGAACATAACGCCTATTTTCATCCTTATCTGGTTGATGAATATAACCGACGTATTAGACCTTGCGATAGCCGACGTAAGTTTTCTTAAAGCCTGCGACATAAGCCTTGCCTGCAGTCCCATATGGGAGTCCCCCATTTCGCCTTCTATTTCGGCTTTAGGCACCAATGCGGCGACGGAGTCTATTACCAAAACGTCGATAGAACCGGACCTTACCAACGAATCCGCTATTTCTAAAGCCTCTTCTCCCGTGCCGGGTTGAGAAACCACAAGCTGATCGACATTGACCCCTATTTTTTTTGCATACTGCAAGTCTAAGGCGTGCTCCGCATCGATAAAGGCGGCTATGCCTCCGCGTTTTTGAGCCTGTGCAACTATTTGCAGCGTAAGCGTCGTTTTTCCCGACGATTCCGGTCCGAATATTTCTATTACCCTTCCTTTAGGTATGCCGCCTATGCCGAGAGCAATATCTAACGACAGAGAGCCGGTCGGAATAGACTGTATATTTTCTGCGGGCGGCTTTCCGCCGAGAACCATGACGGCTCCCGCGCCGAACTGCTTTTCTATCTGAGCCATTGCAAGGTCCAGCGCTTTCATTTTTTGCTCATGGATAGCTGCGTCTTTTGCGCTTTCTTTAACGTTTTCTTTAGTTTCGCCTGATTTTACTGCCATAATTTCACCTGTCGCTTATTTGTTGCGGGGCGGAATTGAATTCTGTCCCCGCGGTTAAATATAATATATTAAAAAAAAGAAAGATTATCAAGTTAAATTTTTGTCATTATTTCTGCCGCTTGTTTCGTTTAAAAGTCTGTAAATCCAGAATAGCGCCATTTTCGTCGTATAAGACTTTATATCGGCGCGCGAACCGGAAAAAATATATTTTCTGGACTCTTTGATTTTATCGCTCGATAATGCTATAAAAACCGTTCCTACAGGGTAATTTCCGCCGTCCGTTTGCGGCCCTGCCAAGCCGGTAACGGCGATACCTATATCCGCTTTTGTTTTTTCCCTTACTTTTTCGGCCATTTCCTCTGCGCATGCTTCGGAAACGGCGCCTTCTTTTTCTATAACAGCCGGATCTACCCCCAGAATATCGGTTTTCGCAAAATTTGAATATACTACGCCTCCGTAAAGAAAATAAGAGGATGCGCCCGGCAGATCGGTAAGCTTGTCGGAAATATGCCCTCCGGTAAGGGATTCCGCCACGGATATCTTGATTTCGTTCTCCTTTAGCAGATATGAACACACTACTTCAAGCTCGTCTTCGTCGTAGCCGTAAAGATATCTTTTAAAAATTCCCTCGGTTTTTGCATCTATTAACTTTATGTTTTCATTAAGTTTTTGAGTGGAAACGCCGTTTACCGCCGCGGATATAATAAATTCCCCGTATGAATATTCGTACGTCAAATTAACATCCGAAACCTGTTTTAATTTTGCAAAAAGCGCCTCAAACTCTTTTTCTTTTAAACCGAACAGCTTATATTTCCTAAATTTGACGAAATAGTTTATGCCGAGTTTTCCGAGCATTTTACCTAGAACGTGATTTTTAAACATATAAACCGCATTATCGGGCTCTAACGGAAATGCGGCTATGAACACGGGTTCGGTAAGATAAAAACCGGATATGCCGGAATTTTGATTCGGCACGATAAAAGAATGGTCGGGAAAATAACATGCTTTTTCGGCGGAGGGGCCGAAAGATTTTTTGTTCGATTCGTAAACTAAAGCCATCAAGTCTGCGGCGTCTTTGCTTCTCGCCCGTTCTTGCTTTAAAACGGAGCATATTATTTCGGAAGTTAAAGCGTTTCCTTCTTTTATGCCGCCGCATATTATTACGAAAGAATCTTCCGACGTCATATAAGATACGACTTTAGATATGCTTACAGTCTGGCTTTCGGGCATAATTACCGCTTCTTTGAAACCGAGTCCGTAAATTGAAAGCACGTCTGAGAGCTCTTTTATTATTTCACCCGCCGCAGCAAAATTTCCGTCGTCGGATATGACTAGTATTTTTATATCTTTCATTAGATGCCCGCTATTATTACTATAGCAATTCTTAAAATTATTACGGAAAAAAGGGCGGCGGCGATGTCGTCCAGCATAATACCTAACCCGCCTTTAATTTTTTTATCTATAGTTCCTATAAAAAGCGGCTTCGATATGTCGAAGATGCGAAAAAGAAAAAGCCCCAGTAACGAGTATATCAAAATATGAAAAAAATCGAAATGCATCCATAATAAACCGGACATAACCGCAAGATAGCCCAGAACTTCGTCTATGACTACGAAAGACGGATCGTCTAATCCGGATATTTTCGACGCTTTGGAAGAAACGTAAACTCCCGAAATAAATATTATAATACATACGGCGATATAATAAAAAGGGTTTAAAAATCTAAGCAGAAATATATAGAGCAAAAAAGCGGCGACGGAACCGGCGGTACCCGGTCCGTAAGGAAAAAAACCTGCGTAAAAAAAGGATGCCGCAAAAATAAACGGGTTATTTTTTTTAAATTCGTTCATTTTATCTATTCCATATATTTACGACTGGAATTTATACCTCCTCATGGAAATATTCAGGAGTATGGCTACTGCGGACATATCTACTACGAGCGACGTGCCGCCGTAGCTGAAAAACGGAAGCGGAACGCCCACTACGGGCAGAAGACCGACGGTCATAAACATATTTATTATAGCATGAAAAGTTATAATGGCAAGCGCTCCGCCGCCGAGTAAAAAACCCTGAAGTTTTTTGGCTCTGTAAACTATCTTAAATCCCCTTATTATAACTATAAAATAGAGAATTATAAGAACTAATCCGCCTATAAAACCGAACTGCTGCATATACGTCGAAAAAATAAAATCGGTATGTTTTGCCGGCAAAAAATCCAAAGTGCTCTGGGAGCCGTTGCCGAAACCGTCGCCGAAAAGCTTTCCCGCGCCGACGGCTATTTCCGACTGTATTATATTATATCCGGCTCCGAGATAATCTTTTGCGGGATGCAGAAATATCAGTATTCTGCTTTTCTGGTAAGATTTAAGCCTGAACCATAAAACCGGACCGGCTGTAAGAATAATTCCGGCAAGTATAAGCATGGAATTTCTTTTAATTCCCGCCAAAAAAATAATAATCAGCCCTATAAACAATACTATCAGGGACGTTCCCAAATCCGGCTCTTTAGCTATAAACAAAACCGGTATCAATATTATAATAAAAGGTATAGCGAGACTCCGCAGGTTGTATCCTTTTTTGTTTTCGTAGGTCGTAAAATATTTGACGAGAGCGAATATCAGGGCTATTTTCATTAATTCGGAAGGCTGAAACGAAAACATGCCGAGAGAAATCCATCTCGAAGCCCCGTGCGTAATCCTTCCTTTTGCGAGCACGATAACTATAAATATTAAAATAAATCCGTATATATAATACGCCGCTTCTATAAGGGTATTATAATCTATAGATATTATTAATGACATTATCAGGATAGACACTATAAACCATACGATCTGTTTTATGACGTAAGGATCGAAAAAATCTTTATTGTGTATGCTTAAAGAACCGTAAAGATTAATAATGCCGAGGGAAAAAATTATAATTACCGTAAAAAGTATTATAAAATCGAAATTCTGCGTATATTTATTATTTAATATTTTCATAATTTAAAAGCTTGTATATATAAAACTCGGAATATTGCTTTTTTTGCTTTTTTTACGATGTTTGGACGGTTTCCATAATCCTTTCTGCTCCAAATATTTTTCTACTATTTTTTTTGCTATAACCGCCGCGTTGGCTCCGAGAAATCTCGCATGCATATCTAAAACCACGACGGCTATTTTGGGATGTTTGAGCGGAGCAAAACCGACAAACCATGCATTGTCTCTGTATTTTCTCGGCACGCTTTTAATATCGTAAATAGAATAAGTTTTCGATATAACCTGAGCGGTACCGGTTTTGCCGCAAAATTTTATCCCCCTTATTCTGGCGTTTATTGCCGTTCCGTAGCTTTTGCTTACCACCTCGCAGAGGCCTTTTTTAACCGCATCGAGATATTTCTTTTTTATATCTATATTTCTTATAAATTTCGGCTTCATTACTTTTAATATTTTCCCTTTTTGCGAAACTATTTTTTCAAGTATGTAAGGCCTGTAAAGTTTTCCCCCGTTGGCTATTGCGCTGTAAGCCATAACAAGCTGTATCGGGGTTACGAGGTCGTAACTCTGGCCTATAATCGCCGAAAGCGTAGAACCTTTATACCAGTGCCTATGGTATCTTTGGTAAACTAAACGCTTGGTGGGAATAAAACCCGGATTTTCACCCGGCAGGTCAATTCCCGTTTTCTTTCCCAGTCCGAGTTTGAAAGCATATTTAGCGAGCTGGTCGATGCCTATCCTTACTCCTATGGAATAGTAATAGGTATCGACCGATTCGGCTATTGCCCTATACAGGTTGATTTTTGAATTCTGATAAGGATTCCAGTTGTAAAATACCGCGTTTCCCAATTTAAAAGTCGGTCCGGCATATATTTTTTCTCCGGGCGTAATCAGATGAAGAGAAAGAGCGGCGAGAGAAGCCGCCGCTTTAAAAGTCGAACCCGGCGCGATTGCGTTCTGAATAGCTTTGTTTTGAAGCGGATGTTCGTCGTTGTTAATAATAGAACTCCAGTGTTTTTCGCTGATGCCTTCGGAAAAATAAAAAGGGTTAAAAGACGGGGTTGACGCCATAGCAAGAATTTTACCGTTTTCGGGATTTACGGCTATTACCGCTCCTTCTCTTTTTTTCATCAGCTTATAAGCTAATTTTTGCAGGGAAAAATCAAGGGTGGTGTATAAATTTGCGCCCATTTCCGGTTTTTTTACTATAACCTTTCCTATAGGCTCGCCTTTCGAGTTTACGACTATTCTTTTTTCCCCGTCCTTTCCGTGCAGATATTTCTGGTAATAGTATTCGAGTCCGGTTTCGCCGATAATATCGGAAGAATTAAGATAAGAATACTTAGCTTCTTTCATCTGGACGGACGACACCGGACCTACGTATCCGAAAATCTGGGCTCCCATTTTTACGTACGGATAATGCCTTATAGGAATCTTGGCCACGAAAAAACCTTTAAGGAAAAGTTTGTTTACTTCGAATCTCGACAGCTGTTTAACGGAAATATTCCGCATAATGATAATCGGTTCGTAAGGCGGAAGAAACTCTTCTTTTTTTACCTTTTTCAAAATATGCCGGTAATTTTTATGCATCAGCGCTGCAAGAAATTTTAATTCCGACCTTATATTTTTTACCCTCGACAGCGTAACCGCTATATTAAAAGAAGATTCGTCGTCAACGAAGATTTTTCCGTCCGAAGACAATATATCCCCTCTTGGAGCCGCGAGATATATAACTCTTGTAGCATTATCGCGGGCCAGGTTATAATAGTATCCGCCCATTATAACCTGAAGAAAAAAAAGCCTTGCCAATAAAATAATTAACAGGATGGTGACGATAACCGCTATAATATTAATCCTGTTTTTTTGTTCTTTAAATACCCCGTTTTCGTTATATAAAGACGACATATGGCATATTATTTATCAATAAGGATGAAACGACGATAAGGCATTTTTATTTATTTTAACGTTAGATTTAGATTCTAAATAATCTACGTAATAGTCTAAAAATTCCTGTTCTTTCTGAAAAGCGTACATTTCGCTTTCTTTATTGTTCGCCTTAGAAAGCATCCCCGAAACATATCTCGGAAAATATACTTTCAGTATTTTAATGACGGCATAACCCGATTTAACCGGAAATACTTCGTTTATGACGTTATTTCGGCCGAAAGAAAATATAGATTTCAGCATATCGATATTAAAGCGGTATTTTTTGAAATAAAAAGATTTTATTATTCCGGCTTCCGTAAAAAGAGGAACGGCAACGATGCCGCCGCCGTATTTTTTTGCAATGCCGGAAAAATCTTTGTTGAATAAAACTTCGCGCTTGAGAAACTTATTTGCTTTGTTTTTTGTTTTAAATACGGCGATTTTAAATGAAACAGACTTGTTTTTTATTTTATAATCGTTTATAAACTGAGTATCGACTACGCTGAAAGATTCTTCTACGACTCTTTTTATGTATTCCCTTGTAATTTCGTTTTTAAAATTTTTTTCAAAAGCCGCAGGGGTCATATGGTTATCGAGCATGTCGGCTTTAAACAGTTTGCCGCTAAATTTTCCGTTTTTTTGAAACGCGGGAGCCGACGCTATGTTCCTAGCTATGAAGCCGTTTGAAACTTCGATGCCGAATACCGGAGCTTTTAATTCTAAAACTTTGTCCGCGATTAGGGATGAAAGGGCTGAACCGGTGAGGTTAAGCGTGCTCAATTCCTTTCGCGTTAATTTATTTCCGTACAGCCTTTCGTATTCGTTTTCTAATTTTCCGTAATAACGGTTTAAGTCGTTTAAAGAAATGCCTTTCCCCGCTACTACCGCTACGTCGCTCGGAGATACTCCGCCGCCCGCGCCCATTATATAAGGAAGAAAGCTGAAACCGACTATAAATAAAAGTCCGACAAGAATAGTTATAATTTTCCCCGCCGTGTGCGCATAAAATCTTCTTAAAAAATCAAGCATATTCGTTTACCGATTGTTAGCTCTGCCGGAATTGAATTCCGGCAGAGCGGTTAGTTTTTCTTTAAATGCAGTGCCGGAATTCAATTCCGGCACTGCCGCAAATCATATTTGTATTAATTTTCTTTTATTTAAAAAATTCCCTAAGCCGGCTTTTTTAAAAACGTAAAATACAGCCGGAGAAACCAAGGCGGTAGTAATAGACACCGGCAAAACATAAGAGAAAAGAAAATTCCAGTATATAAAGTCTATTTTAAGTCCGTAAAAAACCGTTAAAAACAAAATTAAATAAAATATATACGATACGGCAAAAGTTATTAAAATTTCCGTTATCGCATTTTCAAAAGGTATTCTGCGCCATATAACATAAGATGCCGCATAAGACAGGGTTCCCGAAAAACCGAAAACCGCCGGATTTAACGGCGTCATAGAACCGTAAATATAAAATATTATATATGCCGCAATCCAGCCGGAATAAACGTCTAAATAAGCCGATATAAAGACTAATCCCGCTAAAGCAAAATTTGGAAATACGTAAAAAGAACCTGAATTAAAATTAAAATTATTGCTAAAAATAAGCGGCAGTATTATCAAAAGCAAAAAAAGGCATGCTATATAAAAATACTTATAAACGCTGTTATTTTTCGACGAGAACATATTTTTCGTTAAATAAATTTTTATAAGGCGCTACGGTTACGCGCTGAAATATATCGTAACTTTTTTTTATTACGGACACTACTTTGCCGACATATATTCCCGACGTAAATACGCCGCCTAATCCGGACGTTAAAATTTTATCGCCTTTATTTATCTTTTTTGAATTAAATACAAATCTCATCTGAAGGTAACCGTTGCCGGCGCCGTTCGCTATACCCATAGTTCCGGTATTTGCGTCTATAACGGAAAAAACGCACTTAGGATTAGTAATCGGAATAACTTTAGACCTTCCCCGTCCCGCGTAAACAACGCGGCCTACGACTCCGTCGTAAGAAATAACGCCGTCTCCGACGGTTATTCCGTTTTTAGTCCCTTTATTTATATATAAACCGTAAAACCAGCCTTCTATACCGTGAAGGATGATCTTTGCGGCTGCCGATTTCCTGCTTATAGAATTTTTTAAAAAAAGCAGCGATTTAAGCTCCCTGTTTTCTATGGCGTAATATCTGTAGCGGTTATATTTAAACTCTAATTTTTTTAATTCTTCTTTAAGCCTTAAATTATTTCTTTTAACCGAAATAAGGTCTATATAATTTTTATATATTTTTTCAGAAACCGCTATAGGATAATCGACCGTTTCATAAACTAAATATACTTTATTTCCTATAAAATCCGAAAAAGCCCCTCCGAATCCTATTCCTTTAACCGAAAATAAATAAACCGCAGAAGATATTAATATAACCGCCAGAAGAACAACGGCATCTTTATGTTTTTTTAATTTTAACTTTTTTGTAAACTTTCCCACGACGGTTAATTTTCTAACATTATATCTTTTAATACCTGAATCTCGTTTAACGCTTTGCCGGCTCCGCGTACGACGCAGGTAAGGGGATCGTCGGCTATTATAACGGGAAGTTCGGTATTTTCCCTGATAAGAACATCGATATTTTTCAGAAGCGCTCCGCCTCCGGCAAGCACTATTCCTCTGTCCACTATGTCCGAAGAAAGCTCCGGCGGAATTTTTTCAAGCGTAGTTTTTATGGCATCGACTATCTGTGCCGCGGGTTCGGATATAGCTTCCAAGACTTCGGAAGAAGTTATTTCGATAATCTTAGGTATGCCGCTGACCAAGTCCCTGCCTTTAATGCTCATTTTAGACTCTTCTTCGACGGGATAAACGGTCCCTATGGTCATCTTAACGAGCTCGGCGGTTCTATCGCCGATAAGCAGGTTATATTTTTTCTTTACGTACTGTATTATAGAATCGTCTATTTTATCTCCTCCGACTCTCAAAGATTTGGCGTAAACTATGCCTGACATGGAAATAACGGCTACTTCCGTAGTTCCGCCTCCTATGTCCACTATCATATTTCCTGCGGCTTCCGTAATGGGAAGACCTGCGCCGATTGCCGCGGCGACCGGCTCTTCTATAAGATAAACCATTCTTGCCCCTGCAGCTTCCGCGGACTCCCTGACCGCTCTTCTTTCGACGGCGGTAATGCCGGAAGGAATAGCTACTATTATTCTGGGTCTAATCATGCTTTTTCTGTTATGTATTTTTCTTATAAAATACTTAAGCATGGCTTCTACTACTTCAAAGTCTGCAATGACTCCGTCCTTCATAGGCCTTATGGCTGATATATTGCCGGGCGTCCTGCCAAGCATTTTCTTTGCATCTTTTCCTACGGCAAGAATTTTCTTTTCTCCGCGCAAATCAATATGGACCGCAACCACCGAAGGTTCGTTTGAAACGATACCCTTGTCTTTTACGTATATAAGAGTGTTCGCCGTTCCAAGATCGACGGCAAGGTCGTTGCTGAACATACCTATTAAACTATCGACAAACATAATTGAATAACCTCTCTAATTATAAATCTTAAATATATTAAATATTATAATATATTGATTTTTTTAGCAAGATTAATATGAGACCTTTTTTTATTTTCTTGTTAATTTTAAAATAATTTCCGACGACGCTTCAAGCGTCATTGCCCATCTAAGCGCATCCATCGGGGTCCGCCCCCATGAAAAAGAACCGTGGGATTTTACCATAAATATTCCGTTTTCTTTAAATATATCGCCGGCTTTAATATTAAAAGTCATGAATTTGCCGCTTTTTATATCTTCGATGAATTTTAAAGGAAAAACGTATATTTCGGGAAAGAAATAGGCGGATTCAAAATCCAAAGGTTTAATTATTTTTATATCGGGATATACGGAAAAAAGTTTTTTCATGGAGCCGTCCGCAATTGCACCCGATATTCCGTCCGCACCCGTTTTATCCGCAAGCAAAGAAAGGGCAATAGCATTGAGCGGATGACAGTGAAAAACTGACGACGCCGGAAAACTGTCAAGTATGAATCTATGAACTTCTAATTCCGACGATGCGCAATTTTTTTTATTTTTATTATTATTTTTCGACTGCGTTACGGTAAAATCGTCCGGTTTAAGATTTATAAGACTTTTACCTGTTTTAGTAATGAGTATACCGTCTTCGGTTCCGGCGCTTATATTGCCGCTGTGCGTATCGACGAGATTTTTGCCGAACGCTATATTGCATACGTTTCTTAACTCGGCAATCAGCTTAGAATATTTTTTTTCCATATAGTTTTTATTTTATATGACGGTAAAGGATTAAATTTTTTAGGATGCCTGCTGAACGATGCCACTATCGTCTTAACGCCCTGCCGAACTGTCTCATAGTGTCTAAAGCCGAGCCGTTTTCTTCCCGTATCTCCCTGCCGACGAGAGATAAAAAAACGTCGGAAAGAGTGGGGATTTCGCCGTGTTTTGACTCCGCTATTTTTTTTAAGGCTTGAGGGCTGTCTATCGCTACTATTTTTCCATGGTCTATAATAGCTATTTTATCGCAATTTTCGGCTTCTTCTATGTAATGCGTAGTTAAAAATACCGTGGTTTTTTCTTTTATTCTTAATTTATCGATAAAATCCCACATATTTATTCTTGTTTGAATGTCTAATCCTACCGTAGGCTCGTCGAGAAAAAGAACCGAAGGGGAATGAAGAAGTCCGCGTCCCACTTCGAGCCGTCTTTTCATTCCTCCCGAAAGCCGCTTGACCGGCTTATCCCTGTATTCGTATAAATCGATAAAATTTAATATATAATCTATCCTTTCTTTAGCCGCTTTTTTTTCCATTCCGTATAATTTCGCATGGAAACTGAGATTTTCATATGCGCTCAGGTCGTTATCGAGCGTCGGATCCTGAAACACCAAGCCGATGGATTTTCTTACGTTTTTTTTATCCTTCGCGGTATCGTAACCGTTTATATAGGCATTGCCGCTCGTAGGCAGTATAAGCGTGCATAAAATCTTTATAGTCGTAGTCTTACCCGCTCCGTTAGGTCCGAGAAAAGCAAAAAAATCTCCCCTGTTTACCGTAAAGGATATATCGTTTACCGCGGTAATATCTTTATATTTTTTTACTAAGTTTTCGACTTTAACCGCGGCAGTTCCGCCGTTTTCCTGCATTGTTTTATCTCCTTTTCCAAGTTGTGACGGGGACAGAATTGAATTCTGTCCCCGTATCTGATTATTGCGCAATATTTTATAATATTATATAATACTACGGTACCAGAATTCAATTCCGGTACCGTCACAAAATGTAAAGGAAAAGGCGTCAGATTTTATTTTTCGGATATTAAACAGTTACTTAGCGTAGAATTTGTTTGCGGAAAATTAATCTGACACCTTTTCCCAAAGGTTAAAAAACTATGAAAGAATCTATAGTACTTTTAGGCCACGGCTCAAGAAGAAGCGACGCAAACGATATTCTAAGAAATATGACCGATATAATAAAGTCTAAATTGTCGTTTGCCGATATTAAAGTCGAATGCGCATATTTAGAATTTGCGGAACCGAATATATACGACATGCTTGAAAAATTAGCCGAAGAAAGTTTCGATTTTATATATATAATCCCTTATTTTTTATATTCGGGAAACCACGTTAGAAGAGATATTCCCGAAATAGTCTCAAAATATAAGGAAAAATATCCTCAAATAAACTTTAAACTCGGCGATTATCTGGGAGTGGACGAAAGGATCGCCGACCTTGTCGCAGAAAAAATTGCCGCCGTTAAACCTCTATAAATCTCATCACGCCTGCAAATACGACAGGCTCGGACGAAGTTACCGCCTTATTTTATGAAAAACTCAAAATTTAATAACCAGGCACGGCGAAATCCGGCATATAGAGATATCGGCGGATTATACGATATCTACTTAAAGTCCGAACGGAACAGGCTTGCAAATTTAAACAGGGCAAACGCTTATTTAAAAGCCGTAATAGTTTTCCCTAATTACTACGGCGTAGCAATGTCTAATTTAGGATTTTTAAGGGCGTACGAACTGATAAACCGCTCCGGCTTTATGTCCTGCGACAGAGCTTTTATGCAGGACGATTTATCTAAGGGCGTAATATCTATAGAAACAAGGCGGAGGCTTAAAGATTACGATTTTATATTTTTTTCTTTAAGCTACGAAAACGATTTCGCCAATATACTTTCTATCTTATCTGCAGAAAAAATACCGTTTTTGTCTAAAGACAGAAACGGAAGTTTTCCGCTTATTATGGCGGGCGGAGTTATCGCTTTTTTAAATCCCGAACCGGTTGCGCCGCTTTTCGACCTTATGTTTATAGGCGAAGCCGAGGCAATCTTTCCGGATTTTTTTGAAAAAATTAAATCCCAAAATAAACCTGATAAATATGAAATTATAAATTCGTCTGCCGGAATTAAAGGAATATACGTTCCGGCGGCATACGATTTTATTTTCGATTCAAAAAACCCCTATATTTTAAAGGAAATTAAAAATGCGGACGGTTTTCCTAAAAGAGCCGCAAGGCGCTGGACGGACGAAAATCTTTCGTTCTCTTCGTCGGTTATTACTACGGAATTTTCGGAATTAAGCAATATAAATATGATAGAAATCGAAAGGGGATGCAAAAGGGGATGCAGATTTTGCAGCGCAGGATTTATTTACCTGCCTTTAAGGGAGTCTAAAATAGATGCCGTTAACGATGCGGTATCGGCGACCTGCGAAAACGAAAAAGCCGGATTCGTAGGATTCGGGACTATGGACGGTAAAAATATAGGTAAAATTATGCGCTTTTCTTTGGACTCCGGCAGAAATTTTTCCCTGTCGTCAGTCAGATTCGACTGCTTAGACGAAAACAATCTGGATATGATTAAAGAATCCGGTATAAAAACGGTAACCCTCGGAATAGAAACAGGCTCGGAACGCCTGAAAAAAATGCTCAATAAAGTTCTAAGCAACGAAAATATAATAACATCCGTCGGCGATATCGTTAGAAGAGGAATAACCGGAATAAAGCTATATTTTATATTCGGACTGCCTTATGAAGAAATAGGCGATTTAGACGATACCGTAATGCTTGTAAAGGGCATCCTTAAAGAATTCATATCGGCTTCCAAGCCAAACAAAAGAATAGGCAAACTGACCGCTTCGTTCAGCCCTTTCGTGCCTAAAGCATGGACGCCGCTGCAGTGGGAAAATTTTGAAGACTTAAAAATTTTAAAGAAAAAAGCGTCTTACATTACAGACTGTCTAAGAGGCATACCTAATCTCGTCGTAAATATAAACTCTTTGAACGCCGCGTTCACGGAGGCTTTTTTTGCAAGGGGTTCAAGGCTTTCTACGGATATTTTGATACATTCTTTTCTTAATAAAACAAGCATTAAAAAAGCGGCGGAAGACAAGGGGTACCGTATGGACGGATTTATCAGGAAAATAGGCACCGGCGAACTTCTTCCGTGGGATATAATAGACCAGGGCGTCACGAAAAAGTACCTGCTGGAAGAATATAAAAGAGCGCTTAACCTTAAAACTACGCCTCAGTGTTTCGAAGGCTGCAAGAGATGCGGGGTTTGCGCGTGATAATCGTCTAAGAACGTTTTTTCCTTTTCAAGCAGTTCTTCATATGCCGCCATTATTTTTTTTGCATGTTCGGTTAAAACGGAACCGCCGCCGTACCTTCCGCCTATTTTTTTATCGACGAGTTCGAATCCGAATCTCTTTTCCATAAGATTTATAAAACTCCATGCTTTTTTATAAGAATATCCGAGTTCTTTTGCCGCGGAAGATATCGAACCCGAAGTTTCTATTTTTTTTAAAAGCATAAACCTTCCCATTCCGAAGACCGGTTCGCCGTTTTTTTCAAGCCAGATTTTTGCCTTGATATCGTAATCGGCAAAACCGCCGGATTTACCGCCCTTAGAGTTTGGCATAATAATTAAATTAATCCGCCTGCTTTCTCATAAACGTAGGAATATCCCACTGGTCGTCCTCGTAATTGACTTCCTCTTCCGCATCGGAAAATCTTTCGATATACGAAGGCGTTTCTTTTATATTTACGACGGTATCCGAAACAGGTTTAACCGGCGGAGTATTGTCGCCTTCGGAAAACGGCGCTTTAACCGGCTGGTTTAATCCCTGCATCTGCTGAGAACCGGCTCCTCCTTGAACGGATACTAAAGAAACAGGTTTTGCTTCGCCGCCCAGACCGGTAGCTATAACCGTAATCATCATCCTATCTTCAAGTTCGTCGTCTATAACCGCTCCGAATATTATATTGGCGTCAGGATGAGCTTCGGATTTAATCTTTTCGGCAGCTTCGCTTACCTCGGCGATGCCCATGTCTTTTCCGCCTGCGATATTTATGAGGAGTCCCCTTGCGCCTTCTATCTTAATATCTTCTAAAAGAGGGCTGGAAACGGCTTTTTGCGCGGCTTCCAATGCTCTGTTTTCGCCTTGGGCTATTCCGGTTCCCATAAGAGCCATGCCCATTTCGGACATAATAGTTTTGACGTCCGCAAAATCGACGTTTATAAGACCGTGAACGTTTATTAAATCGGATATGCCCTTAACCGCCTGCAGAAGAACCTCATCAACTTTTTTAAAAGCGTCTATCATGGAAGTATTTTTACCGGCGACGGCAAGAAGCCTCTGATTAGGAATGGTAATTACGGTATCGACCGTGTTTCTTAATTCCCTCAATCCTTCTTCCGCCTGTTTCATTCTTCTGTTTCCTTCAAAAATAAAAGGTTTTGTAACGACGGCGACGGTCAGCGCCCCTACTTCTTTTGCAATTTCGGCGATTATCGGCGCGGCGCCCGTTCCGGTGCCTCCTCCGAGTCCCGCGGTAATAAAAACCATGTCGGAACCTTCAAGGAGTTCTTTAATCTTCTCCCTGTCTTCCATAGCAGATTTTCTGCCGACTTCGGGATTAGCCCCTGCACCGAGTCCTCTGGTCACCTGTTCTCCAAGCTGAATTTTTATATTGGATAAATTTGCTTTCAGCGCCTGAGCGTCGGTATTGGCGACTATGAACTCGGCTCCGGAAAGCCCTGCCGCAATCATGGTGTTAACCGCGTTTCCGCCGCCTCCGCCTACTCCGATAACTTTTATTTTTGCCGCCAATTCGTTGTTCTCGATAAATTCTAACATGATATCCTCCGTCGCTATTTTGCGGCAGTGCCAGAATTAAATTCTGTCTCCGCATCTATTATATATCGTAAAAAAAAATAATAAAGTTTAGAAAAAATAATCAAGTAAATCGGAAAACCATTTTTTTATTTCGTCTATAAAACTATCCCCTTTTTTATATGAAAAAGATTTTTTGTTGCGCTTGCCGTTTTTATAAGCATATTTCACGAGACCAACGGCGGTGGAATACATCGGAGAGCTGACGGCGTCCGTCAAACCGCCGACGTTTAAAGGATAGCCTATTCTTACCGGAGCGTTAAAAATTTCTTCGGCAAGTTCCGCCGAACCGTCTATTAACGCCGCGCCTCCCGTAATAACGTAACCGGAAAGAATCTTGCTTTCCAGACCGTTCTTCTCTATATTCTTCCTTATCCACGTAAAAATTTCCGCCATTCTCTGTTCGATAATATTGCCGAGCAGCTGCCGCGATATAGGTCTCGGCGGTCTGCCGCCGAACCCGGGAATTTCTATTATTTCGTCTTTTCCGGCAAGAGACTCTTTTGCTATTCCGAATCTTATCTTTATTTTTTCTGCTTCCTGAGGTATAGTCGTAGTTCCCTTAGATACGTCGCTCGTAACGCTCTGTCCGCCTTTAGGGATTACGAAAGTATGTATTATATTTCCGCCGTTAAAAATTGCGATATCGGTCGTTCCGCCGCCTATATCGATAAGCGCCACTCCAAGCTCTTTTTCGTCTTCTGTCAGCACAGCTTCGCTTGACGCTATCTGTTCGAGTACGATTTCGGAAACGTCTATTCCGGCTTTATTGACGCATTTAACTATATTCTGCGCTGCTATGCTCGAAGCGGTAACTATATGGACAGTGGCTTCCAGCCTGAGTCCGCTCATACCGACCGGATTTTTAATGTCGTCCTGGTCGTCCACCGAAAAACCCTGCGGAATTACGTGTATAACCTCATGGTCGATAGGTATGGATATAGTTTTCGCCGCAGACAAAACCCTTTCTACGTCCTGCTGTCCTACTTCCCTGCTTTTGACGGCTACGATGCCCCTGCCGCTGAAACCGCGGATATGCGAACCCGCAATGCCGACGGATGCGGATTGAATCTGATAGCCTGCCATTAATTCTGCATCCTCCACGGCTTTGGCTATAGAATCTACAGTATTTTCGATATTTACGACTACTCCGTTTTTTAATCCGGTCGAGCTGCTGTTGCCTACGCCTATGATATCCAAAGAATCGCCTTTTGCTTCGGCGACTATAGCGCAGACTTTTGTAGTCCCGATATCTAAGCCCACGAAAATGTTATCGTTCTTTTCCAATCTCAACCTCTGTTATGTATATATAGAAACCGGCTTAATTATTTAAATATAGCGCCGTTAATATGTTCGGCTTTATAGCCGGCCGGCAAAACCCTCGAACCTTTATTCACTTTTATAACAGCTTCGTTCTTATATTCCAAATTTATATAGTTTTTATATTTAATATGAATCGCGTTAATCTCTAAAAAAAGCTTTTTCAGCGTTTTAAGTTTATTTTTATAACCGCCTATTCCAAACTTAATGCATAATCCTTTGCGGGTATAAAGCGCTATTCCGTTATCCTTCTCTATGTGGATTTCTCCGGTAAGTCCCGAAAGGATAGAATGCGCCGAAATTCTTAAAAAAGATAAAGCTTTTCTTAATTTTTTGAAATAAACGCCGGAATCGCCCGTATTCAAACCGGTAATAACGGGGTATCCGTAACCTGAACGGACTCCCGCTTTTCCTATTATGTAACCCGTTTTAGAAACATAGTATAAATTATTTTTATAAACTATCATGGCAAAAATTTTCCTTTTTTTTATAACTATTACTATAGCGTCCGGAAACTTCCTGTAAACCGTTACGTTCTTGACCCATCTGTAAGAAGCCGCCAACCTCGACAGTTTTTTTAAATTTATATTTATTAAATTTTCGTTTTTAAATAATCCGGACTGCGCGATTATTTTATTTTTTTCTTTGCCGGTAATGTTCTTTCCTATAATTTCTATTTTTTTTAATTTAAAAACTTTTTTATTTAAAAAAAAATAGTCGTAAGATTTATACCCTGAATATCCGGCCGCAAATATTATTATAAGAGCCGCAAAAACATAAAGCGATTTAATAAAATATTTTCCAAAACTACCGTTACCGTTTTTATTTATTAAGTTTTTTTTACGTCTTATATTATTTTTATTTTTTTGCAACCGCATCTTCTATTATATTTTCTATTAACTCAATAAAACTCATACCTTTGCTTTCCGCTATCATGGGGACTAAGCTGAGTTCCGTCATTCCGGGAAGAGTATTGAGTTCAAGAACGTATGCGGTGCCGTCATCCGAAAGAATAATATCCGCCCTTGTAACCCCTCTGCATCCGATAATTTCGTTGGCTTTGACGGCGGCAGACTCGCATGCTTTATATTCTTTTTCCGTTAAAGACGGGTTTATTAAATACTCCGTCTTTCCTTTTGTATATTTAGCCGTATATGAATAAAAACAATCTTTAGGCTTAACCTCGACGCACCCTAGAGCCTTGCCGAAAGCCCATGCAAACTGAATTTCTCTTCCTTTTATATATTTTTCTACCAATATTTCATCGTCATAATTAAAAGCATTATTTAACGCAGTTTTTAAATCCCCGGCCGACCCGCCGCTCTCGACTATCGAGCATCCTATGCTCGAACCGGAAGCGTTCGGTTTGACGAAATAAGGCGGCTCTAAATTTTTCGATATTTCCTTTACCGCATTTTCGTCCTTTCCCTTCCCGATTACGATTCCGGGAGGCGTTTTTAAACCGTAAAAATTAAACAATGCTTTCGATTTAACCTTGTCCATCGCCAGCGCGCTTGCAAGAACGCCTGAACCGGTATAGGGGACGCCGAGTATTTCGAGCGCTCCCTGAACCCTGCCGTCCTCTCCGTAAGTTCCGTGCAGAGCGATAAAACAGATGTCTATATTTTTTAAATTAGCCGTAAAATTTTCGTCCAAATCAAACAGCAGAACATTATATCCGCCGGATTTTAAGGCATTGAAGACGGCGTTACCGGTTTTAATAGAGATATCCCTCTCCTCAGACCTGCCTCCCGCCAAAACCCCTATCCTCAAATTTTTCAATTTTTCCCGCATATTTCCTCACACTATCTTTATTTCCGTATCTAATTTTATCCCTTTGCTTTCCAATGCTTTTTCCCTTATATTGTCTATTAAAAATATAATGTCGGAAGGTTTTGCGCCGCCTTTATTGATTATAAAATTTGCATGTTTTCGGGAAACGGAAGCTCCGCCGAAAGAAACGCCCTTAAATCCCATCTCCTCTATAAGCTTTCCGGCTGAAAAACCTTCCGGATTTTTAAAAATACAGCCGAGAGAAAATTCTCCAAGCGGCTGTCCTGATTTTCTTTCTTTAAAAATTTTAATATTTTCGGCTATTTCGGCTTTAGACGATTCCTTAAGTTTAAGATAAACCGACGTGATGCAATAGTTATCTTTAATGCCTTTAATATTTAAACTGCGGTATGAAAAATTCATGTCTTTTTTTTGCACGGTGCGTTTAGAGCCGTTTGAATCGAATATATCTATAGCCTCTACGATATTGCCGACGGAACTTTCTTTGGAACCGGCATTCATTTTTACGGCTCCGCCGAGAGTGCCGGGGATTCCGTAAAAAAACTCGCATCCGCTTAAGTTATGTCTCATAGAGTAGTTTAAAATTTTCGATAAATTAATTCCTGCGCCGAACCTCATAACTTTTTCACCGCATTTCTCATTTTCATGACTTCCGTAATTTTCCGATGCGTCCGAAACGGAAGAATCGAATTTTTTAAAAGATATAACCGGAACGCATATCCTTTCTTTCTTAAAAAGCGTATTCGTCCCTCCGCCTACGACGTAACGGAAGCATTCCGATATTACGCCTTCAGTCAGTTTTATTATTAAACCCAGTTCGGCTTCGTTTCTTGGAAACAATATTAAATCCGCCTTCCCTCCCGTTTTAATAGAGGAATAGGACGACATATCCTGATTTTCCATAAAATCGATGCCGCGTTCTTTTAACTTTTTTAATAAATCTTCTTTTGATTTTGCGCCCTTCATATCAATAATTAATACGTTCTATTAAATTGCCGCCGCCTATAGGTTTCAAACTTCTTTTTTTGTTAAGCCTGCTGTGGACGAATTCGTCGCAAGTTTTAGTTATATCGCCGGCTCCGAGGAATATTACCATCTCTCCGCCTTTCAGCATATTTTTCAAATTAGACTTAATATCTTTTCTGTTCGGAACGTAAAATACGTTTTTATATCCGTTATTCCTCATTTTCTCGGAAAGCGCCATAGACGAAATACCTTCTATCGCAATCTCTCCCGCAGAATAAACGTCCGTTATTATAACCGAGTCGGCAATTTTTAAAGAATTTACGAAATCGTCCATAAGGTCTTTCATTCTGGAATATCTGTGCGGCTGAAAAACGGCGACTATCTGCCTGTTCCAGTTTTTTGCGGCTTTAAGCGTAGCGGCAATCTCTACCGGATGATGGGCGTAATCGTCCACGACTATAAGTCTTTCGTTAGATTTTTTTATCTGGAACCTTCTTTCCACACCGTGAAAACTTTCGAGTGCTTTAGCTATAAATTCGGTTTTTATGCCGAGCTCTTTAGTCGCGGCTATCGCCGAAAGAGCGTTTAATACATTATGTATTCCCGGAACGGACAGCTTGAATTTGCCTATCATTTTATCGCCGGAATATGCATCGAAAGAAGAGGCGTTTTTCTCTAAAGATATATTCAGAGCGTAATAATCTGCTTTCTGCTCTATGCCGTAAGTGAAATATTTTTTATTTATAACGGGAAATAAAGAACTTAACAAAGGATTATCGGAGCATAGAACCGCAAATCCGAAAAATGGAATATTGTTTATAAAGTCGGCGAAAGACTGCTTTAAATTTTCTATATTGCCGTAATGGCATAAATGCTCGTAATCTATATTGGTGACGACGCAATAATCCGGTTTTAATTTTAAAAACGAACCGTCGCTTTCGTCGGCTTCGACGACCATATATTCGCCTTTGCCTACTTTAGAATGCATACCCAGTCCGAAAATTTTGCCTCCGACGACGAAAGTAGGGTCGGATCCCGCTTCCCCTAGTATAGACGATATCATCGAAGTGGTGGTAGTTTTGCCGTGAGAACCGGCTATAGCGATTCCTTTTTTTAGGGAGAGAAGCTCCGAAAGCATTTCCGCTCTTCTTAAAACCGTTAGTTTTCTGTTTTTAGCTTCGTTAAGTTCGGGGTTGGCTTCGGAAATTGCGGTCGAATATACTACTACTTCGGAATCTTTTATATTTTCCGGATTATGTCCTATGAAAACTTTGCCGCCTATAGATTCGATTTTTTCTATCGTCTGGCTGTACTCTATGTCCGAACCGGTAACGGAATAACCAAGATTTATAAGAACTTCGGCTATACCGCTCATGCCGGAACCCCCGATACCGATTAAATGAATCTTTTTGACGCCGTTTTTCATAATTTCTCTCCTTTATCTTTATTTAATATTATGTCTGCTATTTCAGCGGCAGAATCTTTTACTTCTATTTTTTTTAAATTATTATACATAGATTTTAACAAATCTCTATTATAAAATATTTTAGAAATTTTTTGTAATAATTCATTAGAAAGATTTTCGTCGTCTTTTACGACTTCGAAACATCCGCTCTCGGAAAACGCAAGAGCGTTTTTCTCCTGATGATTGCCCGCCGCATGCGGATACGGTATTAAAATAGCCGGCTTTCTTAACAAAACCAGCTCGGACAGCGTTCCCGCTCCTGCCCTCGATATAACTATATCGCTTAACCCGTAATAATCCTCTATATTGTCCGTAAAGGGGAAAACTTCATAACCGCCGGTTTTTAAATTATTTTTATAAAAATCCTCTGCCGTTTCTGCATCGCGTGAACCGGTCTGATGATATACGACGATATTGCGGGATAAATTATCGTCCATTTCGGATAACATCTTTAAAACAGCCTTATTTACGGACGAGGCGCCCTGAGAACCGCCGAAAACGAATATTTTTAAATTTTTATGCCCGGCAAAGTCTTTTTCTTTTTTCGATTCCGAAACGGCATAATTAAATATTTTTTCCCTTACCGGATTGCCGGTCGTAATAACCGTCCCGGAACGAATGCGCCGCTTGGTTTCTTCGAAGGAAGCAAATACGGTTATTCCAAGAAGGGCAAGAATTTTATTGGAAAGCCCCGGTTCGACGTTCTGCTCCATAACGCCGCAGTTTATTCTCCTTAACCTTGCGACGATTAGGGGAACCAAAGATATATAACCTCCAAGCCCTAATACGTAATCGGGTTTAACTCTTTTATAAACGGCATTCACGTCTTTTGCCGCATAAAAGGCGTTTTTTAAAGATTTTAATTTATTCATAAAATTTTTCCCCGAAAATCCCGTAACGTTTATCGTCAACAGCCTGAAGCCGTAAACGTCTTTAACCTTATTTTCTATTCCTCTCTCCGTTCCGATAAAATAAATATCCGCTTTTTCGTCTAACGCTTTTAATTTTTCGTAAACCGCAATTCCCGGAAACATATGCCCTCCGGTTCCTCCGCCGGCAATTACTATATTCATCAAATATTTTTCCCCTTAATGCTCTGAGAAGATATATTGAGCAAAATTCCTATGCCGATGCACGTGGCAAACATCGAACTGCCTCCGTAGCTGATAAACGGAAGCGCAAGGCCTTTCGTAGGCAGAGCGCCGAGAACCACGCCGATATTTATAAATGCGCTCAGAGCAATCAGGCACGTAATGCCGTATGCAAGATATGTCCCGAAAAGGTCGGGCGCATTTATCGCTACTTTTAATCCCCTGTATGCAAGAATAAGATAAAGCAGTATAAACGCGGCTACGCCTATAAACCCCAGCTCCTCGCCTACGCTGGAAAATATAAAATCCGAATAAGGCGTCGGAAGAAAAAAAAGTTTTTCTTTTCCGTTTCCGAGTCCTACTCCGTATAATCCGCCCCGGGCAAAAGCGTACATAGACTGTATTATCTGAAAGCCTATGCCGGTTTTATCGTGAAAAGGATGAAGAAATGCAAGCACCCTGTCTCTCCTATACGCCACGGTAAATATTAAAAAATATGCGGCGGTTCCGCCGAGCGCGGCAACCGCTAACAGATAAAATATGGATACGCCGCCTGCAAAAAGCATTATAAAAGTTATAAAAAACATGATCGAACTTGTTCCGAAATCGGGTTCTTTTAAGAGCAGCAAATCTAAAAAACCCAAAAATATAAAAGGACCTATAAAAATAAACGAATACGGATTTTTATCGAGCGTATCCTTTCTCTTTTCCAAAAAATTAGCTAAATAAACTATGAAAAAAATTTTTAAAAATTCGGACGGCTGTATGCTGAAAAACCTTAAATTTATCCATCTCCTTGAACCTCCGGCATCTATTCCTATATGCGGAACGAATACTAAAAGCATTAAAACTATTATTACGAATAAAATGATTTGATAAAAAGATTTAAGCATATGATAGTCGTTGCGCATTAAAAACCATACGACTAATCCCGACAATGCGACGTATATTCCCTGCCTTAAAATAAAGTGATAGCTTACGCCGTACTGAACTATAGAAATCATCGCGCTTGTCGAATAAACCATAACTAAGCCGAGCGATATTAACAGCAAAGCCGCAAGAAACAGCGCAGTATCGTATTTTCTTATAAAAATTTTTCCGTAGTTAATCATAATTTTTCATAAAAACTATTTTTTAATTTCTCGAAACATTTTTTAAATACGTCCCCTCTATCCGCGTAATCTTTAAACATATCGAAACTCGAAGATGCCGGAGACAGAAGAACCGTGCCCGAACCGCCGCTTTTAACGGTGTCTTTTAAATAATTAAAAGATTTAACGACTGCGTCTTCCATGTCGCCGGCAAGCATATATTCTACGCGTCCTTTCAGCGTTTTTTCGAGGATTTCTTTAGTTTCGCCCATTAAAACGCATGCTTTTACGCTTCTTTTTACCGGTTCGACGATGCTCTCGTAATTAAAACCCTTGTCTTTCCCGCCCAGAATAAGGACTATATCCGTTTTAACGCCGCCTTCGCTTAAAGCGCCGAATGAGTTAAGCGCGCTTACGACCGCCGCGGGATTAGTAGCCTTTGAATCGTCGTAGAAATATACGCTATCTATACTGCCGATGCATTCAACCCTGTGCCTTAAAAGCCTGTAGCCGTCAAAAGCTTTTTTAATAACGTCGGGAGAAATTCCGTACAGCGCTAAAGAACAGGCGGCCGCCATCATGTCTTCTATGACGAATTTTCTTTTATCCGCAGCGTCTTTTAACGAAATTTCGGCGTTAAATCCGAGTAAATCTTTAAGCCGCAGATTAATAAAGCCGTCTTTGTAAAAAACGTCGCATTTATCTTCTTCGAATCCGTATAAAACCGCATTTGAACCGGCAACGCCTTTTAATACCGACGAATTATAGTCGCCCTGATTTAATACGGCAACGTCGTTATATTTAAGATTTTTAAACATTTTATATTTAGTAAGCCTGTATTCGTCGAAATTAAGATATCTGTCTAAATGATCGTCTTCTACGTTAAGAAGTACGGCGATATCGGGTTTAAAATCGTAAATCCATTCAAGCTGGAAACTGGATACCTCTAAAATAAAATCTTCGTAATCGTCTATGCCCGATATAAAAGGAACGCCGAGATTGCCTCCTACGAAAGTTTTTCCGCTTAGACCCGCCGCTTCTATCGCGCCTTTACATAGGGTAACCGAGGTAGTCTTGCCGTTTGTTCCGGTAATAGCTATAATTTTTGCATTTTTCTTTTTTTGCAGATTATTATACGCAAATTCTATTTCGCTTAAAACAGGAATATTTGCCCTTTTTAATTTTAAAATAACCTGATGGTTTCTCGGTATTCCGGGGCTTACGACGCATCGTTCTATATCTTTAAAATATCTGCCGAAAAGTATTTCTTCGTTCCGCTTATTAAAAAACATAACGTTATCGTCTTGAACGTCAAAACCGCCCGCATTTTCGGCGGTATCGTCGTATATTAAGAGCTTTCCGCTTTTTGCGAAACCGTTTTTGCCCTTAATATATCCGTAAACGGCAGAACCTGTTTTACCGAAACCCAAAATTAAATCCGGCATTTAAAAAATCCTCAATTTAAGAGTAGATAAAGCAAATATCGTCAATATCAGGGAAACTATCCACAGCCTTATGACTATTTTAGATTCAGGAACGCCTTCGATTTCAAAATGATGATGGATCGGCGCCATTTTGAATATCCTTTTTTTTCTAAGTTTGTAAGAGCCGACCTGAAATATAACGCTTAAAGCCTCGATTACGAATACGAATCCTATTATAACAAGCAGGATCTCCTGCCTTGAAACTATTGCGACGTAGCCGAGTATAGCGCCCAAAGGTATCGAACCCGTATCCCCCATAAAAACCGAAGCAGGATAGGAATTGAACCATAAAAAGCCGATGGAAGCGCCGAATAAAGAAGCGCATAATATTACGACTTCTCCTATGTTTTTTATATAAGGTATGTGCAGATAGTCCGCAAATTTGTAATTAGACGCCGCATAGGAAAATATAAGGTATCCCGCTATGGCTATAGCAAAAACCCCTATAGCCAAACCGTCGAGACCGTCGGTTAAATTAACGGCGTTGGAAGAACCGACTATTATAAATGCCGAAAAAATTATAAAATAAACGCCGAAATTTAAATAATAGTTCTTAACAAAAGGAATTATTACCGTTCCGAGAGATTCGTCGTGAAAATAAAGGGCAGCCGAAACGCATACTGCTATTAAAGTTTGGATAGAAAATTTATATTTGCCTCTAAGCCCCTTTGAAGAATGTCCCCTGATTTTTAAAAAATCGTCGGCAAATCCTATCAAAGCAAACGACAAGAGCGTTAAAATGCCCATGTAAAGATAAAGGTTGTTAAGTTTGGCAAGCAATAAAACAGGAACTATGACGCTGAATAAAATTAAAAGTCCGCCCATGGTCGGAACGTCTTTTTTGCCGCTAATATGCGATTTTGGACCGTCTTCCCTGACAACCTGCCCTATCTTCATTTTTTTTAATCCTTTAATAAATATTTTACCGAGCGCTATCGATAATATCAGCGACAGTATAATGGCGTATGAAGACCTGAACGTAATATATTTTAAAAAATCCGCATTTAAGCTCAGCATATAGATTTATTCGTTTTACCCGTTTCTTCTTTGAAATACTCTTCGAGTTTCATGCCTCTCGAACCTTTAAGAAGTACTACGGCGTTATTTTTGTCTAATTTTTTAAAATCGTTTTTGAAAGTTTCATCGTCTTTTATTAAAAAAAATTTTCCGGAAAAATTTTTTTCTTCCAAGCCTTTCGTTACAAAATCGGAATAATCTCCTTTGTAAAAAATATAATCGGCTAAGCCGCTGATTTCGCGCCCTGCTTTTACATGCTCTTCCGGAGCGGAACCGCCGAGTTCCAGCATGTCTCCGAGAACTAATATTTTTTTGCTTTCGGAATAATCGGTTCTTATAAAATCCAGCGCGGCTTTAAGGGAATCCGGGTTGGAATTATATGCGTCGTCAATCAAAGTCCATTCGCCGGTATTATCGGCTATACGGATTATCTCCATTCTTCCGCGCGGAATATTAAAATTTTTAAAAGCATCAGAATTAATGTAGGCTTCGGGAGCGATACCGCATGCCGAAGCAATGGAAAAAGCGCATAAAAAATCGTAAATTAAATGCTTTCCGCTGAAATTAACTTCTATAACGTATTTTTTTCCGTTATAGAAAACGTTTAAGGTCGTTTTTCCTGTTTTTTCGTTTAAAATAGCGCTTTCGCATAAAACATCCGGAACGCCGCCGTTTTCGGCATCTTGACCATTTTTAAAATCTTGAGCGTTTTGAGCATTTTTGGCGTTTATTTTTCCAAAACCGAATGAAACGATATTTACTCCTTCTTTTATTTTATCTTTATATCTTGCGGGCGTTATTGAATCGTCAGCATTGAGAACGAGGAGGCCTGATTCATTAAGACTGCGGGCAAGTTCCGATTTTTCCATGAATACGCCTTCGGTGTCTTTAAATTCTTCAAGATGCGCTTTGCCGATATTCGTAATAGCTCCGATTTCCGGCGATATAATTTCGGAAAGCCTTTTTATCTCCCCTTTTTTGTTGGTTCCTATTTCAAGAATAAGATATTCGACCCTGCCGTCAAGCCGGAAAATAGTCTTTGGAACTCCTATTAAGTTATTATAGTTATAATCGTTTTTAAGAATTTTTTCTGCGCCGAAAACCGCAGAAAAAATCGCATAAACCATCTCTTTCGTAGTAGTTTTTCCGCAGGAACCCGTTAAGGCGATTTTTTTATTTAAATTAAATTTACTTAAATATAATTTTGCAATATCTCCCAATGAAGACACGGGGTCTGCGGCTGCGATAATAATTTTATCGCCGTATTTAGATATGTCGTTGTTTTCTAAAAAATCCCAGGAAACCAAAGCGCAATAGCCGCCTTTTTTAAAAACGGCTTCGACGAAGTCTTCTCCGTTAAAATTCTTGCCCTTTAACGCTATAAAAATTGCATTTCTGCCGAAATCCTCCCTCGAATCCGTAAAAATTTCGTTAAAAACCAGCGGACCCGTTCCGTCGCCGGCAATGATTAATTTGCCGTCCGCTGCGCTTAAAATTTCGTCTAAAGTTAAGTTGTAATTTATTTTCATTTTTATCAAATATGGGGACAGAATTCAATTCTGTCCCCGTCACAAATTTTAGTTCCGGTTTTATAATATTTCAATACTTCCTCTTTATCGCTGAAATGAAACTTGACGTCTTTTACTATCATATAATCTTCATGCCCTTTGCCTGCAATAACGACCGTATCGTCCGCTCCCGCTATAGAAAGAGCTAATTTTATCGCTTCCGCCCTGTCTTCTTCTACCGTATAAGCATGTCTTTCCGGCTCGGCAGACTTTTTGAAATTAATTAAAGCGTCTCCGTCTTTTTTGTCGATATATAATGCATTCTTGACGCCGGATATTATTTCTTCGATAATAGCCGACGGCTCTTCGCTTCTGGGATTGTCCGACGTTATTATGCTTATATCGGCGATATCCGTCGAATGTCTGCCCATAAGCGGCCTTTTCCCTTTGTCTCTGTCGCCGCCGCATCCGAAAACGCTTATCAGTTTCCCTTTGCAGATATCTTTTAAAGCGGAAAGAACTCTTTTTACGGCGTCGTCGGTATGCGCATAATCTATACATACTAAAGGAGAAGACGGAACGCCGGTATCGACTTTTTCGACTCTTCCGGGGACGTTTAAAAGAGATTCTATGCCGGAAATTATAAATTCGTCCGGTACGGAAAGAGCATAACCGACGGCAATGGAAGCTAATATATTATAAAGGTTATAAGAGCCTATAAGGGATGAACGTATATTTTTTAGAACTTTTTCGTCCCGGCCTTTTATCGCGGCGTCGAACTTCAATCCGTCTCTGAAGTAATTTATGTTCTCGGCGGAAACGTCGGATTCGGAGCTTAATCCGTATGTAATAATACCGACGTTATTTATGGATTTGAGGGCAAACAGCGTTTTAAGCTCTTCGGTAAGTTTTTTACCATAAGGATCGTCGCCGTTTATAACGGCATATTTTTTAGTTTTGGAACTCTCCGCCAATACTTCGGAAAAAAGTTTCTTTTTTGCTTCGTAATAGGATTGCATGTCTCTATGGTAATCTAAATGATCCCGCGTTAAATTAGTAAAAACGGCGGCGTCGAACGGTATTCCGTAAACCCTTCCCTGGTCTAAGCTGTGGGAAGAAACTTCCATAACGCATGCAGAGCCGCCCGACCGTACGGTTTCGGAAAACATTTCGTTAAGTTCGTAAACATCGGGGGTGGTATTTTTAGATTCTTTTTTGCCTTCTCCGATTTCATAATCTATAGTGCCGATCAAACCGGTTTTGTTTCCGGCGGCGTTTAAAATAGATTTTATAAGAAACGTCGTCGTGGTTTTTCCGTTTGTTCCGGTAACCCCTATCAGCTTTAATTTATTGCCTGGATTGCCGAAAAAATTTTTAGACATCACCGCATATGCCTTAAGAGCATCATTAGCGAAAATTACCGTAATATTTTTTTCGTTTTTAAGTTTTCCCGCCGTTTCCGCATCGTCGGTCAATACCGCCGCGGCGCCTTTAGATATTGCTTCTTCGACGAAGGCGTTTGAATTAACGTCAACGCCTTTTCTCGCGGCAAAAAGACATCCGTTCTTAATTTTTCTGGAATCGTTGGATATGCATAAAATATCCGTATCGGTTCCGCCGTTGACGTATTCTACAAAATTGTTGTTTTTTATAATATTTTCGATATTCATAAAATTTATTTTTTAACTTTTTCTTTTCCTTTTTCTTTTAAAGCCGGAGATGCCGTTAAATTTTTCTTTTTAGATTTTGCAACTGATTTCGATAAGGTTTTTATATTAGATTTTGCCTTTTTGCTTTTTTTCTCCGTCTTTTGCAAAGGGGCATAGCCGTAATAGTCTTCGGGTTTGAATTTTAAAGTTACAGAGTTTGCTCCGCTGCCTGCGGCGGCATATGTTCCCGGCTTAATGCTCTGATAATATAAATATCCGCTTCCCCATATTTTTACGGAAAGCCTCCCGAACCGGCTTAAAGCGTTTAATGCTTCGTAAATCGTATCGCCTTTTAAATCGGGCATTTTTCCCGAATAGTTTCCTGAATGCTTTGCCGGATACTTTTCATGTTTAAAACTTTTATTTTCTAAATTTTCCTTTAATTTCTTTTCGTTATGAAACCCGTTTCCGGCTTTTAACTGTTCTTTATATGCTTTGCCGCCCGGATAAACGTTTAATATATTCAAAGCGGTTTTAAATACGCCGCGGACTACCGGCGCGCTGACTGCTCCGCCGTAATAACTTATTTTAGCAGGCTCCTGCTGTACCACGAGCATTGCAAGAACAGGGTGTTTATAGGGAACGAAAGCCATAAATGAAGCGGTATATTTGTTTTTAAAATATGTTCCGGTTTTAGGATTGTCAACCTGTCCCGTTCCCGTTTTGCCTGAAACCCTAAAATCTATTAATTTTGCATACTGCCCCGTTCCCCCTTTTACGACTAAACGCATCATATATTTAATTTCTTTATCGGTTTTAGAATTTATAACCCTTCTTATTTCATGGGGTTTTGCCCTGAATATAACCTTGCCGTAAGGGTTGACTATTTTTTTAATAACATAAGGCTTCAATAAATAACCGCCGTTTGCAATTGCCGAAAGAGCCGTTATTTCCTGAAGTCCGTTTATAGCCGCACCCTGTCCGAAAGCCTCCTCGCATGGACCGACTTCCGACCAGCGGCTTACGTTCCTGTCTATTCCGGCGTTTTCTCCAAGCAAGCCTGCATGAGGCATTGACAAAAATCCCCATCTTTTCAGCCAGTACCAGACCCTCTGCTTGCCCATCTTCATGCCGACCTGGCAGGCGCATACGTTGCAGGAATATTCTATTAATTGATTTATAGTAAGCTTGCCGAACCAGTTTTCGACGTCGTGAACTTTTATGCCGTCTATATAATATGAACCGTGATACCCGTTTATTACCGTATCGGGTTTTATTATTCCGTCCTGCATTGCTCCGGATATTATAAAAGGCTTCATCGTAGAACCGGGCTCGAAATCGTCGGTAACAGCCCTGTTTCGCCAGTACCTCGCAGAATATTTCCAGTAATAATTCGGGTTAAAAGAAGGATAATCCGCCATAGCAAGAATAGCTCCCGTATTTGGATCCATTAATATAGCAAAAGCTCCTTTTGAATCGGCGGCTTTTGCCTCCTTATCTAAATAGTACTGCGTAATAAATTGAAGCTGTTTATTAATCGTTAAATAAATATTATCTCCGTGCGTAGCCTTTTTAAGCCCGAAACCTCTTATAAATATATACTGCCCTAAACCGTCCTGGAGAACCTTTAAAGCCCGCTTATTGCCTTTTAAATACTTATTATATTTATACTCTATGCCTGATAAACCGTTGTCGTTTATTCCTACAAATCCAAGCGTATGTGCAAGAAGCGTTCCGTTAGGATAATACCTGACAGGCTGTTTAACTATAATTACGCCTTCTATTCCGAGCTTCTCGACTTTTTTTGCCGTTTCGGCTGAAACCCTCCTTTTTATCCATGCAAATTGAAGATTCTTCGTCAATACTTTAATTATTTTTTCATATTTTAAACCTGTTGCCTTAGAAAGTTTCTCTGCGCTTTTAAGTTTATCTTTCACCATTAATGGATCGACGGCGACTCCCGGAATATTTACGCTTGCGGCAAGTATGCCGCCGTCAGCCGAATAAATATTGCCCCGTTCAGGCATAAAATATACGCTTGCCTGAAATTGCGCATCTGCAAGTTTGCTTAATCTGTCCCCCTCTATTATCTGGACGTCGAATGCCCTGAATATAAGCAATACCGCAAAAATTAATATTACCATAAAACCGATAATCATTCTCAGTTTTAAAGTGGTTTTCCATACTCTAATCATGCACCATTATAAT
>JAJYPL010000007.1 GCA_021795355.1 bacterium | reverse complement strand
TATTCTATCTATTCTAATTCCGTTTTTCATAAATTCGACGGATTTTTTTATATTTATGCAGGCGTTTCTCCGAAAAAATTTGCGTTATCCAAAAAATTAATATTTGAAATTATAGACGAAATAGTTTCCGGAAATATAAGCGATGACGAAATATCTAACGCAAAAAAACATATATACGACGGTTTCCTTTTAGGAATGGAGTCCACAAGCCAAATAATGAACCGCAATGCAATTAATGAGATTTATGAGGGTAAATATATACCGAAAACGCAAGTTCTTAAAGACATAGAAAAAGTCGACAGACATGCCGTAAAAAGGGCAGCCGACCGCTTATTTTTAAACAAAGCCGGCAGAAATATCTCGGTTCTCGGTAAAATCAAATAAACGGAAGAGGACAGAATTCAATTCTGTCCTCGTAACAAAATGTATAAAATAGGTGTCTAATATATTAAAGGTGTATTATTTATTTTCTAATCAGTTATTGCGAGCGAAGCGAAGCAATCCACGGCCATTAAACATCGAACGTGCGAGATTGCTTCGTCGCTTTCGCTCCTCGCAATGACATCTTGCTATCGGAAAAGGCGTCGGATTTATTTTACGAGGTATATATACAAATAAATGGAAACTGAAGTTTATTATCCAAAATTATACGACGTAATATACAGGTCTGGTTACGTTATAGGGTTTCTCGGCACGGCATTATTCGTTTTTTCTTACATTTTTCTTAATAACGTTTCAAGCGGCATTATATTTTTTTATATCGCTTTTTTTATGTTTTACGCCGGTTCTTTAATATCTTCATTATTTCTTTTAGTATGGAAAAAAGAAATAAAAATATTTATACTGTCCTGCGTAATTTTGGGTATTATAACCGGAATTATATATATTTTCGTTAAAAATCCGGAGATATTAGTTATATCGGCAGGGCTTGTGCTTGCGGGACTTTCCGGGCTTTACGGAAAAGAAGCCCACTGTTTTCATTTTTTTGAAGGCTGGATTTTAATGTGGTCTTTTCCCCTTATTATATTTGCAAATTTATTAATTTTCGGATTAAAAGCAGAAAATAACGGTGTTGTGCATTTAGTTTTTTCTTTTATTTATGGTATAATGGCTTTGTTGGCATTTTCTTTTTTGATTAAAAAAATAAAACAGCCTTTAATGCAGTTTTGCCAGAATTAATATCAATTTATGACTTTGACAGTGAAGCGGGGAATAGAAAAAGGTGTCAGATTTTATTTTCCGCATATGTATGGTCGATAAACATAAATTTTGTTATCGGAAAATTAATCTGACACCTTTTTCTATGGATATATTTTTTTATTGAATTATGACTATTAAGTCATTATAATAGATATATATGACTGAAATTCAGGATAAATACGAATTGATTTTATCGTCGTCGAGAAAACTTATCGAAGAAATAGGTTTTTCTGCATTGACTATGGACAAAGTAGCCCAAAAAGCGGGTATCGCTAAAGGGACGGTTTATCTTTATTTTAAAGACAAAGACGACCTTCTGGAAAAAGTTTTGTCTTCGGGATTCGAAAAAATGTTTGAAAGAATAAAAATAAGGGTCGGCAATGAAAGCGGCGCATTTAATAAGTTGAAATCTTTAATTAACGAGAATATAAGGCATATTTACGAAAACAGGTATTTTTTTAAAACGATTTTTTTGGATGAAGTAAATGTAGTGTTTTTGAAAAAAAAATCAAAGGAATCTTATAATTTAAGACGAAAAAGATATACCGACTATATCGCCGGTATTATTAAATCCGGCATTGAGTCCGGAGAATTCAGAAAAGACCTGAATTATTCCAAGTCCGCTTATATGCTCGTATCTTTGATAAAAACCGGAGCTATATATAATTTTCTTAACGGCATGTTTGATTTAACTTCCGAAATGATAGAAAAAGATACCGAAGAAATATTGAATTTATTTATGCGCGGTATTTCCGTAAAATAATTTGCAATTATTATGGTAGAAAAATCCCACAAAAGTTATAAATGGATAGTTCTTACCCTTGTCGTAGTATCTTCATTTATGGCTATACTCGACGTCAATATCGTAACGGTCGGAATTCCAAAAATGATGTCGCATTTCGGCATAAACGTTACCGATGCCGAATGGGTCATGATAGCTTATACGATAGCCTATTCGATAGTAATTCTTCCAATGGCGTATGTAAGAAGAAAGTGGGGCATAAAATATCCGTTTATTATATCTATAATAGTTTTTGTAATAGGCTCTGCGTTATGCGGCTTGTCGCCTTCTTTTAGCTATCTCGTTATTTTTAGGGTAATCCAGGCTATAGGCGGTGCAGGACTAACGCCGACCGGATTAACGCTGCTTGCGGAAGTTTTTCCTCCCGACGAAAGAGGCGAAGCTATGGGAATATGGTCTATCGGAGCAATGCTGGCTCCCGCGGTCGGTCCTGCTTTGGGAGGATATCTCGTCGATTACGTTGATTGGAGATGGATATTTTACGTTAACGTGCCTATAGGAATTATTTCGGTTTTGGGCGCAATAACCATTCTTACTCACGATATACCGTTAAAAAAATATATTAAAAAATTTGATTTTCTCGGTTTTTTATTTATGTCTTTATCTATGGCTTCCTTATTATACGCACTTAACGAAGGGCAGACGCTCGGATGGCACGCACCTGTAATAATTCAGTCGGAAGTAATAAGCGGTTTTTCGTGCGTGTTTTTTGTAGTAACAGAACTATTCGTCGAAACCCCTCTTCTTAATTTGGATATTTTTAAAAATTATAATTTCGTTATTGCATTTATAGTCAATATGGTCAGAGCGGTAGGAATTTTCGGAGCGATGTTTCTTTTGCCGCTTTTTATAGAAAACGTTATGAACTATAATGCTATGCGTGCAGGTATTCTTATGGCTCCGACGGCGATTGCCGTAGCCTTAGTATCTCCTTTTTCGGGAAAAATATCCGACAGGATAGGGCCGAGATATCCGTTATTCGTAGGATTATTAATAGTCGCTTATTCCATGTTTTTGTTCGACAACCTTTCGTTAAATACAAGCGTTTACGACATAATCGTAAATCAGCTCATAAGAGGCGTCGGCATCGGACTTTTGAACGCTCCTGTAATGAGCGCCGCTTTAAATTCGGTAAAAACGGAGCTTATACCTGAAGCATCGGGATTAATACCCGTCTCCCTCCAGGTCGGGGCATCTTTCGGAATTGCATATATAGGCAATGAACTGGTCGTCAGGCAGACCTATCATTTAAATCAGTATGCAAGAGATATAAAATACAATTCAAATGCCTATAACAACGTAATGCATTTTATCAACGGAGATTTAGCTTCAAAAGCTTCCGGTTATTTTAGGTCAGGCACTATTTACCCCAGCCCTGCGCACGGATTTTTTGACGAAATTATCCAGATGCTGGCTTCCGTAGCTTCTTACGGAGATTCATTCGCAATATTAGGATATATAACTCTCGGCGGAGCATTAGTCGCTTTTTTTATTAAAAATAAAAGGTATAATAATAAGTAAAATTAAATTAATCATCTAAAATAAATACGCTAACAGAATTCAATTCTGTTAGCGTTACAAATTGAAATTATGGAAGACATTCAAAGAGAGCAGTTGGTTTTTACGGTTTCCGAGCTTACGAAACTAATAAAGGTTACGCTTGAAGATAATTTTTATAACATAAGGATTAAAGGCGAGATTTCGGGTTTAAAAACTAATTATTCATCCGGCTATTATTTTGATATAAAAGACGAGTTTGCCAAATTAAAATGCATAATATTTAAAAGCGATCTCCGCAAAATAAGATGCGAATTAAAAGAAGGTATGTCCGTTACTGTTTACGGCAGGTTAAACCTTTACGAGCCAAGAGGAGAATACAGTTTTATAGTTTCGGAAATAGAACCTTTCGGTTACGGCGAACTTTACGTAATGTTCGAGCGTTTAAAAGAAAAATTAAAAAAAGAAGGACTTTTTGACGAATCAAGAAAAAGGACGATACCGTTTTTACCGGAAAGAATAGGTATAGTTACTTCAAGGAACGGCGCAGTGCTTCATGACATGGTAAAAATTATTACGTCGAGATTTGAAAACGTTTCAATAATTTTTGCAAACGCCTCAGTGCAGGGATTAAACGCCGCCGCAGAAATAGCCGGTGCTATCGAATTATTAAATAAATACAGTAATAGTGAAAGAAAAATAGACGTAATAATTGTCGGAAGAGGCGGAGGCAGCATAGAAGACTTGTGGGCATTTAACGAAGAAATTACCGCAAGAGCTATTTATAACTCTAAAATTCCGATTATCAGCGCCGTAGGGCACGAAACCGATTTTACTATAGCTGACTTTGTTGCAGACAGGCGTGCTTCTACCCCGTCGAATGCCGCGGAGATGGCGGTTCCCGTAAAATCCGAACTTATAAGGCAGTTAAAATCTCTAACCGTCCGTTTGAAATCCGCAGCCGTTAAAGCAATCTCAAACAAAAAAAACTCTCTTTCGCGTTTAATTCAAAATATCGAAAAAGTATCTCCAAAAAGATTAATCGAAAACAAAAAAATACGTATTAATGACCTTGTGGAAAATATGCATGAATTAATTGACGGGAAAATTAATTTATTAAATATTAATATTTCGCACTTAAGAAAAAGGCTTTTTCTTAAGAATCCGTTAAATATTCTTAAAGAACGAAGGCTTTATATAAACGGATTATCGGAAAAGCTTGAAAAATCCGCTCTCTCAAGAATTTTAAACTATAGGAATAGAATAAATACCGAGAAAAAAGCCTTAAATTCATTAAGTCCTTATAAAGTTTTAAAAAGGGGATATTCTATAACATTTAGCGAGCAAAATACTGTGGTTTCTTCGGTATCTCAAGTTAAAGAAAACGAAAATTTAATACTGCTTTTAAGCGACGGAAGATTGAAAACAAAAGTCCTATCTGCCGCTAAAAATGCGTCGGATTAATTTTAAGCAAGCCCTTTTCTGGTCAATCGCCTATTTCTTAATTTTTACTTGACTTTTATTTTTCGTTATATCATAATAGACCTAACAATTTTTTTTCACATATTTTTACATTTTTTAATCATAAAAATATCTTCCGCAGGTTTAATAAAAAATTTACAATTTTTTTTATTTAGCATTATATCAATATAATTTAAATAAATATTTTTATAATTATGTATCAAAAATAGGAAGATTTTCGCAAACTACACATGATATTAATTTAAAAGAGAGGGGGTAAAAATGAAAAAAGAAAAGAAAGCCTTTGTAACAATTTTTGAAAAATTATCGGCATTTTTATTTTTGTTTATGCTGATTTCATTTATTTCATTTAATTTTGCATTTAAGAAAGCTGATGCTGCAACATTAAGAATTCTTGCGGCGGACGCGCTTCCTAAGCCGATAACCGAAATAGGCAAAATTTTTAAAAAAGAACATCCAGGCGTACATATATATTACGATTTTTTAGGCGCAGGAGTTTTGAAGGGAGATATAGAAGAAGGTGCGCCTGCCGATATGTTTTTATCGGCTAACGGAAAATTTCAAAGACGGCTTGAAAAAAAAGGTTTTTTAAATTCGTATAAAATATTTGCTTACGATTATCTTGCCGCCGCAACTCCAATAAATAATCCTGGGCATGTAACCGAAAAAAACCTGATAAAAAAATTAATGGATAAAAACGTGTCTTTAACGACCTCAAGCCCTCACAGCGATCCCGCGGGCGACTATACATGGGCAATGTTTAGAAGGATAAATAAAAAATACCCGGGAGCATTTAAAATAATTACGTCTCATGCCGATCATCTGTTGGATGCCGCGCTTGTAATGCCTATTTTAGAATCCGGAAATACCGATTTGGGAATATTATATACCTCTCAACTTTTGGAACTTCAAAAAGCCGGAGCTAAAATTAATATAATAAAAATTCCGGCTAAATATAATACACATGCAAAATTTACGGTCTCTATACTTAATCAGTCGAAGCATAAGGCTTTAGATAAAGATTTTGAAAAACTTTTATTTTCAAGCAGAGGAAGAAAAATACTCAAATATTGGGGTTTCACTCCAGCAAAATAATGGAAAATCATAATTAAAAAATAATAGATATTTGACAGACTGTGTTATATAATTAATAACTATCGCAGAGTATCATATATGCGATAGTTATTTTTTTTATAGCTTTAATTAATTCAACGTTATATGAATTTTGCCCTATGCAAATTTTTAAAAAATTATTCATTAGAAACAATAAAATATTCGATATTATAGTTTTTTTTATAAGTTTTGTTTTTTTTATAAGTTTAGCCTTAATTCTATCCGGCATATTTTTTCAAACTTCGTTAAAAATTTTTATATCGGAATTATCTAACATTCATCTCTGGAACTCAATTTTTTTAAGTTTCAAATTATCGTCGTTAGTTGTCTTGATAAATCTGATAATAGGCATACCTTTAAGCTATATATTATCTTTTAAAAAAAATAAATTTTCTTTTTTATTAGATTTAATAAGCACTCTTCCTCTTACTATGTCGCCATTAGTGATAGGTTTTGCCGTATTAATTACAATGGGGCCGTTAAATCCAATAGGCAAATTTTTTATATCCCACGGTATAAAGTTTGTTTTTACTCCTCAGGGAATAGTTCTTGTGCAGTTAATAATTTCATTTCCTTTTTTCGTAAATATTTTAAAAGAATCGTTCGATTCTATAAACAGAAAAATGATTAATTTAAGCAAAACCTTAGGCGCTTCGTCTTTTGAGATATTATATAAAATAATACTCCCTCTTTCTTTTAACGGTTTACTAGCGGGCATAGCTATGAGCTGGTCAAGGTCTATAGGTGAATATGCCGCCACGCAGATGGTATCCGGCGTTATACCTAACCTTACGGAAACCGCCCCTATAGAAGTTTTTGTTAAAACTAGCTATGGAAATTATCCTGCGGCAATAGCTATTTCCGCTTTATTAATGATAATTTCTTTTATGTCGCTTGGAGTTTTTAAATTTTTTTATTATAGAGCAAAACTTACTAAATAATATAATTTAAATAAAATGGACTTTTTAGAAGTAAAAAATATCAATAAATCCTTTAAAAATAAAAAAATACTAAAAGACGTTTCGTTTTCTATTAAAAAAGGCGAAATATCTTCGATATTCGGCTATTCCGGCGAGGGCAAAAGTACCGTTTTATCTATAATTTGCGGCTTGTTAAAACAGGATTCCGGAGACGTTTTTTTAAACGGAAAAAATATCGGTAAAATGGAGCCGTATGAGAGGTCTATTTCTCTCGTGATGGATGAACCGCTTTTATTCCCAAATATGAATATCATGGAGAATATCGCTTTTGGTTTGAAATTAAATAAAAATAAAGCAAAACTATCTTTGCATAAACAAAACAAAAAATCCGTTAAAGATATAGTTCTGAATATTATGGATATTTTGGGAATATCGGGTTTAGAAAATAGATTTCCGAACGAAATAAGCATGGGGCAGTCGCAAAGAATAAGTTTGGCGCGCGCAATCGTAACTAACCCTGATATCATACTTATGGATGAACCGTTTTCTAATTTAGACATTATTTCAAAGACAAAAGTAAGGAGTTTAATTAAAAAAATACAAAAGGAACTTAAAATAACTATACTTCTGGTTACCCACGACATTGAAGACATAATGAACCTTTCAGATACTATGTTTATTTTAAATAAAGGATACATCCAGGAGTTTGGAAATCCTGAAGATATTATTAAAAAGCCGTCTTCTTGGGATACCGCCTGCCTTATGGGAACCGATAACATATTTGAAGGTAAAATAATGTCAGTAGATAAAAAAAATAATAAAATTACGATTTATTTTAAAAATAACGGTTCCGATAACGATTGGTATATTGAATGCTATTATCAACCGGAATTTGAAGAAAATGAGGATGTATATTTTGTCATAAGACCCGAAGATATAATTATTTTAAGGGAAGACAGAATGCCTTCAAATGCCGTAAAAGAAAATCATTTCAAAGGGAAAATAACGTCCGCGGTTTTTACTTCGCGTATGATGGAAATATTGATAAGTACGTCCGAAAATCAATTAGGCAATATACAATTTAAGGTTTTAATGCCGTTTCATGCTTATGAAATAATGAAATTATCGGCAGGTAAGACGGTGTCGATTTCCCTTAAGAAATCCGCAATACATATAATAAAGAAGAAGCAGCATGTAAACGGAAAATTGCAATAAAAAAAATAACTTAATAAAATAATAAAGAGCCGATAAATATAAATTTATATTTATCGGCTCTTTATTTAATATAATCAAATTTTCACGGCAGTAAGTTTGCTATAGAATGAGCCATTTGTTGTTTCAATAAGGGCTCGGCGGAAGCAAAGTTTAAATTCATAGCAGAAGCCTGAGATATTATTCTGTCTCTGTAAATAGCCCAGTTTTTAACTCCGGCATTATACGTAGTTACGTTGCTTGCTATGCCCTGGCTTGCATTCGTGGAACTGGTGGTGTACGTGCCGACTTGCCTTTCCTCTAACTGAATATCGACTACCATCATGTATTTAGTGCTCGCAAGCAAAGAGCCAAGTATGCCGCCGGCTAATGCGCCAAGAGCGCCGCTGGCTACCGTAGAAGTTCCTGAATTATATCTTGAACCGATTAAGGCTCCGCCAAAACCTCCGGCTAAAGCTCCGGCAAGCGTATAATTCGAAGTTTCTTTTCCGATATACAGCACGTTAGACATTACCATAAAATTTGCTTCCTGCGGATTATTCGTTACCCTGTAGCCTTCGCTTATTAATTCCGAAATCAATTGATTTTTAAAATTGAGTCCGGTAGCGGTAGAAGTATTTCTAGTGCTTACGTAAACTATTTTATCCTGGGGAGACACAGGCTGTAGAAATATGCTGGAACTCATTTTAGTGCTTAACGCAACATTGCCTGAAGATAATCCGCTGGCGCTAGTCGAGTTTCCGGCGGTGGTGGCGCAACCCGAAAAAGCAAGCGCAGGAATAAGAAGAGCTAAGATCAAAGCAAAAATCTTAATTTTTTTACTTTTTAAAAGCATTAATAGTCCTCCATTCTTAAAATTAATATTATAATTTATATTTTAGCATAATTAGTTGGATTATTTTAAAAAAATAATGTTTTTGCGGTATAGTTTGATAAATTATATAATTAGTTATATTAAATTATTATTTAAGATATTTGTCAATATGTTTTATTTGCCCCGAAAGATTATCGGAGAATACTGTTTTGCCCATTTTAGTAGATATATAATACAAATACTTGGTTTTAGCGGGATGCATTGCGGATTCGATAGATTCCAGATCGGGATCTGCTATAGGAGTAGGCGGAAGTCCGTAGTTTAGATAAGTATTGTAAGGCGATTTCATTTTAAGATATTGAGGTTTCATATGCAGAATAACTTTATATGCATTTCCGTTCCTTAAGTAATTTTTATACATTATAACGTTCATAGCGTAAATGGATGTCGAATCGATATCTAAAGGCATATTGATTTTTAATCTGTTATGTATGACGGAAGATATAAAACTTACCGAGTTTTTAAGTTTTTCGTCGGCTTCTTTTATTATAAGGGAAGCTATAATTAACTCTTTGTAATCCGGTTTAATTTTTTTAGTTTTTGAATAAAAATTATTTACCATATCTTTAATTATATCTTCAGGATTTGAATTTATTTTAAATATATAAGTGTCGGGATACAAAAAGCCTTCCGCGCTTGGCGCATCTACCTTAATACTCAAAAGAAATTTTTTGTCGTAGCATTTTTTTAAGAAAAGTTTTTTGTTTGTTATATGATTTTTAGATAAAATTTCGGCTATTTCAAATATATTTAATCCCGGAGCGATTGAAACCTTGGACGTTGCTACTCTGCCGTTTACAAACTCATGATATATTTCCGCAGGCGATTCATTTATCGATATATAATAGGTGCCTTCTTGTATATATCTTGAATAACCGCTTATAAATCCTATAAAATAGAATAGATAGGGATTATTTATTACTTTTTTATTATAAAGTTTATATACTATTTCTTTTAATGAGCTTCCTTTATTAACGACGATTATTTTCGGTTTTGAACTTATAAAAGATTGGGGAGTAAAAGCATATAAAAAAATATATCCGATAATTATTATCGGAATTAAAATTTTTAGAATAAAAGTTATTTTTTTTACCCGCTTATAAAGCGTATAGTCGAAATAGCACATTTACTTTATTGTGAAATTTATAAAGCGCGAATTATAAAAAGATTTTAACCATTTATTCCGATATTTTTTTTTCAATCATATTTTTTTGTTTATCCAGATAAGACTGAAGTATAAATGTTGAAGCTATAGAGTCTATTTTTTCTTTCCTTTTATTTCTTTTAATATTTTGTTCTATAAGGCTTCTTTGAGCCTGCGCCGAAGAAAATCTTTCATCGTAAACGGCTATTGCCATACCTTCGTAGATTTTTTCTTTTAAGCTTTCTTTTAAAATTTCGATAAATTTTTCTATTTCCGTCGATATTTCGGTTTTTTTTCCCTTAAGGCCTATAGGCATTCCTATAACTAAAAGTCCTACATTTTCTTCTTCGATTACAGTTTTTAACTCGGAAATAGTTTTTTTTAACGAATCGTTTAATATATATTTTAAAGGAAAAGCAATTGTTTGCGTGTCGTCGCTTAAGGATAATCCGATTCTTTTTAAGCCGTAATCTATGCCGAGCGCTTTTTTATTTTTGACGTTTGGCATGTAGATAAGTTATGCGGGAACGTTAATAAGATTGTTTGCTTCAAATCCGAGATCGTTAATTAATTCTAAATCCAATTCAGGGTTTCTCCCTGAAGTCAGCAGATAGTTTCCTAAAAGGAGCCCGTTTGCTCCCGACATAAGGGCGAGCGGTTGAAGCTGGCGCATGTTATACTCGCGGCCGCCCTGCGCCAGTATGTTCTTTTCCGGGTTGACTATTCTGAACATTGCTATTGTTTTAAGGCATTCCATAGGAGTAAGGGGTTCGATATTTTCAAGCGGAGTTCCTTTTATAGGGTTTAAAAAGTTTATCGGTATATTATCGACTTCAAGTTCTTTTATCTCTTTAGCCATTTTTACCCTGTCCAAACGGGATTCGCCCATTCCTATTATGACCCCCGAACAAACTTTCAATCCGGCTTTTCTTGCAGACTTAACCGTTTTTATGTTGTCTTCGAAAGAATGGGTCGAACATATGTTTTTAAAAAAATCGCTGTTGGTTTCTATATTATGATGAAAGATTTCAAGTCCGCATTCTTTTAGAAAAAGTAAATCCTCATATTCCATAAGCCCTAAAGAAGCGCAGGGCGTTATCCCTATTTCGTTTTTTATCGCTTTTACGGCATCCGCTATAGTTTTTAATTCGCTTTTGTCTGATATTCTGGTTCCGCTCGTGACTATGGAAAATTCATTTGCGCCGTTGTTTTTAGCGGCTTTAGCCGACTCTACTATTTCCGAAACGGACATTAACGGATTTACTTTTATTTTCTTTTCTTTTTTTCCGGCTAATGCCGACTGGCCGCAAAATGAGCAGTCTTCAGAGCAGATGCCTGTTTTTGCGCTGACAATAGAACAAAAATTTATTTTTTTTCCGGTATATTTTTCTTTTAATTCAAGAGCCAAAGAAAAAATCTGCATAAGATTTGCGCCCGACAGTTCAAAAACAGACAGGAGAATATCGTCCGGAATTTCAATGTTTTCATTTATAAGTTCTTTAATTTTTAACGCTATACTCATAGGTTGTTTTTTCCTCGTTATAATTCTTTTAAATTTGTTAGTATATTCTTGAAAGATTCGCTTCTTTCTAATAAAAAAATAAGTTCGTCTATGCTTTTGGAAGTCTTGACGGCATCAAAAACGGCTGAGAGCATCTTTTGGTAATCGATAATTTTTTCTCTTAAATTAAGTATAACCGAGATGCCTTCATCGTTAATTCCAAGTTCGTTTTTCATTTCCGATATAAATATTAAGTCGTCCGCCGCTTTTTTGTCTATATAAAATTCGTTTTCTCTCTTTTCTACGCAGATTATTCCTTCGTCGATAAAAAACATTGCGGACTCGCCGCTTAAATTTATATTTCCGCAAAATTCCGACAGATTAATAAAACAATCCATTGTGGATTCCCTATTTATTTTATATATTTATATGCCTTCTTTTGAAAGTTCCATAAACGTTTTTTTAATTTTTTCCGATATTCCCGAAGGTATATCGACCGTAACCGTAACTATCAAATCGCCTATTTTTTTTCCTGAGATATCTTTTGCTCCCTTTTTTGGAATGCGGAATTTCGTGCCGTTTTGGGTTCCCGCCGGTATAGTAAGCATAAATTTGCCGTCGATAGAGGATACTTCGACTTTTGCCCCAAGCACGGCTTCAGTCAGTTTTATTTTTTTATTAACATAGATATCGTTGTCTTTTCTTTCAAAAACATTATCGTTTAAAACGGAGATAGTAATGTATAAATCGCCGTTCGGCGCGCCGCTTAAACCGGGCGAGCCTTTTCCTGAAAGTTTGATTTTTCCGCCGTCGGCAATTCCCGCCGGTATCTTTATTTTTATTTTCTCGCCGTTTAAATTTATTATTCTTTCCGCGCCTTTTACGCTTTCCGGAACCGAAATTTCAAGCGAGGCATTTAAATCGCCGCCTTTTACAGGACCGTGCTTTTTGCCTGACCTGTTAAAAAGGTCGGAGAATATATCTTCGAAGTTAAAATTTCCTCCTCCCGCGTTGCCGTAATTATAACCGAAACCGGAATTGCCGCCTCCGGAATAATCGTAATAATATTGTCCGTTTGAAGCGCCTGCGCCTGCTCCGGCGTTTTTATAATTAAAATAATTAGTTCCGAGCTCGTCGTATTCTTTTCGTTTTTTTTCGTCTTTTAAAATATCGTAAGCTTCCTGGACTTCTTTAAATTTCGATTCGGCGGTTTTATCGTTTGGATTAACGTCGGGATGATATTTTCTTGCCAATTTTCTGTAAGATTTTTTAATTTCTTCGCCTGTAGCGGTTTTATCTACACCTAAAATTTTATAGTAGTCTTTATATTCCATACATTATTTATATCAAAAATTCAAAAAAAATTCAATTAATAAAGAAGGATAAAAAAAGTTTATAAAAAACTATTGATTTTTTTTTAAATAATGGTATATATATATTATGCAAATTTAATTATAAAATGTTTTCAAGTAATTTAACTTTATTAAATTTTAATTTTTAAGGAGAGAGTTTACAATGAACAAAAAAACAAAGGTAGGTCTTTCTATTCTTGGTTTAGTTTTCGGCGTTTCCGCGGTTCTTTCCGGATGCGCGCCCAAAGTAACGAAAACATCTTCCAGCGCATTGCCGCCAGCAAAAAAACCGGCAATATCAGCCGTTAGACCGCAAGCACAACAGGTGCCTTCTTACCTGAAAAAGTATCCGTGGCTTGCAAATTACAACGTTCAAGCTAATTCCAACAACATTCATTTTGCTTTCGACAAGTCGATCCTTACCCCGCTCGACAAGATGATACTTAAAAAGGATGCTATTTACCTTAAGTATAATCCAAATGTTGCTATCCAGATTCAGGGAAACTGCGACAGAAGAGGTTCGGAAGCATACAACCTTGCGCTTGGCTGGAGAAGGGCTAATGCCGCAAAAGCTTATCTTGAAGACCTTGGAGTGTCGGCAGACAGATTAAAAACAATCAGCTACGGCAAAGAAAAACCTTTATGCAGAGCACATACAAGAGTATGTTATGCAATAAACAGAAGGGACCATTTCGCAGTCGTAAGATAACAAAAAAGAAATAAAAATTTTATCTGAACCTCCGATAATTATAAAATTATCGGAGGTTCATTTTTTTGAAACAATTAAATATGCAATTTTATAAGTGCAGTAAACCATATTATCTTCATTGCGGTAATTTTTGTCGTAATTTTTTAACCCTTTTCTTAATAAACCGGTTTTATGATTATTATTGCTGAAAGTGTTTTTTGCTCCGAGCAAATTTATTCTTTTTAGTAAATGCAATGAAGATTCAGCGGTTTCAGTGTACTCTATGATATCGCAGTATTCGATTTTTAACCCGAATGCGTCTATTTTTTCTTTATAACTGTCTATTTCGGGAAATTCATGAAATTTTAATCCGTTTCCGTCATACTTGAAACTTTCTTTTAATTCTTTTAGCGTTCCTGAAATTAAAAAAGCAAATATCATTATTCCGTCGTTTTTCAAAGAATCTTTGCATCTTAATAAAAAAATATCTATATCGTTCAGCCAGTGTATGGTTATATTTGAAAATATGACGTCGAATTTACGGGGTTTAAACGGCAGCAATTCCGCATCTCCGCAAATTAAGAAAGCATCGCCGTTTTTTTTTGCTTTATTTAATAATCCTATTGCGATATCCAGCCCAAAGTATTTAAAACCGGTCTGATTTAAATTTTTTTTTAAGGCATTGTAGCCTTGAGCAGTTCCGCAGCCTATATCTAGAATTTTTAAGAAATTCCCCTTTTTATTAAATTCTTTGATAGACTTAGATATCATCGCCATGGTTATATTGTGGTAAGAAGTGTGACTATCGTACTCTTCGGCGCTTGAAAAATTTTTTTTTACTTTGTTTTTGTCGATCATATTTAAAAAATTATTAATTATTAAGTGAATTTACGACTGTGAATTTACGATTTAACCTTGCGGACTATTTCTTTCAAGACGTTTTTAAATAAAGCGTCGTCTATAGTCAGGTTGATTCCGAGCCGCAATATTGCTTTGTTTTTAGCGACGGCGGGATATCTTACCGCCTTTAAGTATATGCCGTCTTTTAAAAGTTCTTTTTCTATTAAAACGGCTTTGTCTTCGTCGCCGATTAATATAGGAATAATATGGGTAGAGGAATTTAAAGTATCTAAGCCCGATTCTTTTAAAAATTCCCTTGCAAATTTAGCGTTGTTTTGTAATTTTAATACTATTTCCCTGTTTTCTTTTATAAATTTTAAAGCGGATAACGCAGATGCGGCCGAAGAAGGCGGAATACCGGTAGAAAATATAAAAGCCCTGCTGAAATTAACGAGGTATTCTATAATAGAACCGTTCGAGAGAACGAATGCTCCGTTTGAAGCAAGCGCCTTGCCGAGCGTTCCTATAGTTATATCCGGTTTGGCGTTATGAAAATCCGAACTGCCTCCGCCGTTTTTTCCTATTGTTCCGGTAGCATGGGCGTCGTCCGTTATACTTAATGCGCCGTATTTTTCGGTTAAATCTAAAATAGCGGGCAAATCGGGTATATCGCCGTCCATGCTAAATACGCCTTCCGTTATAACGAGTTTTATTTGATAGTCTTTATATCTTACAATCGTATTCTCTAAAGAATTTAAATCGTTATGTTTAAAACTCTTAAATTTAACGCCTGAGGCTATAATTCCGTCAATAATAGAAGCATGAGAAAGCTCGTCGAAAATTATAACCGTGTTTAAAGGAGATATGCCTGCCATAGTTCTTATAATTCCGGTATTGGCTTGATATCCCGAAGGGTATAAAATACAATTTTCGTAGCCGCCCTTAAATCTGCATAATTCCTTTTCAAGTTCGGAGTGGATATCGTAATGGCCGCATATTAAAAAAGAAGATCCTGCCGAAGTTCCGTATAAATCGATTGCCTGCTTTGCCGCCGTTTTTATTCTTCCGTTTAAAGAGAGTCCAAGATAATCGTTTGTTGCAAGATTGACGGTTACGGTGTTATAATGGGAATCGAAGGAATATGGTTCTCTTTTTAATTTTTCTATTTTTATATCGGGAATTTTTCGATAAAACCCCGATTTTTTATTTTCTTCGATTTTTTTTGAAATTAGTTCCGATAATATAGACATAAATGTAATATATTATAGCATATTTAAATAAAAATATGGACAGAAAAAGAATTTTAAAGGTGCCAAGTGTCAGTCATTGCGAGCGAAGCGGACTAAGTCCAGCGAAGCTAACCAATCTCGATATTGAATTAAAGGTGTCGTCGAGATTGCTTCGTCGCTTTCGCGCTACTCGCAATGACGAATTAAATGTGTAATTAAATGTGTCAGATTTATTTATTGAGCTTTATTTAATTCAGGACAAATTACTATGAAAAAATTTGAATTAACAGCCGTAGATCTTTATCCGGAAATTATGAATATATACGGAGACAGGGGAAACATTATTTATTTTAAATACAGATGTTCCGTTTACGGCATAGAAATTAAAATAATAAACGTTACCGTAGGCAAAAACTATGAAAAAGAATGCGAATCGGCGGATATATTTTTTATGGGCGGAGGACAGGATGCCGAGCAGGCTCTAATTTATGAGGATTTTTTTTCCGACAAAAAAAATATTTTAATAGAATCTTTGAATAAAAATAAAATTATGCTTGCTATATGCGGCGGTTATCAGCTTTTGTGCGACTATTACAAGTCTGCGGACGGTAAGATAATGAAAGGCATATCGGTATTTAAGGGCTATACCGAATACGGAACGCCGAGGCTGACCGGAAACATAGCCGTTAAATCGGGCGGTACGGTTTTAATAGGTTTTGAAAATCACGGGGGCAGGACATATTTAGACGGCAGTCAAAATTGCATAGGAACCGTATTAAAGGGATACGGCAACAACGGCAAAGACAAAACCGAGGGCGCGAGAACCGGCAATTTTTTCGGAACATATATGCACGGCAGTTTTCTGCCTAAAAATTTTGTTTTTTGCGATTATCTTATCGGTTTAGCCTTGCAAAATAAATACGGCGTTAATTTACCGGAAGCGATGGAAATAAGTGGCGTAAAAGCCGGAGAAATAGACGATAATTTTGAATTAAATGCAAGAAAAGACGTCAGGGATTTAAAAGGGGTATTATAAATTTTTATAATTTTTAGAATTTATTTTGTAACTTCATAATTTTATCTTTTAACATTTTTATTTATTTTACATTGTTAGTTAATTACCGGTCATTGCGAGCATATCTTTGACTGCGTTTATAAAAGCCAACGTATAAAAGCCAACGGCTTTTATGTTATGTTTTGTTATGTTATGCAATCAAAGATGGAAGCAATCTCTTGTTTATTTATTTTTCGGTTTCCGTTTTTCATATTTCACTTTAACTAAGGTGTCCAATCCGCCTCTGGATTCGAATTTTGCGGTAACTTCCATAAATTCAGGTTTCAGCAGGCCGGTCAAATCGTTAATAATTCTGTTTACGGCGTGTTCCTGCAGTATTCCTACATTTCTGAAAGAAAGCAGGTAATATTTCAGCGATTTCATTTCGACTAATTTTTTCGTCGGTATATATGTTATAAAAATTTCAGCCGTATCGGGAAGTCCCGTCCATGGACAGACGGACGTAAATTCCTTCGTAGATATAGTTACGGCCGTTCCGCTTCCTTTATACCGAAAATCTAATGTTTCTAATATTTCTACATCTATGTTTTTTTCGTCTAAAATATCGAATCTTTTATTTAAATATTTATCTTCCATTAGTTTTTGATTTTTATTTTTTGATTTTTATTTTATAATATTTACTGTATTTGTATAGTTTTTATAAATTATAGCATAATTATTATAAATCATAAATGAAATTTAATAATGAAATTTAATAATTCCCCTATAGGAATATTCGATTCCGGTCTTGGCGGACTTACGGTTTTTAAAGAAATAAGAAAGATTTTGCCTTTCGAAGACTTAATTTATTTCGGAGATACCGCCAGAGTTCCTTACGGGAACAAATCTAAAGAAACCATAATAAAATATTCGTCCGAGATATTAGGATTTTTAACCGATAAAGGCATAAAGATAGCTATAGTCGCCTGCAATACTTCCTCAAGTTTGGCGCTCGATTATTTGCGCAAAATATCGCCTGTTCCGGTATTCGGAGTTATAGAACCGGGCGCGCAAAAAGCGGTCGAGTTATCCCTGAATATTTCCGGACGGAAAATTATAGCCGTAATAGGTACTTCCGCAACCGTCAAAAGCGGGGCATATTCTAAAACTATAAAAGAAAAAGCCGGATTATTATGCGGCGCTAAAAAGGCCGAAGCAGTTAATATTTCAAATATAGATTTTAACGAAAATTTAGAAATTATAGAAAAATCCTGTCCTCTTTTCGTACCGTTAGTCGAAGAAGATTTTTTAAACGAAGAAATAACTAAAAATGTAATAAAATATTATTTAGCTTCCGTAATAAAGGAAAAACCTGCATGCCTTGTTCTGGGCTGTACCCATTATCCTATTCTTAAGGATTTTATAGAAAAAGAAATAGGAAATAGTACCGAAATTATAGATTCAGGAGTCGAAACGGCGAGGTCGGTTAAAAATTATTTGGAAGAATTTGGAATGCTTAAATCGGGAACGAAATACGGAAACGAAATCTTTTTTGTCAGCGACGATTCCGAAAGATTTAAGGAACTTGGAGGTAAATTTCTCGGCAGACCTATTGATAACGTTTATGTCGTTAATTTTTCATAATAGAAGCATTTTTTCTTTTTATAAATACTATAAAATACTATATATAGTCAATTATATGCATAAAACAGGAGTATACATTATATGATAAAAAATTTCAGGGAGGAATTAAAAAAAAGGCTGATACTTTCGGACGGAGCGATGGGGACGGTACTTCAGCTTAAAAATCTTCTGCCCAAAGGATTGCTTCCGGAAAGTTTTAATATTACCGAAAAAATTAAATATATAGAGGAAGTTCATAAAAGTTATTACAATGCGGGCAGCGAAATAATAGTGGCGAACACTTTCGGCGCAAACAGGCCTAAGTTGGCCGAATACGGTTTGTCGGATAAAATTTACGAGGTAAATTTTAATGCCGTTAAAGCGGTTAAGCGGATTGCGGGCGACGGTGCGCTGACGGCTATGTCTTTAGGCCCTACGGGAAAATTTATTTATCCGGTCGGGGAAACTACTTTTAGAGAAAGCATCGGGATTTATAAGGAGCAGGTAAAAGCCGGCTTGGATGCAGGAGCCGATATTTTTCAGCTTGAAACTATGATAGATCTGCAGGAGATAAGAAGCGCAATTATAGCCGTTAAAGAATTGTCCGATAAACCGGTTATAGCGATGATGACTTTCGACGGTACATACAGGACGATACTGGGAACTACTCCTGAGGTTTTTGCTATAACTGCCGACAGTCTTGGAGCGGACGTTATAGGAGCTAACTGCTCGGTTGGACCGTCCGGAATTTACGAGATTTTAAAAAAAATGGCTTCGGTTACGGACGTGCCGCTAATTTCTAAACCTAATGCGGGAATTCCGAAATTAAAAGACGGTATTACTATTTTTCCCGGGAAGCCGGAAGATTTTACTTCTTTAGTTTCGGAACTTGCTCTTATAGGAGTCAGGGTTATTTCGGCCTGCTGCGGGAGCAACGAAAATTTCATAAAATCTCTAAGAAAAGAAATTGACATGGTTAACGGCGCCGGGTTACCCGCAAAAGGCATAAAAAGAGAGGAGGGATTATTAATAACGTCAAGAACGGAATTCGTCCCTGTCGGCTATAAACATCCTCCGGTTATTATAGGCGAAAGAATAAATCCCACCGGCAAAAAAGACTTTATAGAAGAGCTTAAAAACGGAAAAACTAATTATATAAGAAAAACGGCCGTTAAACAGGTTGAAGCCGGAGCCGCCGTCCTCGATTTAAACGTAGGCGTTCCCGGAACCGACGAAACGGTATCGATGAAAAACGGCATCATCGCCGTGAGCGGAGTATCGCATGTTCCGGTATCCATCGATTCTTCTGATCCCGATGTTTTAGAGGAAGCTCTTATGTTATATCCCGGAAAGCCTCTTGTTAATTCTATAAGCGGAGAGGAAAAGAAACTGTCTAAAATTATGCCGTTAATAAAAAAATACGGCGCCGGAGTTTTAATTTTAGCTTTAAACGACGAAGGCATTCCTGAAACTGCGGAAAAAAGAATAGATATAGCTTACGGAGTGTATGAGAGGCTTGTAGATTACGGCATAAAACCTTACGATATCATCGTAGATTTTTTGACCCTGCCTATAAGCGCAGGGCAGGAAAAGTCTTTGGTAACGATAGAGGCTCTGTCTAAAAATAAAAACAGCCTTAATCTTCCGACAGTTTTAGGTGTCAGCAACGTTTCTTTCGGTCTTCCCAAAAGATCTTATATAAACTCTTCGTTTCTTTCTTTATGCCTGAAAGAGGGTTTAAGCGCCGCTATAATAAATCCGGAGGACGAGTATTTAACGGCTAATTTTTATGCCATGAATGCGCTTCTCGGCAAAGATTATTTATTTAAAAACTATATTAACAGATTTTCCGACTCCGCGAAAAACTATTCCTCGAATAAAACTGCCGAAAAAGAATCGGGGATCGAAACGAATAAAACCGAAGGAGAACTTTTACGCGAAGCGGTAATACGAGGAGAAAAAGAGCATATAACGCAATACGTCGAAAAATTATTGTCTGACGGAGAATCGCCTTTAGATATAGGCAATAAATATTTAATTTCGGCGCTTGAAGAAGTCGGCAGGCTGTTTGAAAAAAATATCTACTTTCTTCCGCAGGTAATGGAAAGCGCCGATGCCATGAAAACGGCGTTTAACCGTATTAAACGGGAAATGCCGAAAAATTCGGAAATTTCTTCGGGACCGAAAATATTGATGGCTACGGTAGAAGGCGACGTGCACGATATAGGAAAAAATATAGTAACGATGCTTCTCGAGAATAACGGCTACGAGGTTATAGATTTGGGAAGAAACGTAAAAACCGAAACAATAGTTGAAGAAGCCGTTAAGAATAAAGTCGATTTTGTAGGACTTTCCGCTTTAATGACTACTACCGTAACGGAGATGGAGCATGTTATAAAAGAATTAAAGAAACATGGTTTAAAGGTTTTTTCTATGGTCGGCGGAGCCGTAGTAACCGAAGATTATGCTAAATCTATTAATGCCGATATCTATGCGAAGAATGCCATGGAAGCGGTAGAAAAGATTAAGCGCTTTGTTGCAAAATTATGAAGTTAATTTTAATATAACGTCATGATTTTATTACACTTTTGTTACAATTTTACAAAGCCTGTGAATTTCTTTTGTGAAAGCCTTATAATTTGAAAAAAGATTTTAGAAAAATTAAGCAGTTAATCAAAGTGATTAATTTTTAATCAATATTAAGCCTTTGATATTTAAAGTAAAATAAATTAACTAATTAATTTTATTATGCTTCTTAATAAAAAACAAAAAGCGGAAATTTTTTTATATATTTTTTTAAAATTCATCTTAAATAAAATATTAAGAAGGGAAGGCGATGTCCTTCCGGCTCATATTTTACGCAAAATAGATAAAAACGTTTTAGAAAATTTTGCAAAACATATAACTTCTCTCGGCATTCCCGTTATACTCGTAACAGGCACAAACGGAAAAACGACTACTTCCAACATTATTGCCGAAACTATTAAACTTTCCGGGAAAAAAGTATGTTTTAATTCTAACGGCGCTAATATGACGAACGGAATTTTGGGGGCCATTATCGGTTCTTATAGGTTATCGAAATCGTCGGGTACAGGCATTAAAGGCATTGCAATGCTTGATTTTAAATTTAGCGCAGACATTGTAGTCATGGAATGCGACGAAAAAGTTTTTCCGGCAGTATGTTCGATTTTAAATCCTAAAATAATAACGGCTACCAACTTTTACAGGGATCAGTTAGACAGATACGGAGAAGTAAACTCTACGGTATTTGAAATAAAAAAAGCCGTTAAAAAAATATCGGAAGAGTTTAAAAATAATAACTCTGGAAGAATTTCATTGGTTCTGCCTTCGTTTGAGCCGTTAGCGGCTTTTTTGGGATATGAAATAAACGCCGATAAAAAATATTTCGGTTTCGACGAATCATTTTTTATTAATTCAAATTATTCAAACGATATTAATTCTATCGGAATGGAATTGTCCGATGCCGTAACATGCCCTAACTGTAAAAATATAATGTTTTCTTCAAAAGACCGTGCGGTAAACCGGTTTTTATATAATTTTAAATGCGAAAAATGCGGTTTCACGGGTCATGAACCTGATATAAAAGCAACGCAAAATATTTTCGGCACTATAACCTTAGAATTTAAAAAAGAAAAACCGTGTTTTTTTTCTTTTAAACCTGCGTTAACCGGAGATTATAATGCGGCAAATTATCTTGCGGCTTATACGGTTTTAAAGCATATAGATATCGGCGGCGATGCAATAAAAACTTTATTCGAAAATTTTAAAACTAAATTCGGCAGGTCGTATAAAAAAAAGGTAGGGGATTTTGAAATAAATATAGACTTAGTTAAAAACCCCGCAGGATTTGCCGGCGTTCTTAAGAAATTGACGGAAAGCGGTTCTAAAGTTAATATTTTGTTCGCTTTTTCCGACGGGGCAGCCGACGGAAGGGACGTTTCATGGATATGGGACGTAGATTTTGAAAAATATAAGGATTATATAGAAAACGTCGTTATTTCGGGTTTAAGGCCTTACGATATGGCGTTAAGACTAAAAACGGCCGGCATGAATCCTAAAAAAATAACCGTCGAATATAATTTAAAAAAAGCGGTAGGGATTACCATGGATAAAGCAAAGGCGGCTGATTTGAACGAAAAAAAAATATATATACTGCCTACTTATACCGAACTATTAAGGTTGAAAAAATATATAAACGGTATAAAATAAAATAAACAGTATTTATAAAAATTTTAACAATATTTTAAAACAATTAAACCATGATATTAACGTCTTACATTTTTATAGGTTTTGCGCTGGTTTTTACCTCTATAGGACAGATTTTTCAAAAAATAGGTTCCGGAAAAATAAAAAAAGAGCATCTAAAAATAGGCATAAAATCTATTCTCGTTTTTTTTAACGGCTATATTTTTTTTGCTCTTATTATGCTTTTTTTTGCGACTATGTTTTACCTGCTGGCATTGTCTTCCCTGCCTCTTTCTATAGCATATCCAATGTTGTCGGGGGGTTACGTTCTCGTCGTCCTTCTGTCCAAAATATTTTTAAAAGAAAAAGTGAGCCTTAAGAGATGGATAGGCGTTTTTATCATCATAGCCGGTATATTTATTATATTTAATTCGGGCAAATGATTTTTTTAAGTTTAAAGTATTAAGTATCGGGAGTAATAAAATATATGAAACTTCATTCCACGAAAGGATTTGTTATATACGCAAAAAAAATGAATGAAGCTGATTTGCTTTTAAGCTATATAACGGAGGATTACGGGAAAATTACTTGTTTTGCGAATAACGCAAGGAAAAGCAAAAAAAGGTTCCTGGGAAAATTAGAACCGGCTATGCTTACTAATATCAAATTTTATGAAAAACCGGGCATGACGCTGGATATATTATATGAAGTAGATCTTGTAGAGGATTATAAAAATCTCAGAAAAAATATAGACGTATATCTTTTTTTAACTAAACTTATCGAGATTTCAAGAGTTTTATGCCAGGAAAGAGACGTAAACAAAAGTATATTTAATCTTATAAAAAATATTTATACCGGACTTAATAAATTAGAAACTTTAAATTCTCAGGATAGTAGGCAAACGCCTTTAAACCCTATGCTTCTTAAATATGAAATTTTTTTTATTGCCAATCTTCTTAAATTTACCGGAATTTATCCTAATTTCACCGACTGTATAATCTGCGGCAAAAACAATGCGTATAACGAATTTGGATTCAGCCTTAAAAAAGGAGGCGTTATATGCAGTTCGTGCGCTAACGATAAAAGCAACGGCTTTAAATATTTAGAAATTAAAAAAATGCCGGTTAATTTTATAAATCTATCGAATTTAATGATAGAATCTGATATTTCTATAATAAATAAACTTAACGTCAAAGAAGATATACTTATGGATTGCTCCATGTTTTTACGGGATTTTTTGACGTTTCATACCGGAAAAAGACTTAAATCTTTTGAAACTATTTAATTAATTTATGACGGTGACAGAATTGAATTCTGCACCGTATTTAAAAATATGGAAAATAAAAATAAAAACGAAATATTAAGACGGTTTCCAAGCGTTCAGTCTGTATTGGAAAGAATTAAGGACTCTCAGATATATAAGTCTTTCCCGCATGAATTTATAAAAGATAAAATAGAAAATTTAATAGAATCCGAAAAGAAAAAAATTATCGAGTCGATGCAAAACGGATTTGAGCAGAGTATTTCGGAAAACCGATATAAACTTGACGCAGAATTTTTTATAAAAAAACTTCATAACGATTTAAACGATTTTTCTTTCAGCTTAAAGAGAGTCGTTAACGGAACGGGAGTCGTTATTCACACAAATTTAGGGCGTTCTATTTTACCGAAAAGCGCTTTAGACAATATTTCAAAAATATCCTCTTCGTATTCTAATTTGGAGTTTAATCTTTCGGAGGGGAAAAGGGGAAAAAGGTATTCGCACATAGAATACCTTCTTAAAAAAATTTTAAAATGCGAAAAAGCCATAGTAGTAAACAATAATGCGGCGGCGGTATTTATGTCGCTTTCTACGTTTTGTTCCGGAGTAAAAAAAGAGGTAGTAGTTTCAAGGGGCGAACTGGTAGAGATAGGCGGCTCGTTCAGGATACCGGACATTATGTCGGCTTCCGGAGCGGTTTTGATAGAGGTCGGGGCTACCAACAAAACTAAACTGAGCGATTATGAATCTGCCATAAACGAAAATACGGCTTTATTGTTAAAAGTACATCAAAGCAATTTCAGGATAGTAGGCTTTACTGCAAGCCCTTCGGGAAAAGATATCGCATCCATGGCCAAAAAGCACGGCATTCCCGTAATGGAGGATCTCGGCTCCGGAAGTTTCGTCGATATAAGAAAATTCGGACTTCCGTATGAGCCTACCGCCCAAGAGGTCTTAGAGAACGGTGTCGATATCGTTACCTTCAGCGGCGACAAACTCCTCGGCGGACCTCAGGCCGGAATAATAGCCGGAAAAGCCGAATACATTGACAGAATAGCGGCTAATCCGTTAAACAGGGCTTTTAGAATAGACAAGATGACCCTTGCCGGACTTGAAGCTATTCTTTTCGAATATTTAGATACGGACAGGGCGGTTAAAAATATTCCTACGCTTTCTCTTATCGCCCAATCCGAATCGGAAATAAAACGAAAGGCTGCAAAACTTTTAAACTTAATTAAAAGATCCGAAAATATAGACAAATCCCTGTTTGAATTTAAAATAGCCGAGGATTTCAGCCTTGTAGGCGGAGGAGCCCTTCCGGATTACGAACTTAAAACATACTCGCTATCCATAATCCATAAAAAAATCGGCGCATCCGGCATAGCCGAAATATTTAGAAAAGCCAAAACCCCCGTCATAGGAAAAATAAAAAACGGCGAATACAGGCTCGATATGCGGACCGTTTTCCCCGGCGATTTCAACGATATACTCGCCGCCTTAACCTCTGTCTGATTTGCGTTTACTGAGTGGTTTTTATTTTGTTTTATTGGTATAATATATAACTAAAATTATAAAAATAATAAAATTATATTTTTATAAGATTTTTAAAGTAAAAATATTACATATTATGTTATGGAGATGCAATTTTAATTCAGCAGTGCGTCGTCATAAGCCTGACAAAGGAAGAATAAATTCTAACCTTTAAATTTGGATATTTTTATGTTGTCTTCAAGCGTTTTAGTTTTAAATAAGTCTTTTTTACCGGTTCACGTTACGTCTCTAAAAAGAGCGCTGATACTTCTTTATCAAGATATCGCTAAGGCGGTGGACGAAAATTACAGAACGTTCAGTTTCGATTCTTGGCAGGACCTTGCGGTAAGCGAGAAAAGCGGTTCCATCGGACTGATAGGGAGGGCCATTAGGATTCCAAGGGTTATAATATTGGTTAATTACGATAAACTTCCTAAAAGGTACATAAAATTTTCAAGAGCCAACATTTTTTTAAGAGATAATAACAGATGCCAATATTGCGGCAAAGAATTTAAAAAGAATGAACTAAATTTGGATCACGTCGTACCCAGGATGTCAGGGGGCGTTTCGTCTTGGGAAAACGTCGTATGCAGCTGTATAAACTGCAATAGAATTAAAGGCGGAAGAACGCCGGAACAAGCCGGTATGAAACTTATCAAGAAACCGAGGAAACCGGAATGGTCACCGTACTATCATATTTCCCTTACAAATATTATGTATAAGGAATGGATGCCGTTTCTAAATATTGTCGACAATGCATACTGGCACGTCGAATTGGAAGAGTCTTAGAGTTTTCAAAATATTTAAAATAAAAGAAAGCTTTTTCCTCAAATTATGAATATAGCAATTAAACTGCTGAGCCCGTTTGAAAAAATAGGCAATTTCGTTATATACACCGTTAACGAACTCGGCTCTATAGTTATTTATATGGGGGATCTGATACTTTCCATAGCCGCATATTTCGTTAACTTAGAAAATCTTATAGACCAGATGATATTTATCGGCGTGGATTCATTCTACGTCGTAGGATTAACGGGTCTTTTTACAGGCATGGTTTTGTCTTTGCAATCCTATTACGCAGCTAAAATAGTAGGCGTTACGTATATGATAGGCCCTACCGTAGCCCTGTCTATGCTGAGGGAACTGGGGCCGGTTCTAACTGCTCTTATGATTACCGCAAGATGCGGTTCTTCTATGGCTTCCGAAATAGGAACTATGAAGGTAACTGAGCAGATAGACGCTTTAGAGGTTATGGCGGTGGATCCTTATTATTTCCTTTCCGTTCCTCGTGTTCTTGCCGCAATGTTAATGCTTCCCGTAATGGCGGTATTATGTTCTTTAATAGGAATTATAGGCGGATATATTGTTTATGTTTATTTTTTAGGATTAAATCATGTAACTTATATAGAAAAAATATATCAGTACGTCAAGCTGAGCGATATTTATAACGGCTTGTTAAAAGCGGTATTTTTCGGCGCTATATTATCGATTATAAGTACCTATAAAGGTTTTCAGACTTCCGGAGGCGCTAAAGGTGTAGGAAAATTTACTACTCAGGCGGTAGTGTTAAGTTCCGTTTATATTTTATTTGCCGATTATATTTTAACGTCGATTTTGTTTTAATTTTTAAATCGTCAACCTATGTGAAATTGATTAATTTTACATAGGGGTATATAATTATAAATATTCAAATATAGATATAACTATAGATATAACTATAGATATAACTTTATTTTTTGGACTTTAACAGTTTGCATTGCGCAAGGTATTTATAATTTATTTTTTATGATTATTTTAGACAAATTGTCGAAATCTTTTAACGGAATAAAAGTTTTAGACGATTTAAATATAAAATTCGAGGATAAAAAAATAACGGTAGTAATAGGCAGGAGCGGCGGCGGAAAAAGCGTTATGCTTAAGCATATAATAGGGCTTATGCAGCCCGATTCCGGCAGAGTTTTAATAAACGGCTTAGATATTAATCTTTTAAAAAAGAAAGAACTTAACGAAGTAAGAAAAAAATTCGGAATGGTTTTTCAGGACGGCGCATTGCTGGATTCCTTAAATGTTTTTGAAAATGTTGCATTTCCTTTGAGGCGGCATCTGAAAATTTCGGAAAATGAAATTAAGGAAAAAGTATTTTCCGTATTAGAAGACGTCGGTTTGGAAGGCCATGACAAGAAAATGCCTTCCGAAATATCGGGCGGTATGAGAAAAAGAGTAGGGGTAGCGAGGGCGCTGATACTTAATCCGGAGATAATGCTTTTTGACGAACCCACCACGGGATTAGACCCTATTATGTCGGACGTTATCAATAACCTAATTATATCTATGCACGATAAATTCAATTTTACCGGAATAATTATAAGCCACGATATAGCCGGCGCTTATAAGACGGGGGATATAATAGCAATGCTTTATGATGGTAAAATAATTGAATACGGACAGGCGGAAGCTTTCAAAAATTCCGTTAATCCGATAGTAAAACAATTTGTATCCGGAAGCATGGAAGGACCTATTTCTATTTAATTTTATATATTTTTAATTTTTCGGCTTATGAATATCAATAAAGAAACAAAAGTAGGTATTTTTGTAGTAATAGTGCTTGCGATACTTGCATATTTTTCCTTCAAAGTAGGCAAGATACATATTTTTAAGCAGCCTACGTACGTAATTTCTGCTTATTTCAAATCCGCAAGCGGTATAGGCGCAGGAACCTCGGTTACTATGGCCGGCATAAAAATAGGCTCGGTAGAAAAAATAAGTTTAGAAAAAGGATTAGCAAGAGTTTATATGGCTATTAACTCAAAATATAAAGTTTATCCTCAATATATTGCGTCTATAAGGTCATTGAGTCTCCTCGGCGAATCTTATATTGCAATTTCTCCTGCGGCGGGAGAACAGCCGGAGCAGTCTGAAAAAGTTTTGGATAAAGAGGTTATAAGAAGCGAGATGTCGCCCCAAAGCATGTCCGGCTTGATAACTAAGTTTTCAAAAACGGCAGGCGATCTTGAGAAAGTTTCAAAATCTCTAAAAAACTCTATAGGGACTAAGACCGGCGAAAAGAATATTAAAGCGATTTTACACAATATCGCTACGCTTTCGGAAAATTTAAACAGGCTTGTATATGTAAACCAGAGAAACGTTGACGTTATTCTGTCCAATTTTGCAGCAATTTCCAGGCATATTAACGGATTAACCGTTCAAAACGATGCCGCTATTACAAGAACCATTCATAACTTTAATGCCATATCTTATAATTTAAGAAAAGAACTTCCGTCTATAACCCATAACATAAAGGGTCTTTCTAAAAATTTAAACTATATCGTCGCTAAGAATAGAAGAAATATTAACGGAAGTCTTAAAAATATAAATGCAGATACAAAAAAATTAAAACTTACGCTTAACGAACTTTATGGAATTTCTTCTAAAATAAACAACGGACAGGGAACTATAGGTAAATTGGTCAACAGAAATTCAGTTTACGATAATTTAAACGGTTCGCTAAAAGGTATTAATAATATCGTAGGCGGGTACAGCAGATTCAGAGTAAAAGTCAATATGAGCTCCCAGTATCTTGCAAGAAGCGAAGGTTCGGTATCGCAAGTAAACGTTAAACTTGAGCCGTCCCCCGGACATTATTATGAACTCGGCGTCGCTTCGGTTCCTATGGGTTACGGAAATACTTACGGGGAAACGCAGACTACGACTTACACTACAAATAATCCTCCGTCGGGTCAGTTTTATCCTTCGAGCGTTACTACGAATACTACTCAGTACAGCTATTCCAACAGCATAAAGTTTAATGCGTTAATCGCCAAAAATTTTTATAACTTTACGCTTCTTGCAGGATTGCTTTATTCTACCGGAGCCGTCGGCGTAAATTATTACGTGCCGGATACCGGTAAAAATTTAAAAATTTATGCAAGGGCATTCGGGTTTAATTCGGACAATAACGGCGTAAGCGAAGATATTAACGCCGGCTTGGCATATACTTTTTACAGACATATTTTTTTAGATGCCGGATACGATAATATAACCGATAATTCCCAAAGGTCTATTTATCTTGGAGGCGGAGTTAAATTTACCGATAAAGACCTTAAGTATCTCATAGTAGGCGGCAAAATGCCTTAATTAATACTGTGCCGGAATTCAATTCTGGGGAAAAGGCGTCAGATTTTATTTTCCTCATACGGAAAGTCAATTAACATTATTAAATACTGGGACAGAATTCAATTCTGTCCCAGTCACAAAATACGATATGCGGAAAATTAATCTGACACCTTTTCCTAAATGTTTCTATCGGCATTTGGACCATTTGTGCCCCATTAATAAAATTGAATCTTTATGACTTCAAAGAAATATAAACTTACCAGTATGACAAGCGCTCACGGCTGAGGGTGTAAGATAGGTCCGGAGGACCTTTCTAAAATATTAGAAAAATTATCTGTTCCGGAGAACGACAACGTTTTGGTGGGTTTCGGGTATAAAGACGATGCCGGCGTGTATAAGATAAGCGGCGATAAATGTCTTATACAAACGGTGGATTTTTTTACTCCGGTAGTTGACGACCCTTATACTTTCGGTCAAATTGCCGCAGCCAACGCTCTTTCGGACGTTTACGCAATGGGCGGCAAACCTATAACGGCGTTAAATATCGCATGTTTCCCCATAAACGACGTCGATAAGGAGGTTTTTAACCTTATACTGAGCGGAGGATTGGACAAAATAAAGGAAGCCGGCGTTGCTCTTTTGGGCGGTCATTCCATAGACGACAAAGAAATAAAATACGGGTTAAGCGTGACCGGAATATGCGGAATAGATAATATCTATTCCAATCAAGGCGTTAAACCGGGAGATATTTTATATCTTACTAAAAGCCTCGGCACCGGATTTGCCGTCAGCGCAATATGCACCGATTTTTTGCCGGAAGAAACCTTAGTCGAAGCGTCTAAGTCAATGTCTAAGCTGAATAAATATGCTTCCGAAATTGCAGTTTCGACCGGCATTGTAAATGCGGCGACGGACGTGACCGGATTCGGACTTGTAGGCCATTTGAGCGAAATGATGATTGCGAGCGATGTATCCTGCGAAATATATCTGCAGTCGCTTCCGGTTATAAATGGAGTATTGGAATTAATTAAAAGAGGGATTAATCCCGCAGGCACGAAACGCAACAGGAAGTATTTCGCGTCCTATACTTCCGTTAAAAAAGAAGTCGACGAAAATTTATTATGGACGGCATTCGGCGCAGAAACGTCGGGCGGGCTGATTCTATCCGTTCCCATAGATAAATCCGCCGTGTTAGAGGACTCTTTCGCAAAAAAAGGCGAACCCCTTTATAAAATAGGCAGAGTCTTAGAAAAAGGCGTTCGTAACGGGATTTATATAAACATTATATGCAATATTCCTTAGGTATTGATTTAGGTACGACGACCGTCGCCGCTGTTTTGGCGGACGGAACAAAAAAAGTTTATCCTTATAAGAGCACAACCAATCTGCAGTATTACGAATTCGGATTAGATTCGGTAAAAAGGATACAGAACGGATTGGATAAAAACTCCGCAGGCAAACTTCAAGAAAAAGCCGTTGAGACTATAAATAGTTTGATAGATTCTTTTAAATCCGAATTAGGTTTCGGATACGAAGATATAAAAGAAATTGTGATTGCCGGAAACACCGTTATGGAAATGGCGTTTTGCGGCTATCCTTTAATTTCTTTATCAAAACCTCCTTATAAACCGTCTTCGGAAATTTTTTTTCCGGAAAATACCGATTATATTTCAGGCTTAAACATAAAAAATAAAAAAATGTTCATCTTTCCGGTATTAGACGGATTCGTAGGAGGCGATACCGTCTCTTCCATCTATTATCTGGATATGATAAACAGAACGAAACCTGCTTTTATAGCTGATTTTGGCACTAACGTAGAAATAGCTTTAGGATGCAAAGATAAAATCTATACTACTTCTGCGCCGGCAGGTCCGGCATTTGAAGGCGGAAATATAAAATTTGGAACGACTGCTTCTTCTGCCGGAGCAATTTCCGACGTTAATCTTGAAAACGGAATTTTTAAAATTAATACCGTATCGGGTTCTCACCCTTCCGGTATATGCGGCAGCGGCATAATGAGCCTCGTATATGAATTATTAAAAGAAGGCATAATAGACGAAAACGGAAGAATACTGCCGCCCGAAGATATAGATTCCGAGAACTTTACGGTAGTCAGGAAGAATGAAGAAAACGGCGAAAATGAAATCGTCGTTTATTTTGACGGAAAAAACGCCGTAAAATTTTTTCAGGAGGATTTAAGGCAGTTTCAGTTTGCAAAGTCTGCGGTGAAATCCGCTTCGGAAATATTATTGGAAAAATTTAAAATTTCTAACTATACCGATTTCGACGTATTTATTTCCGGAACTTTCGGCAGCCATATAAAAACGGATATAATTGATTTAGTAGATATCTTTCCTTTTAAAGGGAAAAAGATTAAGGCGGTTGAATCTTCGGTATTGGACGGATGTTTGAAATATATTCTTTCCGACCGGTTAGAAAGAGAAACAGGCATAGAAAATATAATAAAAAAATCCAAGAATTTTCCTCTTTCCGGAAGCGGCATTTTTCAAAAACATTTTATTAAGAATTTAATATTTCAACATTTGCGCCTTTAACTGTCCGCATCCTCCGTTAATAGAACCGCCCTTGGAAAATCTTACCGTTACGGTAAAACCTGCATTGGCTAATTTTGTTTTAAATTTATCAATAGTAAAATCGTCCGGTCTTTCAAAATTTTTTAGATAAACCGAATTTTCGTCTTTATTTAAAGGAATTAAATTTATCTTTACTTTTGAAGGAGAAAACAGTTTTATCATCCTTTTTGCGTCATCTATTCGGTCGTTTAAGTCTTTTATAAGCACGTATTCCAAGGTTATTTTATTATGAAGCGAAGGTTTTTTTAAATTTACCAGATCCGCTATTTTTTCTAAAGGGAATTTTTTATTTACCGGCATTAAAAAACTTCTGGTTTCGCTATCTGCGGCATTAAGCGATATCGCAAGCTTATATTTATATGCGTTTATATCAAAATTTTCCAGAACATTAATCAAGCCGCAAGTAGAAACGGTTATTTTTCTTTGAGCTATTCCGATAAACTTGTCGTTTGACAATATCTCTAAAGCTTTTTCGACTTCTGCTATATTATCTAAAGGTTCGCCCATGCCCATGAAGACCATATTCGTAATTTTATCGCTATTATCGTTTTCAACGGTCAATAATTGCGAAATTATTTCGCCGGACGTCAGATTTCTTGAAAAACCCATTCCGGCGGTTTCGCAGTAAACACATCCCATCCTGCATCCTACCTGGGACGAAACGCATAAAGTTTTCCTGTTTTTATGCGCTATAGATACGGATTCCGCGATATCCTCGTTTTCAAATTTTATCAGATATTTTTTAGAATATCCGTCCCCGTCTTTTTCATATTTAACGTCTATTATCTCGGGAAGTTTAACGTAAAAATCTTCATCGAGCTTTCTCCTTAAATCCTTAGAAATATCGGACATTACGGAAAAATCAAAAATTCTGCTTTGATAAATCCATCTCATAATCTGTTCTGCGCCGTATTTTTTGAATCCGTTTGCCGTACAGTATTCTTCTAATTCTTTTTTGGATAAATTCAGTATATTTTTCATTTTGTTTTACTGCTTGTCTTTATAGACAAAATATGATAAATTTTAAGTAATAATATAAAATTAATAATAATCTTCTATTATTAATTTTATAATTATATTATATCATTTTAAGAAAATAAAATATGAATCAAAGCGCCGTTATCAACGCCGGAGAAAATATTTACGAAAAGAGCATTAAGATCGTAGAATCTTTGCTTGAAGACAATATTGATTTTCATAGTAAATATTCATGTTTAGAGCGGCGGATAGTAAAAAGAGTTATACATGCGACGAGCGACGTAAGTTATGCCGACTCGGTGTTTTTTAAAAATAAACCGGCTGAAAAAACTATAGAACTTATCAAAGATAAAATTGTCAAAAATGAACCGTTAAAGATAGTTTGCGATTCCGAAATGACGAAAGCCGGAATAAGCAAAAACGTAAACAAAAAAGCGGTTCTCGACGTTAATTGTTTTGTAAATCATGAAAGCCTGCCGGAACCTGCCGGACAGACAAAATCGGCAGTTGCAATAAAGCATGCAATCGGCGAAATTTTACCGGATATTATAGTTATAGGCAATGCGCCTACCGCATTGCTCGCCGTTATCGAATATTGCAGAGGATTAAGAGAAACTTCAAACTATTTCCCTTCTTTGATTATAGGCATGCCCGTCGGGTTTGTAGGAGCTTCGGAATCTAAAACTTTATTATATAAAAACGATATGTTTAATTCTATAGGAAATTTCGGAAATCTTGGCGGAAGTTCTCCTGCCGCCGCCGCCATGAATGCTTTATTATCAGAGAGTAAATGAAGAATTTTTATGAGAAATCATTATTATTTTAATTGTTTATTTTTTTTCGCTGCATTTTCTTTCGTATCGTTTGCGGCAGGAATGTGTACGCGAAATGCCGCCGCCGATATATATATGCGCGTGGGTAAAAACGGGACGGTATCTTTTTCCAATGTTCCGGTTTCTAACGGGTACAGTCTTTATATGCGGACTAAGAATTACAATAACGCTAAATTTAACGGCTACGGCAGTAATTTATATAAGCAAATTATTTTAAAAGCTTCAAGAAAATACAATGTTAGTCCAAAACTTATCGAGGCGGTTATAAAAGTAGAATCGGGATATGACAGCAGCGCCGTTTCCGATAAGGGAGCGGAAGGACTAATGCAGCTTATGCCTCAAACGCAAAAAATGCTGAATGTGTCGGATCCGTTTAATCCGTCTCAAAATATTTACGGCGGCACTGAATATTTAAAAAGCCTGATAATAAAATATAACGGAAATTTGCAGCTGGCTCTCGCAGCTTATAATGCGGGAAGCAGAGCCGTAAATAAATACGGGGGGATACCTCCCTACGGCGAAACCCAAAATTATGTAAAAGAGGTATTAAATTATTACGACGGGCGATAAACGTTAATAGTAAAAATAAAAAAAATGAAATCTAATAAGCAGATATATAATATTCCAAATATACTCACCCTCTCAAGAATATTAATTATACCCATAATATTTTTTCTCCTTTTTTTTAATAAGGAAATTTACGGAATAGCTGCTGCGGCTTTTTTTGTCGTTGCTATTGCAACGGATTTTATCGACGGTTACATTGCAAGGAAGAATAATATTGTAACTAATTTGGGGATTTTTTTAGATCCGATAGCCGATAAACTGCTCGTCGTTACTATATTGATTATGCTTATACCTCTGCAAAGAATTCCGGCTTGGGTTGTGGCGGTAATAATTTTCAGAGAAATATTCGTTACCGGATTAAGGGCTATAGCAAGCGAAAAAGGGGTTGTGATACCGGCCGGCAGGGAAGGAAAATGGAAAACCGCATTTCAAATGTTTGGAATACTTTGTCTTCTAATATATTACAAGCATTTTTATTTAAATTTTGGAGATATAGGATTAATCCTTATTTTTATCAGCATACTGTTTTCTTTAATTTCTTCTTATAAATATTTAAAAAGTGTATCCGGCATCCTGCTTAACGGATAAATTGTTTCTCTGCGCCATATCTAATTTTGCCTCTTCAAGAATCAATTCGTAATTCTTATAATGTTTTTTTAAATTCAATTCGGAAATACCGTATATAAATTTAGGTTTTACGTTTTCAGGAAATTTTAAAAGCAGATTAAATTCCTCTTTAATTTTTTTAAATTTTTTATCGGCGTTTTCATAATTAGTATGAGGCAGAATTCCTATAAAATCATTAAAATCTATTCTAAAAATTATGTCTGTTTTTCTCAATTTCTGCTTAAAATAAAGACCTATATATTTTAATACTTGGTTAAGTTTTTCGTTTCCGAAAGATTGTCCGAAAAATACTAAATTTTCAAAATAAAATACCGTTACCGACAAAGGAATGCGGTATCTTTCCGCCCTTTCGGTCTCTCTTGAAAAAAATTCTTTAAATTGATTTTTTAGCATTAAACCGGTAATTTCGTCAAAAACGCAATTATTGATACCCTGTTTTGCTATTGAATTCAAAAGGTATTTTACCGATGCCGTGAACTCGTTAAATATAAACAAAGTTCCAGAGAATAGTCCGAATTTATTTAAAAGCGTTATACCGTCTATACGGAAAAATTTTTGGTCGATTTTGCCCGAAGGCGTTTTCAAGTCAACTTTTTTATTGATGTTTAAACCGGTTAATTCATTTATTCTTATTATATCGTCCGGCAATTTTTCGTCATAAGAAATGAATATCGAACCTCCGGAATAATTAGAAAGAACTTTAGCCTGCTCGTTCATGTAAATTATTTCGTCTTTAACCCCTTTTATAGCAATAGGCATATTTGCTGAAGCAAAAGATTTTTCGTAATTTACGTCCGACGACGGATCCGATGCCGTTCCAAACAGCTGGACTTGATTAAAAATGTCCATAGTTTTTTAAAATTTTTAAAAAAATAATTTTAAAATTGAATTTTTTTTTAATATATTTTATACTGTTTATAATGCATATTTTATGCTCGGTTTATTTTTTTAATAACTTAAATCGAATATGCATAAATAGCAATATTATATTAATTATATAACAATAAAATATAAATATGAATAGAGAATATACTTTTTTTTGGGGATGCACTATACAGGCAAAATTCCCGTTTATGGAAAAAGCTACGAGATTAGTCTTGGACAAGCTGAATATAAAGCATAAAGATATCGATTCTTTTACGTGCTGTCCGGAAAAATCTTTAATTAAAAATATAGACGAAAGTCTTTTTGATTTAACAGGCATTCGAAATATAGCGCTTGCGGAGAAACAGAATGCAGACATAATTTCCGTATGTACAGGGTGTTATTCCAATCTTAAGCAGATTAGGAATAAAGTTGCATCCGATCTTCCGTATCAGAAAAAAATTAATGAAACTCTTGAAAAAATAGACCTTAATTTTTCCGCCGAGGCGTCCGTTTACCATTTTATCGAACATCTTCACGACGAAGTGGGGCTGGAAAAAATAAGGGCAAACGTTAAGTATCCCTTAAAAGGTTTAAATATCGCAATACACTACGGATGCCATTTAGTAAGACCGTCGCATTCCATAAATTTCGATTCTCCTTTTGAACCCCGCAAATACGATAATATTTTAAAAGCTCTCGGAGCTAACGTAGTTCAGTATAAAAATAAAATGATGTGCTGCGGACAGGCTTTAGACAGAGTGGACGAACACGATAAATCTCTCGTTATGGCAAGAATAAAACTTGATTCCGTTAATGAAAGCGGAGCGGATATAATCACTACCGTTTGCCCGTCGTGTTTTACGCAGTTCGACACGAACCAGTATATGCTTTTGAAAGAAGGCGTAAAGCGCCAGATCCCGGTTATAACTTTAGAGGAGCTTATGTGCTTAGCTTTCGGCATAGAAGAAGCGGAAGAACTGATTTCTCAGCATAAAATAAAAGCCGGAAAATTTCTTGAAAAATTTACAAAGATAAAGACCGTAACCGATTATACCACTATTTTCGATAAGGATTCTTTAGTCAGATGCTGCAACTGCGGCGCATGTAAAAACGATTGCCCGATGAGCCTTTCTTTTGAATCTTATAATCCGCCTTTAGTAATAAAAATGATTTTAGAAAACGATATCGAAAGAGCTATGTCTTCAAAAATAGTATGGGAATGTCTCGAATGTCATACATGCGTCGAATTATGCCCTCAAAATTATAGTTGGGAGAAAGTTCTTACGACTTTAAAAAATCTTGCGCTAAAAAACGACGTCGGCCCTCAGAAAGTTAAAAAAGCGGGAGAGCTTTTCTTTAAAACTTTAAGGCTCGGCGATCCGCAGGAAGGAATGCGGAAAAAGCTGGGGCTTCCTCCTGCCAAAAAGATTTTAGATAATGAATTTAAAAGAATATTAGACGAAAATATTTTATAGATTTATTGTTAAAAAAGCGTATATATGTTATATTGAATTTAAGTATACTTTATAAATAAATTTACAAAAAGCAGAGGTACTAAAGTGTTAAAAATAAAAAATAAATTTAATACGGAAAGAGATATATCGGGTTGCGGCCTATGCGGTATCATAAATGCCAAAAAGGTTAAAACTAACGGAAGCGACATTAAAAAAGCTATTTCGGTGGAACATGACAGAGGAAACGGTTTAGGAGGCGGTTTTGCCGTTTACGGCAATTATCCTGATTATGCCGATCTTTACGCTTTCCATATAATGTACGATAATCTTTCCGCTAAGACCGACGTCGAAGAATATCTAAGAAATAATTTCATAGTAGAAAAAGAGGAGTCTATTCCTACTTTTAAGACCTCTAAAATTTACGACCATCCATATCTTCACCGTTATTTTATAAAACCTAAATCCGACAGGCAGGATAAGTTGTTTCACGAGTTGGAAGACGATGATTTTGTGGTAAACAGCGTTATGCTCATTAATCAAAATTACGACGGCGCTTATGTGTTTTCAAGCGGAAAAAATATGGGAGCATTTAAAGGCGTAGGTTATCCCGAAGACGTAGCAGATTTTTACAGGCTCGAAGAAATAGAAGGTTATATGTGGGCGGCGCATAACAGATTTCCTACAAATACCCCCGGCTGGTGGGGCGGCGCGCATCCTTTTACGCTTTTGGACTGGTCTATAGTGCATAACGGGGAAATATCTTCTTACGGAATCAATAAAAGATATTTAGAGATGTATAAATACAATCTGGCATTAAGAACGGATACGGAAGTTATAACTTACATTTTAGATCTTTTAATAAGAAAACATAAAATTCCCATACGTTTGGCTTTAACGGTACTCGCTTCTCCGTTTTATCAGAAAATTGATAAAATGGAAAACGACAAAAAAAAGTTATTTACGGCATTAAGGCAGGTTTACGGAAGCGCGCTTTTAAACGGACCTTTTGCTATAGTTTTTGGATATTCCGGCGGTATGGTGGCTATGAACGACAGAATAAAACTCAGGCCGCTTGTTGCAGCTTCTAACGGCGATTTTACATATGTAGCTTCAGAAGAAGCCGCTATTCGTGCAGTTTGCCAGTCTCCCGACATGATATGGTCTCCGAAAGCCGGAGAGCCTGTTATGGTAGAGTTTGACGATATAAAAGAAAAGACGTCTTTGAAAGGAGGACTGCTTAGTTTATGACAAAATCTTCTTTTTCCAATATTCAATCGGAATATTTAGCGGTCATAGATCATAATAAATGCGTAAGATGCAAAAGATGTATCCAAAATTGCGGATGGGGAACTTACAGTTTCGGCGGAGACAAGATTCTTGCTGACCATTCTAAATGCGCAGCATGCGGCAGGTGTTACACTTACTGCCCCGAAGGAGCTATTTCTATAATTAAAAATCCTACCGTTATCAGAGAAAATGCGAACTGGCAGGAACCGCTCGTAAAAAATATCTGGAGACAGTCGGAAACCGGCGGTATAGTTATTTCCGGCATGGGCACTACGTTTAAATATAAAAAATATTTTGACCATATACTTTTAGACGCCTGTCAGGTTACTAACCCTTCTATAGATCCTTTAAGAGAACCTATGGAGTTAAGGACGTATCTCGGCAAGAAACCCTCAAAATTAGACCTGGATTTCGACGAAAAAGGCGAGCCTGTCTTAAAAACAAAAATGCCGCCCCAGATAGAACTCCAGACTCCTTTTGTTTTCGGCGCTATGTCGTACGGCTCTATCTCTCTTAATGCCCAAAAGGCTATGGCTTTAGCGGCGAGGGCGCTAGGAATAGTTATGAATACCGGCGAAGGCGGACTGCATGACGATTTAGTGCCTTTCGGTAAAAATATTATAGTTCAGGTTGCATCCGGACGATTCGGCGTTCACAGGGATTATTTAAACAGCGGCGTGGCAGTAGAAATTAAGATTGGACAGGGTGCAAAGCCGGGTATAGGCGGACATCTTCCCGGAGAAAAAATAGGAATAGATATTTCCAGGACAAGAATGATTCCCGTCGGAACGGACGCTATTTCTCCGGCGCCTCATCACGATATTTATTCGATTGAAGATTTAAGACAGCTTATATATGCAATTAAAGAAGCGACCGAATACGAAAAACCGGTATCCGTTAAAGTAGCCGCGGTTCATAATATAGCCGCAATAGTAAGCGGCATAGTAAGAGCCGGCGCGGATATAGTTTATATCGACGGATATTCCGGCGGCACCGGTGCCGCTCCGACCGTTATCAGGGATCATGTAGGAATACCCATTGAACTTGCTCTTGCGCAGGTTGACGAAAGATTAAGGGAAGAAGGCATAAGAAACGAAGCATCTATAATAGCCGCAGGAAGCATAAGATCCAGCGCGGACGCCGTAAAAGCTATAGCTCTCGGCGCGGACGCCGTTGCTATCGGAACGGCGGCATTAATAGTTATGGGCTGCCACGTTTGCGGCAAATGCAACACCGGAAACTGCAGCTGGGGTATCACTACTCAAAGGCCGGAACTTGTGCGCAGGCTGGATCCGGAAGTTTACGGAGAAAGATTATATAATCTTATTTCGGCATGGAGCCACGAGATACAAGAAGTATTGGGGGCAATGGGAGTTAATTCGATTGAAAGTTTGAGGGGTTCAAGAGAAAGATTAAGGGGCATAGAATTAACCGACGCCGAACTAAAAGCGTTGGGAATTAAGCATGCCGGCTTGTAAAAATTAAAATATAATATTATTATAATATATTAAAAGGAGCAATAAAAAAACATATATGATGACGATTGATGCAGCCGGAATGCACTATAAAGAGCTTAACAGGCTCATAAGAGAAGGCATAGCAAACGGGGTAAAAAAATTTTTTATAGAAAACGTTAACGGTCAGTATTATATTGGCGACGGTATAAAAGGCGACGATGTCGTTATTAACATAAACGGAACGCCGGGAAACGATTTAGGAGCCTTTATGGACGGTCCTACTTTAACGGTAAATAATAACGCGCAGGATAATGTAGGCAATACTATGAATGCCGGTAAAATCATAATAAACGGAGACGCCGGAGACGTGGTAGGCTACGGTATGAGAGGGGGCAGAATCTTTATTAGAGGCAATGCCGGCTACAGGGTCGGGATCCATATGAAAGGTTATAACGAACAGCTGCCGGTTATTATTATAGGAGGAAAAGTAGGAAGTTTTTTTGCCGAATATATGGCGGGCGGCGTAATAGTGCTACTGGGGCTGGAAGACGATGATTCCGATGAATTAGATATAGATTATTTTGCTTCCGGTATGCACGGAGGCACTATATTTATAAGAAAAAAAATAGATTTTTCAAAGTTTTCCAATGAAGCCGAGCTTTATGAAATAGACGATAAAGATGCAGATTTCTTGAAAGAATATTTAACCGACTTTGCAAACAGTTTTAATATATCCATTGAAGAGATATATAAAAAACCCTTTTATAAAATTGTGCCTTCAAGCGCAAGACCTTACGCTCATTTATATACTTCGGCATAATTTAGTATAATTTAATTAATATATTAAGCAATTAAACTTATGAATGAATTATTTTCGGGAAATCAAAAAATGGATATTAATAATTTAAGTATAATAGAAGAAAAGGTTATTTTAATTAAGGAATCGTTTGAAAAAATTAAAACGGAACGAGATAAACTTTTAGCGGAGGTTAAAATAAAAGATGATGAAATTAAAGAGTTAAAAGATAAAATTTCCACTTATGAAACAGATAATGATTTTGTAGTAAAAAAAATAGACGAAATATTAAATAATTTAGATTCTATACAGCTATGAGCGAACTTATAGAATTAAAAATTTTAAATCGTAAATTTATTTTAAACAGCGATAAAGACAGAAAGTATTTGGAATCATTAGCGGAGTATGTCAACGCAAAAGCGGATGAGGTGGTTAAAAAAACCAGATCTGTAGATTCTTTTAACATAGCCGTTTTAACCGCGCTTAATATTGCGGATGATTTTATGTCCGATAAAATGGAGACTAATAACGAGAGCAGAAGGGTTTTGGAAAAAGTAAATAATATATATAAATATATATCCAAGTCTTAATAGTTAGTATTTAGCAGTTTTAATTTTTTATAAACCCTGCGGTATTTGATGCTGGTTGTTAAAATTGACCCAACAGTTGGATAGAAAGGGATTGTCACTGTCTGTTACGGTAAGGAACTTTGGAAACAAAGATTCCTTTTTTCAGCAGGTAAACGATTACCACCTATTTTTTTATAGGTCCAATTTTAAAAATCTCTTCGGTACATGCGGGGTTATCCTTTCTCTCTTTATTTCTTCCGCTATTTTGCACACCTTTTAAAATGATAAATAAAAAAGATGTAAGAGAATTAATGAAAAATAATAGAATCAAATTAACGGAACCGTTCATTAATGCGGCAAGCTTAAATATTTCCAAAATTGCTTACGATTATATAGTATTAAATTTATTTAAAAAAATTGCGATATATATGAGTATAAAAAATGAGGTCAGGATGGAGTACCTTATAGACGTAAATAAAAGCGGCGATATGCAGATATTTATGCCGGTATGCGAAAACGACGGGCGTATGGGTTTTTATAAATTTGAAAGCATGGACTCCATTAAAAGAGATTCTTTAGGCATTTTAAGCCCTAAAAACGGCGATGGAATAGACGAAAAAGATATAGACGCTTTTTTTGTGCCGGGACTTGCTTTTGATATATACGGAAACAGGGTGGGTTACGGCAAGGGTTGTTACGACAGGTCTTTAAAAAAAGCTGCCGATTCTTATTTTATCGGCGTTTGTTACGATTTTCAGTTTATTAAAAACGATGCATTGGAGTCCGAGCCTGAAGACGTAAAAATGAATTTTATAATTACGGAAAATGGAATATTTAAAGTTGATCGAGCACTATGATTTGCAGTAAATAAGGAGAAAACAAATGACTGGGTATATTTTACCGATTTTAATAATTATTACTGCCGCAATATTTTTTGTTGTCGGTTTTTTAGTTAAATATTTTGCAGATAAAGGTTCGTTAAGCAGTTCTTCTTATAAAGCCGCTAATATTATCAGAGATGCAGAAAAAAAAGCCGAAGAAATTAAGAAGGAAGCCTTTTTAGCCGCTAAATCCGAATCTATAAGGCTAAAGGAAATTGCCGACGAAGAAATAAGGGTTCAAAAGCAGGAATTAAATCAGCTCGATAAAAGACTGTCTATCAAAGAAGACAATCTTGAAAAAAGAATATCTTTGATAGAGAAAAAAGAAAGCGATTTTATGAGAAGAGAAAAGATTCTTGCGCAATCCGAAAAAGCAGTTTCCGAAAAAGAGAAATTGATAGAAGACAAAATAAAAGAAAAAATTGCCGAATTAGAAAAAATATCCGGTATGACGTCTACCGAAGCAAAAAATATTCTTATAAGTTCCATAACTGAAGAAGCTAAGCACGAATCCGCCAAAGCGATTAAGAGAATAGAGGACGAAACAAGAGAGATTGCGGATAAAAAGGCTAAAGAAATTATAGCTACGGCTATACAGCGTTATGCAGGAGATTACGTTGCAGAAAAATCTATATCTTCCGTTCAGCTTCCAAGCGATGAAATGAAAGGCAGAATTATAGGCAGGGAGGGCAGAAATATCCGTGCTCTCGAAGCCGCTACCGGAGTCGATTTAATAATAGACGAAACGCCTGAAGCGGTTATTCTATCTTCTTTTAATCCAATTAAGAGGGAAATCGCCAAGCTTTCTTTGGAAAGATTGATTGCCGACGGCAGAATTCATCCTGCAAGAATAGAGGAAATAGTTGTAAAAGTAGAAGAAGAACTTAATCAGACTATGAAAGAAGCAGGGGAACAGGCAACGTTCGATGTCGGAATTCACGGTGTGCATCCGGAACTCCTTAAACTCTTGGGCAGATTAAAATACAGGACGAGTTATTCGCAAAACGTATATAATCATTCTATTGAAGTTGCATTTCTTTGCGGAATAATGGCTTCCGAATTAAATATCAACGTTAAACAGGCTAAGAGAGCAGGACTTTTGCATGACATAGGCAAGGCTGTCGACCATGAAGTAGAAGGTTCGCATGCTATAATAGGCGCCGATCTTGCAAAAAAATTCGGCGAATCGCCTAAAGTGGTTCATGCTATTGCCGCTCATCATTTCGACGAAGAGCCGAACAGTGTGCTTGCAGTTTTAGTTTCTGCGGCCGACGCTCTTAGTGCCGCAAGACCAGGCGCAAGGAAAGAAATGTTCGAGACATACGTAAAGCGACTTGAGGATCTTGAATCTATAGCAAATTCTTTCAGCGGCGTTGCAAAAAGTTACGTAATACAGGCGGGAAGGGAAATCAGAGCTATAGTTCAGAGCCAAAAAATTTCCGACGAGGATTCGGTCGTATTGTCTAAAGATATAGCGAAAAAAATTGAAAATACCATGCAGTATCCGGGGCAGATTAAGGTAACGGTCATCAGGGAGACGAGGGCTACGGAATTTGCTAAATAACGACGAAATTAATATTCTTTTTATAGGGGATATTATTGGAAAACCTGGACGGTCGGCAGTAAAATCGCTTATAGGTTCGTTAATCGCTGAATATAAGCCTGAATTCATTATTGCAAACGGAGAGAATGCCGCTCACGGAATGGGTATCGCTCCCGCCGTTGCCGATTTCATATTTAATCTCGGCGTAGACGTTATAACGACCGGAAATCATATATGGGATCAAAAATCAATTATTCCTTATATAAATAATCAATTCAGGCTTTTGCGCCCTGCAAATTATCCGCCTTTATCTCCAGGAAAAGGTTACGGAATATTCGATTCAAAATTTAATAGAAAAATAGCCGTTATAAATTTAGAAGGAAGGGTTTTTATGAAAGCCCTTTCCGATTCTCCGTTTACCGTCGCTAAAGATATAATAAAAGAAGTTCGCGATAAATCCGATGCGGTTATTATAGATTTTCACGCGGAAGCTACTTCCGAAAAAGAAGCGCTTGCACTGTATTTAGACGGAGAAGTTTCCGCTTTTCTGGGCACACATACGCACGTACAGACTAACGACGATATTATTCTGCCTAAGGGTACCGCTTATATTACAGATGCAGGGATGGTAGGTTCAAAATATTCGGTTCTTGGAACAAATAAAGACATAGCAATCAGACGTTATCTAACGGGAATTCCCGAAAAATTCGAACCCGAAGAAAACGATATAGTTTTAAATGCAATCGCCGTAACTATTGACAAAAAAACAAAATTAAGCAAGAATATTGAAAAGATTCGCATAAATTTGTAATGTTAATATAATAAATAAGGTTTTTATATTGATGTCAAAAAAAGAGATAGAAATCGAAATCCGCAGACAGATAGACTCTATTAAAAGAGGAAGCATTGAGCTTATAAAGGAAGAAGAGCTTTACGAAAAACTTTTATATTCTCTATCTAATAATATACCTCTGAAAATAAAAGCCGGTTTCGACCCTACTTCGCCGGACATACATCTCGGACATACGGTTTTGTTAAACAAACTGCGGACTTTTCAGGAATTAGGCCATATAGTATATTTCATAATAGGCGATTTTACGGCAATGATAGGCGATCCTACAGGGAAGTCGGAGACGAGAAAACCGCTTTCAAGAGAAGACGTATTGAAAAACTCTAAAGATTATAAAGCGCAGGCTTTTAAAATTTTAAAACCCGAAAAAACTAAAATCCTTTTTAACAGCTGGTGGCTGTCAAACTTAAAGCTTGACGAATTTATTAAAATTTCATCTAATTATACGGTCAGAAGAATGCTCGAAAAGGACGATTTCGAAAAAAGATTCCAGGATAACAGGCCTATTGCAATGCACGAATTTATCTATCCGCTTCTTCAGGGTTTTGATTCATTGTTTCTTGAAGCCGACGTTGAAATAGGCGGCAACGATCAGAAATTCAATCTTATAGTCGGACGCGAATTGATGAAAAGTTTTGGTCTGGCTTCTCAGGTCATAATGACTATGCCGCTTCTTGAAGGCCTGGACGGCAAAAACAAAATGAGCAAATCTCTCGGAAACCATATAGGCGTCTCCGACGAACCTAATGAGATGTTCGGCAAGATTATGTCTATCTCCGACGAAATGATGATAAAATACTACGAGCTCCTGAGTTTTATATCGAATAACGAATTAAAAAATTTAATAGCCGAATTAAAAGGCGGTTTAAATCCTATAGTCGCAAAAAAAAGACTGGCGGCTGAAATAGTAGAAAGATATTACGATAAAACCGAATCGGATAAAGCGCTAAAATACTTTGAAGATAAGTTTCAAAAGAAGGTAAATCCGGAAGACGTTACCGTTATTGAACTTGAATATGAAGAATACGCTAATTTTTTAAAAGGGGAAACAAAGCAAAACGAAGATAAAAATATTAAGGCAGCGTCGGTTTCATCCGAAATAATAGTAGATTTTCTTGTAAAAATCGACGCCGCATCCAGCAAAAGCGAAGCAAAAAGGCTTATTAAGCAGGGTGCGGTCAAGATATATTTCGATACCTTAAACGAAAAAAATATCGAGTCTAAAGTAGGACAGGACTTTTTCCAAATAGCTGAAAACATTAAAGAATTTATTATAAAATCCGGAAAGAAAAAAATATTTAAAATAAAATTAAAAAAAGATTAAAAAAACGCTTGACATTGTTTTAACATTTTTATATACTGTTTAAACACTTC